>NZ_RHLQ01000023.1 GCF_003711845.1 Lysinibacillus halotolerans
TAATTTGAATTTTGTTGTAAAAGTTCGACGTTGACGTGGCATAATAGCAGGCTCCCTTTAGGTTAGTATGTTAAGTCTACTAGCCCTTATAGTATCTGTCCAACTTAGTGTAACCGATTCATATCTTTATGATACTAGGCCAGATAAAAGTAATAAGTAAAAATGCAATATATTCGTACAAAAGAATTCATTTTGATAAAGTCATAGCTTAATGATATGGAGTGCATCAATTGAGAAAGAAAGACTTTCCTATTCAACGATTGAGCCAAACAAAGTTGATGTTTTGATACAGTTGAATTAATAGAACTTTAAACATTAACTTAAGCATTTAACTGATATAAATATAATTAATTGCATAAAGAATTAAAAAAGCTAAACCACAGGAATCAACTGAAGAAATTTCCTCCTTTTAGAGAGGAATCTCACCAAAAATTAAGACGGAATGATTTAAGTTCAGCCCTTAAATCCTTATATATCAGTGGTTATGTTGTAATAATAAAGTGCTCAACTGGTGCCTAAGTAAAAATATCGAGGTTTCTCATTAATTCCCAGAATTTTTGAGAGACCTCATTTTATTTTACGAAATAATCTTTGCTGTTAAAGCTAAATGTGGAGTATGAAGCCTTCATAACAGAAAACGTATGATTGAAACAAATCAGGAAAACCTAATGGCTAAAGATGTAGAAAGGAAGATGTTTTTTGAAGCATACAAAAGCCTTTTTTATTAAACTTGTTATGACCATTGGGGTTTTGTTCATCGTATTAAGTTTATTCTTTGGCGTTTCTTTTGCAGATATTCTGATCATCGGTCTTATTTTAACAATTGTAGCTTTTATAGGGGATTTGTTTATTTTACCGCGAATTGGTGGGATTTCGGCGACTGGTGCAGATTTAGTACTCGCCTTTTTAGTTATTTGGGCATTAGGTTCATTTTTATTCGACCCAGATATTTCAGCATTTTCAGCAGCATTATTAGCTTCTTTATTTATTGCTGGTGGTGAGTTTTATTACCATAAATATTTAATCGATCATTTATTTGAAAATGAAACGGAACGTCAAGTAATTGACCGTAAAAAGAATTTAATTACTCAAACTGAGTTTTCTGATGACTTCGATAAAGGTGTCAATTCAGAAAGACATAACAATGATCAAATATAAATGGATATAAAAGTTTTACCAGAGGTTTCTCATTAGATTCTTGAGAGACCTCTTTTTTATGATTATTTTAAGTGTTCGTATTAGCTTTGCCTTATTATTCTAAGCTTGTATAAGCAAGTCCTTCGTGGGTGATTGTATAAAATAAACAGTTCCCCTTTTGAGCAAAGAAGGCGATATCTTTATCTTCAAACTCTGTCAGTTTCACTTCATTATAATAACCATTAGAGTCTTGAATATGAAAGAAGAAGCTACTATAGTTATGTAAAAATTTAAGAATTTTCTTCTCATCCTGTTCAGTATACTCGTATTTATACATGGTGGAGGATTTCCCCTTTGTAGTCGTTCCCGTCCATGATTTCACTTTCTTTTTCGTTATTAAATAAGGTTCTAAAAATTGAACTAAATCATCCTTTTCATTATCTCCATATGGGATTACTAACTCGATACATTTTGTTTTATTTTTTAATAGAGCTAGAATATTAAGAAAATCTTCCCTCTTATAAATGGGGACTTCTCTCATTACTTACACCTCATTCCTTAAAAAGTATAATGAACGAACTAAGATAACAGCTTGTACCTAAAGCCAAGCTGTTTTTTTATGATATATATCCCATCTTAAAGGCGTTTGCTACCATTTGGGTGCGATTACGGGCGTTTAGTTTCGATAATAAATTTTGGACATAGTCTCGGATTGTATATTCGCTTAAAAATAGAAGGGAAGCAATTTCTTTATTGCTGTATCCTTCAGAGATTAAATATAAAATACTTTTTTCCTTTTCGGTCAGCGTCTCTTCATTGTCAATCCGATGGCTGGAAGGTTTTCTTGCTAAAAACATGCCTAACCGTATTCCAGCTATTTCTAACGTATCAAGCAATGGTTTCGAGTAATCAAAAGATTCACCCTTTTGATCGAAAGTAAGCCATCCATATAATTGTTCGCGGTAAATAACCGGAATAAATATCGTGGAAGATAAATTAAAAAATTTGATCACTACATCAATGACATAGGGAGAAGGGTCTTTTACATATAAAGGCATTTTTAAGTTGAAGACGGGATGTTCTGCTGTTAATTTTCCTTTAATTCTTTGTACTAGTTCCAAATCATCACCATAAATTCCGTAAAATTCATTGGACCATGCATTATAGGCATAGAAGCTACAACGTTTAAACTCAAAAATTTCCTTCATTTCATTCATAATAATAGGAATCTCCTCAGATCCAGAAGAGGAAATGAGTATTTCACTAAGTTTATCTAATTTCTCAAGATAGATGGAATTTTGATTAGGCAAGCTGTTTGTCTCATCAATAGAGGCAAAGTACTGATTTGTTAAATTCGTAATTAATTTAGATTGGAAAATAAAAATTTGTTCTGTTTCTGGATGACGTTGGTTAAAAAGTAAACGAATGATGGCTTGTTCAAAAACGGAACGGAAATAGCTTAAAAACGTTCCTGTAATTTCATACATATAAACTTGAATAAATAAATGTAATTGATTGGATAAGTCATTCGTATTTTTGACGTCAATCTGTTTTGAGATAAATGATAGAAAGTCCTCTATAAATAAGGAGAGATTTTCCTTCTCTTTAGCAGATAGCTCTTCTGTTTGTTGAATATAGGAACGTGCATTTTGAATAATATGTGTCCGGTTAATTTTACAAAACAATACATATTGAATGGCCTTAATCAACTTTTAAGCCCCCTATAAATGTAGGTATATTTTCTACTATAATACCTCATTTTAAGGGTTATCTGTATGTGGTGAAAGGTTTAAAATAAAATTATTAAATCTAATATATGAGGAGAAATGATAATGAATCTTCAAAATGTAACCGTTGCTGGAAGTGGCGTATTGGGTAGTCAAATTGCATTCCAAAGTGCATTTTTTGGATATGCCGTAACTGTTTATGATATTAATGACGAAGCAATTAATAATGCGAAAGAACGTTTTACGAAATTAAAAGGTGTATACGGTGAATACTTTAACGACATGGAAAAAGCAGAAGCTGCTCTAAACCGATTAGTTTATAGCACAGATTTAGCGGAAGCAGTAAAAGACGCTGATTTAGTAATTGAAGCTGTTCCAGAAGTAACTGAAATTAAAACAAATTTCTATAAAAATTTAGGCGAAGTTGCACCAGAAAAAACAATTTTCGCATCAAACTCTTCTACAATGTTACCAAGCCAATTTGCAGAGTTTACAGGACGTCCAGAGAAGTTTTTAAATCTTCACTTTGCTAATGAAATTTGGAAAAACAATACAGCTGAAGTGATGGGGCACCCAGGTACAGATGCAAAATATGCTGATATCGTTGAGGAATTTGCCCGTACAATTGGTATGATTCCATTCCGTTTGCATAAAGAACAACCAGGCTATATTTTAAACTCATTGTTAGTACCATTTTTAGATGCTGCAATGGATTTATGGGTGAAAGATGTGGCAGATCCTCATACAATCGATAAAAACTGGATGATTTCTACTGGAGCTCCTACAGGTCCATTTGCGATTTTAGATGTAGTTGGAATGACAACTCCTTATAACCTTAATTTAGCAAAAGCTGAAAAAGGTGCTCCATATGCAAAAGCAATTGCAGAAAAATTAAAAACAGAATATATCGACCAAGGGAAAATGGGTGTAAGTAGTGGAGAAGGATTCTATAAATATCCAAACCCAGCTTATGCTGATCCAGACTTTTTAAAATAAAATTAAGAAGATAACGTTGATTGGCCAGCTATCTGTATTTATACAGTAGCTGGCTTTTTTTTGAGAAGTTGTAAGAAATGTATTCAATATCTTGTAATACAAGATATTGTTTGGTATGATAAATTCAATACCTTGCAATACAAGTTAATTTGAAGAGGTGAATTATTTGTCTTCAACTCAAATGTTAAAAGGCATTATAGATGGCTGTATATTAGCTATCATCCATAAAAAAGAAGTATATGGCTATGAACTTGCAGAAAAACTAGAGGAATTTGGATTCGAATCCTTTAGTGAAGGGACGATTTATCCACTGTTATTACGCATGCAAAAAGAAGAACTAGTAACGTCGACATTAAAAAATTCAACTGCAGGTCCAAAAAGAAAATATTATTCGTTAACTGAAAAGGGTAAGGAGGAGCTACGACACTTTATTACGAGATGGGAAAAGCTACAATTTAGTGTAAATGCAGTGTTGCGTGAAGAATAGCATATTTAATCGAGAGGAATGAAAATAAATGGATAGGGAACAGAAGTTATCAAAGAAAAGTCAATTATTTTTAGAAAACTTAAATGTTTATTTATTTTCTAGTGGTAAAGATGAAGGGCAAATTAATTGAATTAGAAGATCATTTAATGGAGGCAGAGGCTAAAGGGAAAACCGTCGATCATATTGTCGGACAATCACCAAAAGTTTATATGAAATCGTTATCGCAGGAAATGACGACAGATTTTAAAACTATCTATAAATATTTGTTTATGATCATATTGGGAGTGCTTTCTTATACGGTGCTAATAGATGCCATTCAAGGGCCTATATCATACTCATTATTTGAATTAATAGGAGTAATTTTAATTAGTCTTATAATGGTTCTTGCCATTAGCGTTGTCTTGAAGTATATTGCTGCTAATAATGTATCAAAAATGAAGGAATTTGGACTTTATTACTTCATGAGCTGGTTATCGGTTGCTCTTTTTGTAGCACTCATTTATTTTAATGACTTAATGAATACACCTATACTACATTTTGGTGAAATGGGTACAGTCATTACAGTCATTATAACGTTACTCTTTTTAATTGGATTTTCCCTATGGTCTAAAACGTGGCTATTAGTTATTGTGTTAGCTCTTCTAGTAATACCAGATTTTCTTTTTAAATTTATCGAGATTCATACAAATATACAATTTTTATTAACTT
Source organism: Lysinibacillus halotolerans (assembly GCF_003711845.1). Taxonomy (GTDB): domain Bacteria; phylum Bacillota; class Bacilli; order Bacillales_A; family Planococcaceae; genus Ureibacillus; species Ureibacillus halotolerans. The sequence continues at coordinate 5,056 of NZ_RHLQ01000023.1, forward strand.
CAATCATTCCATTTGGTGGTATTGCCATTTATTTATTTTTTTATGCACGAAGTCAAATGAAATAATAAATAGGATAAATAAAAACTGTACAAAAAAGAACTGTCTAACATTTACAAGACAGTTCAAATTTTTGTACAGCTTTTTTATAGAAGGATTATTTCTTTGTTTCTCTTTTCATATGCAAATAACGCCAAATGGTGATCGATATTTCATGCGCTTCCGCTTCATGGGATGTACCACGGAAGGATTTGTTAAATGCTGACAGAATGGCTTGCATTATGTGAATATGTTCATTCTCTTTATCAAGTTCCTTCAATAAATATTTCGTATATTCCATTCCGCTTTCTGGATCCTCAGGTGTCAATCTATCTAAAAAGCCTTGAAGTTGTTCAAGCAGTGCCTCTTTTTGGATGACTTTTTGTTTTATTTTTAGTTGTAATGCTTGAATTACTTCAGATGTAATTAAAATATGCTGTGATTTTAGTTGCCGTTCGATTATCGCATCGACATGATTCATGACTACTTGTACAACTTCTTCTGGTGTAGCGGATTGTTTTTTTCTTGCCATTGTTAATACTCTTAATGATTGTTGGATCATTCCTAGTGCCTGGACTGCGCATTCATAAGAAATCTCCCGAACGCCTTCACCATAAACGTCGATTAAACGACTAGCAAGCCAGTTTAATTCAGCTATCATATGTTTTTCAAGTACTTTTTTTAATTCGGCATCCGTATTTCCAACTAATGATTCGAAGATTTGTACTAAGTTTCGTTTACGATTTACGTGGGTAAGAATGGCAATTTGTTTAATTAATATTTCTTTATCCGATGGATCTTGATTTAAGGCCATTTCATACCGTGAGCTTACTGTTTCTTCTCGTGTTTCTTCTAAAATAGCGATCAAACATTCATTTTTAGAGCCAAAATGATTATAAAAAGTTCCCTTCGATACATTTGCAGTAGAGATTATGTCAATAATAGAAGTATCATTAAAACCTTTTTCAATAAAAAGTTGACGTGCAGCATGAATGATCTGCCGTTTTCTTTTATTCATATTTTCACCTAGTTCTTGTCGATTTTTATACTTCAAGTATAAATTGAAAACACTTTCATTTCAACGTTTCAGTGAACAAATATTTTTATGTTGAAAAAAATGGACTATGGGTATAAAATGTATTTCGGGGATTGAAATGAATAATGAGAGAGAGATGAAAAATAGATTATGGGTAATGAGCAAATATTGAAAAAGCCACCTTATCTAATGATTGGTATTCTTTTTGTAGGTGCTTTTGTTGCTTTTCTAAATAATACTTTATTAAACGTAGCACTTCCTACCATTATGGTAGATTTAAAAGTCGAATATACTACGGTACAGTGGTTAACCACTGGATATATGTTAGTGAGTGGGGTATTAATTCCTGCGTCAGCCTTTTTAATCACTCGTTTTAAAACAAGACCATTGTTTATTTTTGCAATGAGTGTTTTTGCGATTGGTACACTATTAGCTGCAATCGCTCCTAATTTTGGTGTATTACTAGCGGGGAGAATGATTCAAGCGGTTGGATCTTCTGTTATGGCACCGATTTTAATGAACGTTATGTTAATTAGTTTCCCAGTTGAAAAACGTGGGTCTGCAATGGGTGTTTTCGGTTTAGTTATGGTTGCTGCACCAGCAATCGGTCCAACATTATCTGGTTGGATTGTAGAACATTATGATTGGCGCGTACTATTTGAAATGATTTTACCAATCGCCATCATTAGTTTATTACTAAGTATTTGGAAATTAGAAAATGTCTTACCTAACAAAAAAGTAACATTAGACTACTTATCAATTGTACTTTCAACAATCGGTTTTGGTGGTATTTTATACGGATTTAGTACAGCGGGAAGCCATGGTTGGACAGATCCAATTGTTATTACAACAATTGTCGTTGGTGTTATTGGTGTTATTTTATTCGTCGTTCGTCAATTGAAAATTGAAAAACCAGTATTAAGTATGGAAATCTTTAAATCACCGTTATTCGCATTGTCTGCGATTATTAGTGCAGTATTAGCAATGGCGATGATGGGTGGTATGATTTTAACACCGGCTTATGTTCAAAATATTCGTGGTATCGAACCATTCGAATCCGGCTTAATGATGTTACCTGGTGCGATTGTTATGGCCATTATGTCACCAATTACTGGTCGTTTATTTGACAAATTTGGACCAAGAATTTTAGCGATGATTGGTCTGACGATTACAGCAATTTCAACATACTATTTATCTGAATTACAAGTTGATTCAACATACTTCTATATTATTTTTGTTTATACAATTCGTATGGTCGGTATTTCATTAGTAATGATGCCAATTATGACAAATGGTTTAAACTCATTACCATTGCGCTTAAATCCACATGGTACAGCAGCAAACAATACGATTCAACAAGTTGCTGGTTCTATTGGAACAGCCGTTTTAGTCGCAATTATGAATGCGAGAACAACAGCTACTGGCGAAGATTTAGCAGCACAAGCACAGGCAAATGCTACTGGTCCGATGTCAGAAGAGCAAATGGCAACATTACAAGCACAAATTACACAACAAGCATTATTAGATGGAATTCAGTATTCATTTGTAATCGCAGCAATTATTACAGTTGTTGCCCTAGTGTTATCATTCTTCTTAAGACGTGCTAAAAGCCCTGAAGCGGTCGCTGCGAATGATAAAGCACTTAAAGATGCGAATGTATCAAAAGCAAATGTGTAAAAATAAATAAGTTATACTAATATCTATAAATAAAAGTCGTCTCTTCGTGAGGCGACTTTTTCTTTACATCCTTTTGGTTTATAATTCTATGTTTTAATGTTTAAAAATAGTTTTAAAACATTATGGTACAAATTAAATACTATTCTTTCAGCGATTACGGTGGTTAATCGTGAGTAACATTTTGATAAATAAATCTTATAACTTGTATAAAAATAGGGCTGGTGTTAAATTTGTACTCATAAATCAGCTTTTATAGGATGGATAGACTAATTAAAAAATTATGAATGAAATGATAATATTATTGATAGTTTCCTTAAGTGAAAAATATTTTGAGATACTAAAACCTATTTGGGAGGTGTTTAGTTTGCAAGCAGAAGTTTATGAACAGTTTTTTATCAATTCATCGACACCCTATTCCTGTCATAAAATTTTATTTGATGGAAACGGAATCCCTTTTGATTTTGAATTTATAGCCATTAACAAAGCTTATGAAGAGCTAATGGATATAAAGGGCGAAAATATATTACATAAGCGGTTTTACGAAGTTTTTCCTAATAGTTGGGAAGATAATGAGAAATGGGAAAGGTTTCTCGATGATACCATTCGCAATCAAAAACCTTCCCAAATAGATATTAGGAGAGCAAATGTCCCGAAATGGGTTCGAATCATCTCCTTCCCACTAAATAATGATTTGTACGGTTGTATTTATTTTGATGTTACTAAAGAGTATTTACAAGATAATGAGATTGAAGGTTTTTTAAAGGTGAATATTGATCTACTTTCTGTTATGGATATACACGGCTACTATATAAGAGTTAATCAAGCTTATGAAAGAATTTTAGGATATAAAGCAGAAGAGATTGAAGGAAAAAGTTTTAAATTGTTAGTTCATGAGGAAGATATTCCTAAAACGAATCAAATTTTAGAACAGTTGAAAGATCAAAAGTTTATTTCGAGTTTTGTAAATCGCACCCGACATAAAGACGGAACTTACCGTTATTTAGAATGGCGTTCCGAAATAAACGGGAAATATATTTATAGTTCTGCTAGAGATATAACAGAGCATCGGAAATTAGAAAGAGAATTATGTGAAAAGAATAAAAACCTAGCTCGTTTAACAGAAGAATTGAAAGAAAAAAATAAAATATTAAAAAACCTTGCCATTACAGATGATTTGACGGGAGTTTATAATCGTCATTTCTTAAACGAAAAAATTAAAATTAAAATGGACCAAGCAGATATTGAAAACCGTCCGATTTCAATGGTCATTGTTGATTTAGATTACTTTAAAAAGGTTAATGATACTTACGGGCATCCGGTTGGTGATGAGGTGCTAAAGTCAACAGGTAATCTTCTAAAACAACTGATTCGTTATTCGGATATGATTATTCGTCTCGGTGGGGAAGAATTTGTCATTATACTTCCTAATACAACGGTAGATGGAGCTTATAATATTGCAGAAAGAATCCGACAGAAAATCGAACAATATAATTATCCAGTTGCAGGCCGATTAACAGCGAGTTTAGGAGTCGCTCAAAAAAAACATTCGGAATCATTCGAAAGTTGGTATGAAAGAACTGATTCTGCCCTTTATCAAGCGAAGGAATCAAAACGAAATTGTGTAGCAAAAGCGACTATTCCTTCATAATCTAATAAAGAAAACATTCCCATTGTTATTCACTATTACTACGTGTTTTGAAATCACCTTTTAAAGAATACACTAAAATAAGTGTGTTCTTTTTTTATTTTCCTTTTCTCGATGTCAGCTTTTTTAACATCTGTTTTTGTGTATAATGGATGTAAGTGGTGTGTTATTAATTTTTTTTTGGGGGTTTTGCGGATGGATGTTCTTGATATACTAGAAAGATTAGACGAAATGAGCGTCTTATTTGAACCAATCTATAGCGCTGACGAGCATGTAATCGTAGCGTATGAAGTAATAGGGGAATTTACCGACGGGGAAGAAATGTTTAACATTGTAGACTTTACATATGATGAATCAATACCTATAGATATTCGGAATGAAGTAGAGCGTTATTTAATAAAAAAAGCGATGGAAATAGCAAAGGAAGAAGTTATGTCAAGCCAAGTAAGTCTCTACCTTCCTTGCAACCCAAATTTACTAATGGAGGATTTTGGTGATGGTTATTTTCAACTGTTAAAAGAAGAGATGGATGAAAGTTTATTACCATATATTTATTTAGTTATCCCGGAACATAAATTTAACGGTGAATTTGAGCAATTACAACATCCGATTCGCTATATAAAAACTTACGGGGTGAAAGTGGCGTTAGATAATATTGGCTCAGACAGTAATTTAGATCAAATTCTCATGTTAGAGCCGGCCGTATTAAAAATAAATGTAAGTCAATTAAACTACAATGTATGGGGTGCCCAAAACCATGTTTTTACGACGATTCAATCATTAGCTGTTAAAATTGGTGCAACACTTATGTTTGATAATATCCAAACGGACTATCAATTGCATCATGCTTGGAAAAACGGCGCACGTTATTTTAAAGGAGTTTATTTACAACAACCTTCTAATCAATTTCTTTCAAAGGATACATTGAAGGAAAAATTTCGCAATGAATGTAAACAATTTATTTCTACAGAAAAAAGACTGTTAGAAGTAAAATATGAGGAAATGAAGAAGTTACAAAAAACAATTGCGAACATTGTTGAGTATACAAAACCAGATGGTAAAGATGTTGATAAACTTTTACAATTAGCAAAACAATTAGAAAACTATGCCTTCCGGTTTTATATTTGCAATGAAGAGGGATTCCAAATATCCCCTAATATCGTTCGCAAAAATGGCAATTGGAACGTAGAGGAACAGGCAATCGGTAAAAACTGGAGTTGGCGTCCGTATTTTCTATTTAATATTATTAAGCTACGGAATGATGTGAAAGGTGAGCTTTCGGACATCTATAGTGATATAGCAACGGGTGAACTTACTCGTACTTATTCGATGGCATTAAATGAACACGAATATTTATTTGTCGATTTGACATATGATTATCTTTACGAGCATAACATTGTAAATTAACGAGTTCCTATTCGTATGTTTCGGCATATGAATAGGAATTTTTATTTAATAGAGATGTTATGATGAGACTAATAGAAACATAAAATATTAGGTGTAATTACCATGAACGATAAAGGGAGGAAACAAGATTCAAATACATGTTGTCCAGCCGGGTCAATCGTTATGGGGAATCGCACAAGCTTATAACTCTACTACGCAAAATATTATCGAAGCAAATCAAATTGAAGACCCAGAACGTTTAGTCGTCGGTCAAGCGTTAGTTATTCCGATTTATGGCAGCTTTTATTGGGTGCAACAAGGCGATACATTGTACGCTATTTCTCAAAGGTTCGGTTTAAGTGTCGAAACCCTGGCGCAAGTCAATGGAATTAATGTCAATACACCTTTATATGTTGGCATGCGATTATATGTTCCGCCAATGCAAAAGCGAGATGCAGAGGTAAATATTTATATTGAACCAACGGGTGAATCGATTAGTGAGGAATTGTTAACGGAAGCAAGAAATGTAGTACCATACTTAACATACTTAGCTCCCTTTAGCTTTGAGGCTAGAAGAGATGGTAGCCTTGATCCCATTCCTACTGAAGGACTTCCTGACATTGCAGAAGCGGGTAATGCTTCGTTAATGATGGTTGTATCGAATTTAGAAAATGGTCAATTTAGCGGTGAGTTAGGAAGGGCCATTTTACAAAGTACGGCAGTTCAAGAAGTGCTATTAGAAAACATCGTCGATGAAGCAAGAAGAATTGGCCGTGTTACAGATATTCATTTTGATTTCGAATTTTTACCTGCGGATCAAAGGGAAGCGTATAACAATTTTTTAAGAAGGGCAGCAGATTATTTACATGGGGAAGGCTTTTTAATATCGACAGCCTTGGCACCGAAAACGAGTGCGGAACAGGCCGGACAATGGTATGAAGCTCATGATTATAGAGCCCATGGGGAAATTGTTGATTTTGTTGTACTCATGACCTATGAATGGGGTTATTCTGGCGGTCCACCTATGGCAGTGTCACCTATTAATGAAGTGGAACGAGTCATAAATTATGCCTTAACAGAAATGCCAGCGAATAAAATTATGATGGGTCAAAATTTATATGGATATGACTGGACTCTTCCGTTTGTAGAAGGTGGGGAATACGCACGGGCAGTTAGTCCACAAAGAGCGGTGGAGTTAGCGAGAGATTATAATGTTACCATTCAATTTGATTATACAGCCCAAGCTCCCCATTTTAATTATGTGGACGAAGAAGGTAATGCCCATAAAGTGTGGTTTGAAGATGCTAGATCGATTCAAGCGAAGTTTAATTTAATGAAACGGCTAAACTTAAGGGGAATAAGTTACTGGAAATTAGATTTTGCTTTCCCACAAAATTGGTTACTTATTGAAGAAAATTTCAATGTTGTAAAAAGACAAACGGAATAAATTTTTCAAATAGATAAATGAAATATGATTATTTTGAGCAGTCTTAAGTAAAAAGACTGCTTATTATTTTGTTTGGGGGCTTGTCATAAGTAATTACTTAATGACATTCCTTTTTTTATGGAAAAATAATGGACATTTTAGATACCTTTCGAATAAAATGAATATATGAATATATAATCATATATAAGGAGATGGGAATCCAATGGGAGATATAGTAAATCATCCTCAAGAGTTAGATGAAGAAACATTATTTCTTGTTTCACAAACATTTAAGGCATTAAGCGATCCTACTCGTATTCGCATTTTAAATCTTTTATTTACAAGGGAATATTCGGTTAATGAAATCGCTGACGCTTTAAATTTAAGACAGTCAACGGTATCCCATCAATTACGTTTTTTAAAAAATTTACGATTAGTAAAATATCGTAGAGAAGGTACAACTTTATATTATTCTTATGACGATGAGCATGTAATGGATATGTTAAAGCAAACAATTGAGCATTCTATTCATAGTTAGAACGATTTTCTTGTAAGTAGGACCAATAAATCTTTTTTACTCAATAAATTAAAGGAGGCATTCCATTGGGACACGGACATGATCATGCGCACCATCATCATACCCATGGTGCAAATAAAAAAACGTTAACAATTGGGTTTGTCATTATAACAGCGTTTATGCTTATAGAAGTAATCGGGGGAGTAGTAACAAATAGTTTGGCTTTGCTTTCTGACGCTGGTCATATGTTAAGTGATGCTGTTTCTTTAGGAATAGGAGCACTTGCCTTTAAATTTGGCGAAAAAGTGGCTAGTTACAGTAAAACATATGGGTATAAACGGATGGAAATATTAGCTGCCGTTTTAAACGGTGTAGCCTTAATTTTTATTTCACTATTAATTATTTATGAAGCGATTCAACGTTTTTCTAATCCACCAACTGTGGCATCGTCAGGGATGCTCATTATTGCGATTATTGGTTTGCTAGTAAATATTCTTGTTGCTTGGATATTACTGCGCGGTGGTGATACAAAGGAAAATTTAAATATACGTGCCGCCTTTTTACACGTTATTGGTGATATGTTAGGTTCTGTTGGAGCTATTATTGCTGCATTAGTGATTATGTTATTTGATTGGGGATGGGCAGACCCTCTTGCTAGTGTGATCGTTGCAATAATCGTCCTTATAAGCGGCTATAGAGTTACGAAGGATTCTGTCCATGTTTTAATGGAAGGTGCGCCGAGTAATATCGAAATGGAACAGATTATTAAAGTGTTTAAAAGTAAACCAGGTATATTAGATATCCATGATTTACACGTCTGGTGTATTACAAGTGGACAAAATGCACTATCTTGTCATGCGGTAGTTGATGGGACGATGACTCTTTCAGAAAGTCAAAGTTTGCTAAAAACTATTGAACACGATTTAGCCCACTTAGGAATCGGCCACATTACTGTGCAAATTGAAGATGAAAAACACGCCCACGACAATTCGATTCTTTGTTGTCAAAATGAACACGAGATAATCCATCATCACCATTAATTAAGTAGGGGAACTCTTAAGAAAGAGGACTCCTACTTTTTCTCTGTCATCCTAAACTTATAGCTTTTATAAAGGATGGATAAAATGAGTGTACATAATACGAGTTTAAGGGTGAATGGATTGGAAAAGAGAAAAAATCTTTATGATGAACCTTTTAATTTTTGGTCAGGCATTTTCTTTGGATTAGGAATGGTCGCCTTTATCGATGAAGCGGTTTTCCATCAATTATTACATTGGCATCACTTTTACGATTTATCTACAACGAGTGTTGGGTTAATATCTGATGGGATTTTTCATGCGTTTAGTTGGTTTGCAACGGTTGTGGCCCTTTTTATGGTAGCGGATTTACGGAAAAGAAAAGTATGGAATTTTAAAAGATGGATGGGTTCCGTATACGTAGGGGCGGGTACATTTAATCTATACGATGGCATTATTCAACATAAAATTATGCGAATTCATCAAATCCGATATCATGTTGAAATCTTTTACTATGATGTTGTATGGAATGTATTAGCCGCTCTAATGATTATCGTCGGACTCATTTTACTAAAAAAGAAAAAGACACTTGCTCCGTTAAAGAAGATAGGTGATGTGTAATGCATCATCATGGTGCGTTTCATGAAACGGGTTCTAGTTTTGATTGGTTATTCCTTTGCATTCCCTTTGTTTTGCTTATCATTTTCTATATCGTTGCTGTTATTTATTCCAATAAAAAATACAGAAAGTGGCCAGCCTATCGTACCCTTTGTTGGATTGCGGGTGTAAGTGGCATTGCTTTAGCGTGTATAGGGCCCATTGCCGAGAAAGCCCACACAAGTTTTCAAGCCCATATGTTTACCCATTTGCTCCTCGGTATGTTAGGTCCACTACTATTAGTATTCGCATCACCAATGAGACTTGTTTTAAGAACAGCACCAGTAAAAATAGCAAGGGTAATAACGAAGTTTTTAAAAAGTCGATATGTCCAATGGATTACCCATCCCATTTTAGCAACAGTTTTAAACGTAGGTGGACTTTGGGTTTTATATACAACGGGACTATATGCAGCTATGCATTCAATATTTCTACTTTATGTGCTAGTCCATCTACATGTTTTTTTAGCGGGGTATGTTTTTACTGTTTCAATGATTTACATTGATCCAACACCCCATCGTACAAGTTTTTATTTACGTTCTACGATGTTAATACTTGCAATGGCCGCCCATAGTATATTATCGAAATGGATTTATGCCCATCCGCCAGCAGGAGTGGAAACGATGGATGCACAGGTAGGCGGGATGTTCATGTACTATGGAGGAGACGCTATAGATTTAATCATTGTCATTGTTTTATGTTCCCAATATTTTAGAGGTCGTATAGGGAAGGAAATAAATACAAACATTAACTTAAAAACCTCCATCAAGTGATGGAGGTTTATTTCTTTTTCGTTATTTCCTTTAAAGTTTGAAGAACAGCTTTAAAAGGTTGTTGTTGTCCGACAGAGAAAAAGTCTTTAAAGGGGTCTCCCACTGTCTTTAATCTTTCTAGAACAATAGGAATAGGGAATTGACTAGGATGTAACTTACTATTGACTTCGTGCCACTCGAGGGGTGTCGCAATTAACCCCTTTTCATTTCCTCGAGTCGAATAAGGGCTAATAATTGTTTTACCTTCTGCGTGCTGAATATAATCCAAATATAATTTATTTCCCCGATTTTTTTTCATACGTTCAATCGTAAACCAATTCGGGTTTTGTTGGACTAAAAATTTGCAAACAAATTCTGTGAAAATTCTTGTTTCATCAAAGGTAAAGGTATCCTTTGGCAATGGGATATAAATTTGCAATCCTTTTCCCCCGGAAGTTTTAACGAAGGACGTTAAATGAAATTTATCAAAAATAGCTTTCATTTGTTGGGCGGCTTCGATGGCTAATGAAAATTCATCAACAGAAGGGGGATCTAAGTCGAATACAATTTCCGTTGGACATGACGTATCGACTGTTTTAAACGGGATATGGAATTCGATAGCAAGTTGATTTCCTAACCATAATAATGTATTTAAACTATTACAAACGATATAGTGTATGTCCTCTTCTAATTTTGTCTCAATAAAGTCCGGTGCGTAGTCCGGTGCATTTTTTTGATAAAAACTTTCCCCTGGAACACCATGGGGGAAACGAATGGACGTTAATAAACGATTATTTAAAAAGGGTAAAATGTGGGGTGCTACCTGTTGAAGGTAAAAAATAAAATCATCTTTTACTAAATTAAGAGATGGGAAAACAGGTTTGTCCGGATGGGTAATTTCCACTTTTTCTGGTATTGGATTGAGTTGACGCAGCATGTTTCTCCAGTTTATTTCAGTTGGGTCTGCATCAAATCGAAAGGAATGAAAGCGCGGTTCCCGAAGCTTCCTACAATCGAAATCAATACATGCGATATTCACACATATAGAAGGGGGAAGTTGCCAAGTTGTTGATGTAATTTGATTTCCCTCCCCTTGAAAAAAGCGGGCTAAAGTTTGAAATTCCTCATCACTAAGTCCATGGCGAAAGGTTGTAATTTCTTCTAATTTTCCATTATGATAAACGGCCCCATTAAAAAATCCATTCGTTTGATCAAATAAAGTTAAAATCACCGTTACAATGCGCCAATTCTTTTCCTTTAACCAATGGGATGAACGTTTCCCACTTTCCCAAACGCTCGTTTTCTTTTTGGCAATAAACCCTTCACCATTATATTGGCGAATGTTTCCCCACAGTTCATCTTTATTGTCGTAAACGTCGATTAATTGAAGTGTTCCTTTTTCTTTATATGACGGTTTAGTTCCTAATGGTGACTTTTGAAATAATTTCGTTAACATCTTTTTTCTTTCCAATAGTGGTAACTGGGAAATATCTTTTCCTTCATATTGAAGTAAATCAAAGACGATAAAATTGCAAGGAAACCTTTCGCTCGCTTCGGAAATTGTTTTATATGTTCGAGTCTTCCCTCTAGATTGTACGGTTGAAAAATCACTTTTAAAATCGTTGACTAAATAAACGATTTCTCCATCTAAAGTAAGCGGTAAATAAGGGGCAACTTGTTCTTTCATACGATTACAATAATGAATAATTTCAGGAAAATAAGTTGTTAATTCCTTTTCGTTGCGGCTCATTAAAATCGGGCCATTCGCATTCCACTCCAAAATACATCGAAAGCCATCATACTTTGTTTCATATTGCCATTCTTTACTGTCAGGGACAGTGTCAACGGCAGTTAATAGCATCGGTTTCATTTATAAAACCTCTTTTTCCTTTAGTTTTTGATTAAATGAATTGGTTATACATAGAAAACCAATGTTCTCAACATAATAAGCAAAAAAGTAGGTGAAAAAAATGCATACCGTTTGGAAAGGGAGTATTAGCTTTGGATTAGTAAATATCCCCGTAAAGCTTCATGCAGCAACTGAAAATAAAGATATTAAATTGCGCCAATTGCATAAGGAATGTCATAGTCCCATTAGTTATCAAAAGGTTTGTCCAGTTTGTGAGAAGGAAATAAAGAATGAAGAAATTGTAAAAGCCTATGAGTACTCGAAAAATAAATTTGTTGTGCTTGATGATGAGGAATTGGAAAAACTTCGGAAAGAAAATGAAGATAAATCAGTAGAAATTATTGAGTTTGTAAAGTTAGATGAAATTGATCCAATCTACTTTGAACGAAGCTATTTTATGGCACCTGACAGTGGTGGAGGAAAAGCTTATGCGTTATTAAGAAAGGCACTAAGTGATTCAGGGAAGATTGGAGTAGCGAAAATTACAATTCGTTCGAAGGAGCAACTGGCCATTGTTCGTGTTTATGGTGAAACATTATTAATGGAAACGATCCATTTTCCCGATGAAGTGCGTAGTGTAGCAGAAGTTCCGAACATACCAAGTGAAGATAAAATAGCTGATAAAGAACTGGATACAGCTTTGTTACTTATCGAGCAGCTAACAGCAAAGTTTGAGCCAGAGAAATATAACGATGATTACCGAACAGCGTTATTGGAATTAATTGAACAAAAGAAAAATGGCGAAGCTACCGTTGCAGCTGCTGAAAAAGAAACAGTCATTCCAGCTGATATGACTGATCTTATGTCGGCCCTTCAAGCATCCCTTGATAGAACAGCACCAACGAAAAAGAAAACAGTGACAAGAAAACGAAAAACAAAAGAGAAAAAAGAAGCGTAATGGAACGTAGGATAAGCAATGATCAATTGCTCCTCCTACGTTTTTAATTTTCAGAAACTTTCAAAAATGGTAATATAAATAAAAAAGAAGTGAGGGGAATTACGATGAGAAAAATATTATTAACAGGTTTTGAACCTTTTTTAAACTATAAAATAAACCCGACAATGGAAGTCGTTCAAAAATTAAATGGTCGTGTGATGAATGACTGGATTGTGGAAAGTTTTGTGCTGCCAGTTGACTTTCATGAATCTGAAAAAAAAATACTAGAAAAAGTACAACAAATTCAGCCGGAAATAGTTGTTTCCCTCGGTTTAGCTGCAGGGAGATATAAAGTTACTCCAGAAAGAATTGCGATTAATATAAAGGACGGTGCGAAGGATAATCGAGGATTTGCCCCTCTAGATCAAGCGATTGATGTGAATGGTCCAGATGGTTATTTTTCCACTTTACCAATAAGAAAAATAACGAATCATTTGCAAGAATTGGGATTCCCAGCTGACATATCAAATAGTGCAGGAACTTACTTATGCAATAACATAATGTATTCCGTATTACATTATGTGCAAAATGAAAAGTTAAATTGTAAAGCTGGATTTATACATATTCCTGCCTCCCATGAATTGGCGATTCAACATGGGAACATCCCAGGTTGGTCTATAAGCGACTTAACAAAGGCAATTGAAGCAAGTTTAGACGTAATTACTCTTGAGGGGTAACCAATGATTCCTAAAATAATTATACAAGATAGGAAAGTTTGTTCTTTTCTATTTGGAGAAGAGATTAACGGAGAAACCTTTCAAATTGTTCGTGCCTTTGATCAATTTATAATCGAACGATATAAAAGAATTGTAATAGAATCGGTACCAAGCTATCACATGGTAACAGTTTTTTTTAACAAATCAATCGTCCATACAAAGGTATTACAAGAAATAATCGAAGCGTGGAATACCTATTCTATTCATCTCCAGTTTAAAGAGTCCAGGAAAGTAACAATCCCTGTATGTTATGAAACACCTTTTTCATTAGATTTGGCAAGGGTGGCTTTTGTCAATAACTTAACAATCGAAGAAGTCGTGGAGATGCATTGTGAATCGAACTATACTGTGTTTTTAATTGGATTCTTACCTGGCTTTCCCTATTTAGGGGGGCTACGGGAGGAAATATATTGCCCAAGATTAGACGTACCGAGACGATTTGTGGAAAAGGGGAGTGTCGGAATAGGTGGCAAACAAACAGGAATTTACCCAATCGATTCTCCAGGTGGTTGGAACATTATTGGAAAGACGCCTATTCCGCTGTTTGATTTAAATCGAACGCGTCCTTTTCTATTGCAGGCAGGAGACCGGTTATCCTTTAAGAGCATTACAATGGAGCAATTTCAAGAAATAGAGTACCAATTGAAAGAGGATTCAAATGCAGTTATAGAATCTTTTTTAGAAAGTTAGGATGGAGAAAAATGAAGCCATTATTGAAAGTTGTCCGTAAGGGGGTATTTAGTTCATTACAAGATAATGGACGTTTTGGCTATAGGCGATTCGGTATACCGACAGCAGGTCCAATGGATCGATTATCCTTTCAATTAGGCAACAAAATCGCAGAAAATACGAAGGGAAATGCAGCTTTAGAAATATTTTATGGTGGGATGACCTTTCAATCCGTTGCCACCCATGAGTATATATTGGTTGGTGCTAATATGAATGCAACCGTCAATGGTAGTGGAATTGAACCTTGGAAAACGTTTGTTTTAAAGGAAGGGGATCTTTTAAAACTAAAATTTAGTCCAGAGGGAGCGATTGCTTATTTAATTCCATTAGGTGGTTTTAAAGGAGAGGAAATGTTAAATAGCCAGTCTACCTATCTTAAAGCTGGTATCGGTTGTCCTGTGATGGAAGGCATCATTTTATATGGTGAGAACCTTCCTCCAAACAAATATCGTAAAGGTTTATATCCAAAATGGATTCCTTCCTTCTCAGATGCAAAAGAAGTAAGGGTTGTAGTGAGCCATCACATTCATTATTTCAAGGACCAAGATATAGAGCGCTTTTTTAGTTCAAACTATCAATTGTCTGCGGGCGACCGAATGGGCTATTGCTTAAAAGGTCTTCCGATACATACAAATAGAAAGGTAGATTTACTATCAGAACCGACGATGTTCGGAACAATCCAAGTACCGCCAAATGGACAACCAATCGTTTTAATGGCAGATGCACAAACGGTTGGTGGTTATCCAACTATTGGGAAAATTGTAGAAGAAGATTTGTGGAAAGTGGCGCAGCTTCGGATTGGAGATTGTATTTCATTTAGGAAGGAGACTTTCGATGGAAAAGCCATTTACGATTGATATCAATTGTGACTTAGGAGAAAGCTTTGGCATTTATAAAATAGGGAATGACGAAGAAATGATGAAGTATGTTTCCTCTGTTAATATAGCTTGTGGATTTCATGCTGGCGATCCATCGACAATGAGAAAAACGGTAAGCTTGGCATTACAAGCAGGAGTGGCGATTGGTGCTCATCCTGGATTTCCTGATCTACAAGGATTTGGTAGAAGGGAGATGAATATTTCTCCAGCAGAAATATATGATATTACTTTATATCAAATAAGTGCTTTAAAGGGATTTATAGAAGCGGAAGGAGGGTCTTTACATCATGTAAAACCCCATGGAGCTCTTTATAATTTAGCGGCAACTAACGGAGAAGTAGCGGAAGCGATTGCAAGGGCAATCTTTCATTTAGATAAACAGTTGATCTTATACGGCTTAGCCGGAAGCAGACTAATTAGTGAAGGAAAAAAGCTAGGATTACAAATAGCTAATGAAGGATTTGTAGATCGAACATATAATGTTAAGGGCCAGTTAACTCCACGGACGAATCCAAATGCAACGATTACTTCAGAGGAACTTGCACTTAAACAAGTAATGAAAATAGTGAAGGAACAGAAAGTAGTGGCAACAACTGGGGAAGAGGTGTCCGTTGAAGTGGATACCATATGTATTCATGGAGATGGAGAAAAGGCTGTACAATTTGCTAAAATGTTACAACGCCAACTAACGAACAATCAAATATTGATCGATTCCATAAAAAAAGATGGCTCTAACTAAGAGTCCATCTTTTTTTATTTATTCAAAATCTAATTTATAGTCATCATCTTGAATCATTTTTAGTTTCTTTTTAAATAAGTAGATGAAGAACAAGTTCAATATGAAAGGTAAAATGAGAAACATACTTAACATGATGGCGATGTTTGAAGCAGACCAACCACCATTGGCTAAGTTAATGTAGTTTAAAGGACCAACTAAACCGGATAAACCAAATCCGGCACTGTAAGGCGTCCCTTGCACATTTAGTATACCTGCTAATGCGCCAAGTATAGCGGCTGTAATAAGCATAGGAAAAGCAATAGTAGGTTTCATAAAGAAATTACGCATTTGAATCTTCGGTGAACCTAATACGTGGGCTAAAGCTGTGCCAAGGGAATTTGCTTTAAAGCTAGCAAAACATAAGCCCATACCGACTGCAACAATTCCTAAGTTAGCTGCCCCAGAGCCAATACCTGAAAGCATGATGACTGTTGCCACTCCGACTGTTGAAATAGGAGACAAAATAATAATTCCAAAGACGACAGCAATTAATGCTCCCATCACGACAGGCTGCAAATTCGTTAAATAAGCAACTCCTTCTCCAACTAGTCCTGCACCTGACCTTACATATGGCAAAATGCTATATCCGATCATCCCAGGAAACGTTACGGTTAACATAGGAACAAGAAGGATGGAGTATTCTTTCAGTCTTTCACCAATTAACTGAACAAATAGTACAGATAGTGCAGCTGTAAGTCCCGCATTAATGACGACTCCTATCCCGCTAATCGTGAATAACCCTTCTGCTGTTTTACTAACAACGCCACTTCCTACCATCGTAGCGATGCCAACACTAGCAGTTTGAATAGGCGTTAATTTAAACTGCATTCCTACTAATATACCAACTAAAATAGGTAGCATACTCATTACAATTACAGTAGCATCAAGCAAATGTTGGAGAGTAGGAACATACGGAATGATTAACTTTAGTATTTCTCCAAGTAGCGCATTGGGTATAAGGGCACAAACGATTGCAATACTGACTCCATTTAATAGTTTACTTATAAAATCCTTCATAGCAGTAGCCTCTTTCATGTAAATTGAATTTTTAAATAACTTTTCAATCATTATATATAGTCAGAAAACGAAGAGCAATAGAAAAAATTTAACGATTCAACGCGTTGAACTGTTAAAGCTTAGAGACACCTTAAACGAGAGAAATAAAAAAATTTATGAAAAACCCCTAACTTGGAAAATTTAAAGAAAAAGTATAGTTATAAATGATGTATAAAAGGATAAATTCCCTCAATCAGGGGAAAATAGGAGGGAAAAGGATACAATAAAAAGGAGTGAGCATATGAAATTATTAAAATCGATGTTGACTATCCTGTTACTTTTAGGTGTTTTATATGCATGTAACGATGGTGATCAGGATGAAATCATTACAGATACAGGGAAAGATACTGTGAATGATACAGCGAATAATAACGCTGATCAAAATAATGGAACGGATCAAAATGCAACAGATGATCAAAATGAGGGAGAGGAACATGTTGATACACCATACAACTTTACCCATTTTGATTTAGATGTAGAGTATGACAATGACATTTCCTACGATGTGGAATATGCCAATGATCAAAAGGGCATGTCAGCAGAGTTTGAAGATGAACGAAATAATGTTCACGCTGAAGGGGATGACGCTTATAACAAAATTGTGAAATATTTAGAGCTGCTAACGTTTAATGCAAACACAGAGGATGAAGAAGTATTAAGCCAAGTCATCACCGCCTTTGATTTAGATGAAAACTATACTTCCTTCGAACTGGAAGTGAAGTTCAATAACGGTGAAGTAAAGCGATATAATTTTACGAATCAATAATGGTATGCTGTATTGGGAGATGTACTCTTCTAATACAGCTTTTTTATTTGTTTCCATGTAGCCAAAATTATATATTAAAACTAACTATACATAAAAGGAGCATATTTAAATGAATGTTTTATTATTGTTTGGTGGAATTTTAGCATTTTTAGGTGTAGTACTTGGTGCGTTTGGTGCCCATGCATTGAAAGATAAATTTGCAGAACCGCGATACGAGGAAGTATGGAATACAGGTGTCCAATATCAAATGTATCACGCCCTAGGATTAATTTTGATCGGGATTTTATCAATAGATTCCTTACTAGGAGCATCCAATTTATTATCCTGGGCAGGTTATTTGATGTTCACTGGAGTTATTTTCTTCTCAGGTAGTTTATATGTGTTAGCTGTAACAGGAGTGAAAAGATTAGGAGCAATTACACCACTTGGTGGATTGTTATTTTTAGCAGCATGGGTTTTATTTATTCTAGAGGTTATTTCATAAATAAAGGAACATGAAAAAGACCGGCTTGATTAAGTCGGTCTTTAGCCTTCTATATCATTTTTCCTTCGTAAATACTAAACACTTATAACACAATTAATTTAGAAATATTACTTCATCATCAACATTTACCATACCATTTCGTTCAACTTTTGCCCAAACACCAAACATTGCCGAATGATTATTTACTAAGGTTTTCAAAATACGAGCATCTTGTTTTAATTCTTCTTGAGAATTGTTTACCATGACACACCTTTGAAGGGGAGCAACAATTTTCAAGGTAACACTTTCTCCGACTTGAATTAGCCGATCAACCCATTCATCTTCAAAGTACCCTGTTGTTTCTGTTTCAATTAACAAGTTTGCTCGAAAGCGACGAGGGTCAACTGTTTCCCCTAAATCCTTACTTAACATGTTTAACGAAGAGGTTGTGATGATACTAATTGGTCCTTCATCAAAATGTGAAATTGACTCTTCTTTTGATAAGTTTACTTGAAACCCTAACAACTCACTTAATGCTTCATGCACCTTTTTTTGGTCACCTCGATATACAGTCCCATCGGGCATTGTTAAAATGGGAATTTCCCCCTCATATCTAGCTTTATAGCGAAATAAATCGTCCATTTTTTGAAAACGTCGGGTAGTCTTACCACTACCAAATTTTCCACTCTCATTTCTAATTGCCCATAAACGGTCACCAAGGATGCCTCGACTATCAACTAAGGCGGAAGATAAAGACTCACCTAAAATGGATTTTACAGGAAACCTATTGATTTCTTTAACTCTCCCTAAATGTTCAATTTTTTGTTTCAAAGTTGATCCCCCTGTATTGAATGTTAATACAAATTAACTCTCTTCGAATTTGAATTTATTAAATTATTTCTTTTTCTTCTTCAACTATTGTAGCCGTTCATTGAAAAACCTTTTCTCAAAAATGGACAACGATTAATTTCTGATTATCTTTCATGAACTTTTTCGCCTTGTACCCATACTTGTTGAATGTTTTCCGGGCGTGCTAAGTACATTATTTTTTGGAAGATATCCTCTAAGTCATTATTGAAAATCGGAAGCTTTGCTGATGGGAGCGTCGTGTTAATTATTTGCACATCCCAAGCGTAATTTTCTTCAATGCGCCCAACTGGTAAGCTTAACGCTTCACCACCACCAGCAGTAGCGAAATAAAATGCCTCACTAGTTGTAATACGTGAAGAAGAAACTCCCCGTTTGTCGGCGGATATCGTTGTATCGACTCCTTCTTCTAACATTCTAGCTGCAATTACCGCCTGTCTTACATTATCAAAGAGACTAGGGGAGAAGCCACCGGAGATGTCTGTACCTAAGCCAATCTCAATGCCTAAATCATGCAAATGACGGGCTGGTAAAACCCCATTTGAGAAGAACACATTGGAAATGGGACAGTGGGCAACGGCGGTACCTGTAGAGGCAAATAGTTTAGCATCTTTATCTGCTAAAAAGTTACAATGGGCCATTACAGCTTTTTCTTGTAACAAACCGAAATCATTTAAGGCGAAGGCATCGTGTTTATGGAATCGTTCAATCGCATACCCATGTTGCCAGTCGCTTTCACTACAATGGGATTGGATATGGGTATTATATTTAGCTGCCAATACCCCTAATCCTTTTAATGCCTCGTCCGTACAACTTGGAATAAAACGGGGAGTTACGACAGGATAAACCCCTTGCTTTGTTTGTTCGTTTAGCTCTTGGACGGCAATGATAAACTCTTCCGTTTCTTTTAACGCGATTTCCGTACTTTCATCTCGATAATATTCAGGACATTGATCCGGATTATCCATGACGACTTTTCCAACAAGTCCTCTTTGCCCTAATCTTGCGCAAATTTGAGCTAACAACAAACTGGACTCCTTATGTATTGATGCAAAATATAGGGCAGTAGTAGTTCCATTTGCTAGCAATGTTTGTACTAAGTCTTCATAAACCGATTGGGCAAAGTTTATATCCGAAAATTTCGATTCAATAGGAAAAGTATACGTATTTAACCAGTCATAAAGAGGAAGATCGAGGGCTGTTCCAGCTTGAGCCCATTGTGGGGCGTGGACATGTAAATCAATAAACCCAGGTAATATATATTCCCCGTCTAATAAACGGTGAAAATTGTCTTTCCCTTCATATTCCCTAAGTAAAGTAACGTACTGCTCTTCTTCGGGAGAGACCGTTTTAACAATCATTCCTTTTTCATTAATGCAAAATAAATAGTCTTTTAAAATGCCTACTTCTTCAAAGGTTTTACTTGTAAACGCCGTTCCTTGAAATACATGTGCATAATTCCCCATTCAATATTCCTCCTCTAAACCCAATTTTTTGAAATATTTTATTGATATTATAAGGATAATGGGAATTGAAGTCTATTAGAAATTAGTCAACATATGGATAACTATTGTCAGCGGCTATATATAGGAGAATATAATTTAGAAAATTACTTAAATGTGTATTCGTAACAAAGTGTATGAATTAGGGTATTATTTATAGTAAGAAATTATTATAAGGACGTGTCATCATTGTTGAAAGAAATTTATGCGGATTTACATATTCATATCGGCAGAACGGAAAGTGGACGGGCAGTAAAAATAACAGGAAGCAGAAATTTAACGTTACAGAACATTTTACAAACGGCTACTTCCCGAAAAGGATTGGACTTAATCGGTATTATTGATTGTCATTCACCAGAAGTAATTGAAGAAATAGAACTATTGATTAGAGAAGGAAAAGCAACCGAGCTGTTAAATGGGGGAATTCGATACGAAAAGACAACGCTAATACCAGGAGCTGAAATTGAAATTTACGATGAAAATTGTCACGGACCAATCCATGTATTAGCTTTTTTTCCAACAATCGAAAAGATGAAAGTTTTTTCCCGATGGTTAAGTAGTCAATTAAAAAACATCCATTTAAGCTCCCAACGGGTTTATTGCAGTGGGCGTACGTTACAGCAGAAAGTTCATGAATTAGGGGGATTATTTATACCAGCCCATGTGTTCACTCCCTTTAAAAGTCTTTATGGTAAAGGAGTAAAAAAGAGTTTAACAGAGGTGTTCGATCCCCGATTAATTGATGGCATTGAATTAGGATTAAGCTCGGACACTTATATGGTAAAAGGAATGAGTGAACTTGCCCCCTATACTTTTGTGACAAATTCGGATGCCCATTCTTTAGGAAAGATTGCCCGTGAATATCAAAAAATGCGAGTTGCTGATGCCAATTTTGAAGAATTAAAATTAGTCCTTCATCAACAAGAGGGCAGGACTATTATAGAAAACTTCGGTTTAAACCCGTTATTAGGGAAATATCATGAAACTGTATGTGCCAATTGTGGTGAACAAATAATAGAGGAGACAGAAGGAAGATGTCCTTATTGCGGGAAGGAACAGTTCATAAAAGGGGTATCAAAACGGATAAAAGAATTAACAGATGCGCCGTCATTGCAAATAGAAAGACCTCCCTATACCCATCAAGTCCCTTTAGATTTTATTCCTGGAATTGGGCCGAAAACGATCGAAAAAATGTTAAATGCTTTTGGAACAGAAATGAATATTTTACACAAAGTAACGGTGGAAGATTTAGCGAAGGTCATTCCTGAAAAATTAGCCTATACCATTGATCTTGCTCGGAAAGGAAAAATAGGTATAACGGTCGGTGGTGGAGGGGTTTACGGAAAAATCGAATCAAATTAATGGGAAATAAAAAAACAAGCTACTTGTTTAAGACGGGGAATCTTAAACGTAGCTTGTTTTAAAGGGATGTATGTCACTTGGACATATATTTTATAGCAAATTGGGGAATTTGTGGTTTTGGGATTACCTTTACCACAAAAATTTGCTAGGGGATACGTTATTAATATAGACAACTTTTCTCCATTTCATATCATGAAACTGGATTTTTTTTATCGCTCCATTCAAGTCCTTCGAAGAAACGATATACTTCTTCAAATACAAGTTCTTTTTCTTTATCAAGGGTTAAAATATGCCCTGAATTGATAAAACTTTTAACGGACTTAATGCGAGATTTTACAGAGTTATATATTAAGTCAGCACTTTGACAATAATAATCGTCATCACGAAGTCCACGTAAAATGTGAACCGGAGTTTGAATTTCTGGAAGTTTAGCACTTGTTTCATTAATCATACCTTGTAAATATTCTAAAGAAGGCATGCGGAATTTTTTTGCCAACTCTTGAGGTTGATCCGCTTGTTCATCATATGTGCCGGCTAATTTTTTATATTTAATCGTATAGTCGATAATTCGTTCTTGTAAACTATCTACACTTTTTGCTAAAGCAGGAGCTGACATTGTAACGATTGCTTTTGTAGGACGTTCTTCACCTAATTTTAAAGAGAAGATGCCACCAAGGGATACACCGGCTACGGCGATTTCTTCATAGCCTCGTTTTTTTAACTCGTCATACCCTTCTAATGCACTGTTCCACCATTCGATTGGATTTGTTTGGATCAGTGTATTTGGGTCACCACCATGTCCTTTATATAATGGTGCATGTACAGTATAGTTACGGTCGGATAAATATCTTCCTAATCGTTTTACGTCGTTTGTGTTTCCTGTAAAACCATGAAGTAAAAGAACGGCTCGATTACCTTTCTCAATCGTAAATGGTTTTGGAGGAATGATTTTCATTTTAATAGACTCCTTTAATATTTAGTTGTGACAAACATGAGAATTTTTTAGGCAAAGTGTTGTTTTTTTATTTAAAATTTGATATGCAAACTTGATGTTTAACATTATTATAGTGTTAACAATACATAAGTACAATTTATTGTTTTTATCATAATCATTCCAAATAGTTATCAATTAAAGAGAGGGATACGAAATGGAAATTCAGCAGCTCGAATATTTTAAAACAGTAGCAGAAATGCAACATATGACCCATGCGGCAGAAAAGTTAAATATATCACAACCTGCATTAAGTAAATCCATCTCAAATATTGAACAAGAAATTGGGGTACCTCTATTTGATCGGCAAGGCCGTTCAATCAATTTGAACCGTTACGGCAAGCTGTTTTTAAATAGTGTAGATATCATTTTAGAGGAGTTTGAAAAAGCAAAGGAAGAAATCGGTGGGTTAGTGATGCCCGGGTTTGGTGAAGTAGCCTTTGGATTTATTCATACCCTTGGAATGGAAGTTGTACCAGAATTAATGGCCCACGTTCCAGAAAGATATCCAAATATGAAATTTACCTTAACACAAGCTGCCTCCTATAATTTGTTAAAGTGGTTGGAGGAAGGTCAAATTGATTTATGCTTATCCCAACGGATTACTTCGAAAACGATTGAAATTGATTGGATTGAGCTATGGAGTGAGGAACTATTTGTAATTGTTCCGAAAAATCATCGCTTTGCCAACAGAGAGTCCATTAAGCTTGAAGAAATTAAAGACGAACCTTTTATTTCGATTAAACGGGGGAACGCTTTAAGACTTATTGTTGATAAATTTTTTAAAGAAGCCGGCATTACAACGAATATTACCTTTGCAGCTGAAGAAATGCACACTGTTGCCGGGTTCGTTGGAGCTGGTTTAGGGGTTTCGTTAATTCCGAATGTGAAGGGGTTAAATGATTATAATGTTTGTAAAATCCGTGTTAGTGAGCCGATCTGCGAAAGGAAAATAGGCGTTTCGTGGGCAGCTAATCGGTATTTGTCACCTGCAGCAAATCAATTTAAAAATTATTTAGTGGAATATTTTAAGGAAAAGTAATGGGTAACTTATATTAAATATAGTTAAAGGTGTAGATTATGTTGGTTCATAATTATGAGACGTTCGAAAAATTATTGAAGGATCATTCCCATTTATTCCATAGAGATGAAATCGAAGCTGCTTTGAAATTTTATGTCCTTGCTTTAAGTGGGGATGTTCATGCGATGTTAGAGATTGCTACCGTTTATCGTCATATGGAACACTACAGTGATTCAGTGCATTGGTTAACAGAAGCAGACCACTTGGGACATTTACAAGCGGCGTATGAGCTGGGGAATAGTTATTTTGAAGGATTAGGCGTGGAAGAAGATTATAAGATGGCCTTCGAATACTATAAAAAAGCAGCTGAAAAAGGGCACGCAGATGCAGCCAATAATTTAGCTGATATGTATTTAAACGGTGAAGGGGTTTCCATGAACGAAAAAGAAGCATTACACTGGTTTACGTTCGCTGCATCCAAGGAAGTGGTGGAGGCAATGTATACCCTTGGCATTATGTATGAGCAAGGGATTGGTGTAAAAGTAGATAAGGAAACCGCCTTTCAATATTATTTTAAATCTGCTGAAGGCGGCTATGAGGAAGCTCAATATCGGGTAGGTTCCGTATTTTTAGATGGGTTGCTCGGTCAAGAACGGAATGTACCTGAAGCTTTACACTGGTTTGAACGGGCTGCTAAATCCCACCATATTGATTCCATTTATAATCTTGGCTTTTTATATGAAAATGGATTGGGTGTACTGAGGAATGGTAAAAAGGCACTTTATTATTACAAAAGGGCGGCGCTGCTTGGGGATTATCAAGCGAAATTAAATATCGCAACGATTTATGAATTAGGTTTGGATGTTCCAAAGGATAAAAAAGAAGCGAGTAAATGGCGAAAAGCTGCAATGCATCAAATGGATACTTCGGAGTAAAAAGAATGAGGAAAAGGGATTTCTTATTTTGAACAGTCTTTGTTTGTTAGATATTCATCTAATAGATAAGGGTACTTCAATTGAAAGAAATCTCTTTTTATATAGCAGACAATTTGTTCGACTTCCTTTGATGTGCTAAATTTGTAAAGGAAACTAAAACGTATGTAAAGTTAGACAACCAATATAAATTTTTGAACGATTAGGGAGTTGGCATTATGAAAACAGTTGTTGTTGTTGGGGGAGGAATAACTGGGTTATGTACGATGCATTATTTAATCCGCCAAGCTAAAGAAGGAGAGAAGGTACGTTATATTTTAGCAGAGAAAAATCCCTATTTAGGTGGCAAGATGCATAGCGTAGAGGAAAAAGGATTCATTATGGAAACTGGGGCAGATTCTATTGTAGCGCGACATCCTGGAGTACTTGAACTTATTTCTGATTTAGATTTTGAATCCGAATTAGTATATAACGAGACGGGTATTTCTTATATCCATACAAATAATGAATTACATGCTATTCCTGCAGGGTCTACCTTTGGAATTCCGATGAGTGTTGAATCGTTACAGGCAAGTACGTTAATTTCTGAAGAAGGAAAAAAACGGGTTTTGGAAGATAGCGATATCCCAAATACAAGTTTCACGAAAGAAAGCTCCATTGGGGAGTTTTTAGAATACTTTTTAGGGAAAGAAATTGTCGAGAAGCAAATTGCTCCTGTACTTGCTGGAGTCTACTCGGGAGATTTATATCAATTATCCCTTGCTTCCACATTACCTTACTTAGTCGATTATAAAAATGAGTACGGCAGTATTATGAAAGGGTTCGAAGCCCATAGAGAACAATTTGAAAAAGCAGCAAATAAAAAATTTATCTCCTTTAAAAATGGATTGTCCGCTTTAATTGATCGGTTAGAGGAAATGCTTCCACAAGTGGAATTTTATAAAAATACTGAAACGACAAGTGTATTGAAAAACGATAACGGATATGAAGTGGCATTTTCAAATGGTGAGATAATTCAAGCGGATGTCGTTGTATTAGCCGTACCGAATACAGTTGTAAAAAATGTGTTAAATGATCAAGAACTTGATGGACAACTAGAGAAGTTTACAAATGGTTCAGCTATTACAATGTATTTAGGATTTGATATTCCAGATTCAGTTCTCCCTGCAGATGGCACTGGATTTATCGTATCCCATAATAGTGATTTAGTTTGTAATGCTTCTACTTGGACGAGCCGTAAATGGAAGCATACATCGAAAAACGGTAATTTGCTTGTTCGACTTTTCTATAAAAATAATAATCCGAGATATGAAGAGTTAGCTTCTATGTCAGAAGAAGAGCTAACAAAAGTTGCATTAGAAGATGTCAGACTAAGCTTAAATATTGAAGAGCAACCAGTTGTGGTGAATATTAAAAAGTGGATTAATCAAATGCCGAAATATGATATTGCCCATAATGAAGCTTTGCAAGTTGTTGTAAATGAATTAAATCGAAAGTATCCAAATCTCTTTATTGCGGGATGCTCCTATTTTGGTGTAGGAATTGGTGCGTGTATTGAAAATGGTAAAAATACAGCGAAAAAAGTGTTAGAAGTTTTATAATCATTGAATGGTTAAAAACGTATTGACGAAAACCTTTTTTCAAGATATTATACAATCTAATATTAAAAATTTTTAAATAATTTCTTATCAAGAGAAGCAGAGGGACTGGCCCAATGAAGCTTCAGCAACCAACTTTCAAGTAAGGTGCTAAATCCAGCAGGCGAAAAGCCGGAAGATAAGGAGGAAAATCATTGGATTATTAGCCTTCTTTTCATAAAGAAGGCTTTTTATTTTATATAAATAAACTGAAATTTTTGAAAGTAATAGGTGGGGGTTGAGAAAAAATGGGACTACTTGAAGCGTTAAAGTCAAAGGTGTTAACCGCTGATGGAGCGATGGGGACACTTTTATATTCCTATGGTCTTGATAATTGTCATGAAGAAATGAATATTATTAGACCGGATGTGATTGAAAAAATTCATGGTGAATATATTGCAGCAGGTGCGGATGTTATTCAAACAAATACATATGGTGCCAATGCCATTAAACTAGCACGGTACGGACTAGAATCGAAAGTGGTAGAAATCAATGAGGCTGCCATTGCCCTAGCAAAAAAGGCAGCCAATGGCGGACAATTTGTCATCGGTTCAATCGGAGGGATTCGCGGTGTAAGAAAAAGCGATACAACCCTTGAAGAAATTTTAACGGCAATTCGTGAACAAGCGACTGTATTAATTGATGGTCAAATTGATGGTTTATTACTAGAGACATATTATGACTTCAAGGAACTTTCGGAAACAATCAAAATGCTTCGTTCCATTACCAATATGCCAATTATTGCGCAAGTTTCAATGCATGATCCTGGCGTTTTACAAAATGGTTTGAAATTAAATGTAGCCTTACAACAATTAGAAAAGATAGGAGCTGATATCGTCGGGGTGAATTGTCGATTAGGCCCTCATCACACGATTCAAGCCTTTGAAGGTGTAGAACTTCCAGAGAGGGCATTTTTATCCGCCTATCCCAATGCTTCATTGCTAGCTATCGAAGAAGGGAAAGTAATATACGAATCGGAAGCGGATTATTTTGCTCGAGCAGCAGTGCAACTACGCAACCAAGGTGTCCGTTTAATTGGCGGTTGTTGTGGTACGACACCAAAACATATTGAAGCGGCGAAAAAGTTGCTAGTAAACTTAAACCCGATCATTACAAAAGAAGCAAAGCCGATTCAAGAAATCGTCATTCAAGAGGCGGAACCAAGAAATGCAGAACCGTTACATGAAAAGGTAAAGCGTGAACGGTCGATCATTGTTGAACTTGATACACCGAGACATTTGGAAATCAATACTTTTGTGGAAGGGGCCAAGGCGCTCTATAACGAAGGGGCGGATATCATTATGATGGCCGATAATTCTTTAGCATCTCCTCGTGTTAGTAATATCGCAATGGGCTCTATATTAAAATTGCAACATAATATCCGAGTTATGCCACACATTACTTGTCGTGACCGTAACTTAATTGGATTACAATCCCACTTAATGGGACTAAATGCTGTTGGCCTACACGATGTTTTAGCGGTGACAGGGGATCCAACAAAGGTTGGGGATTTCCCTGGTGCTACTAGCGTCTATGATGTTTCATCCATGGAGTTAATCTCTCTAATAAAACAATTAAATGAAGGTATCTCCTTCTCTGGTAAAGTGTTGCGTAAAAAAGCGAATTTTTCCGTCGCAGCCGCCTTTAACCCAAATGTCCGGGTATTGGATAGAGCAGTTAGTAGGCTTGAGAAAAAAATTGAACACGGAGCAGATTATTTTATTTCTCAACCGGTCTATTCAAAGGAAAAAATTGAGGAAATTTACGAAGCAACGAAACATTTGGATACTCCTATTTATATTGGAATTATGCCATTAACAAGTTTTAGAAGCGCAGAATTTTTACACCATGAAGTGCCGGGAATTAAATTATCAGATGAAGTGTTAGAAAGAATGGAAGCTTGTGAAGGTGATAAAGTTCTAGAAGCTAAAGAAGGGGTAGCAATTGCTAGGGAATTACTTGATACAGCGGTTAGTCGTTTTAATGGAATTTATTTAATCACGCCATTTTTACGCTACGATTTAACAATTCAATTAATGCAATATATCAAACAACTTGATGAGCAAAACAAAGGAGTAAAAGTAAATGCTTAACCATCTGATTGAGGAACAATTGCAAAAACGAATATTAATTATCGATGGTGCAATGGGAACGATGTTACAACGAGAAAACTTATCAGCTGAAGACTTTGGTGGAGAAGTTTTAGAAGGTTGTAATGAAAATTTAGTTCTAACAAGGCCTGACGTCGTAAAAAATATTCACCTAGGTTATTTAAAAGCAGGTGCAGATATTATTTGTACAAATACATTTGGGGGAACGCCGCTTGTTTTAAACGAATACGGACTTGGTGAAAAGGCAGAAGAAATTAATAAACGAGCAGTTGAATTAGCGCTAGAAGCAGTTGAAGCATATTCTACTCCCGAATGGCCACGTTTTGTTGCGGGTGCGATTGGGCCGACTACGAAAACCCTTTCGGTAACAGGCGGCATTACTTTTGATGAGCTTTCGGAAAACTTTTATGTGCAAGCGAAAGCATTAATTGAAGCTGGGTGCCATTTACTTTTACTTGAAACAAGTCAAGATATGTTAAATGTAAAAGCTGCTTCTTTAGGAATCAATCAGGCATTTCGAGAAACGGAGAAAGAACTCCCGATTATGATATCAGCTACGATTGAGCCAATGGGTACAACATTAGCTGGTCAAACAATTGAAGCCTTTTATATTTCCATTGAACATATTAAACCTCTTTCAATCGGTTTAAACTGTGCGACAGGTCCGGAGTTTATGACAGATCATATTCGTTCATTAGCAGATTTATCAACAAGTTATATTAGTTGCTACCCTAATGCTGGGTTGCCTGATGAGGAAGGTCATTATCATGAGACACCTGAATCGTTATCGATAAAACTTCGAGGCTTTGCAGAAAAGGGATGGCTTAATTTAGTTGGTGGTTGTTGTGGTACTACTCCTGACCATATTCAAGCGATTCGCACAGCGGTTGAAGGATATGAGCCACGTCCATTACCTAAAAAAACGCATGGTCATGTTGTATCAGGTATTGAACCACTCCAATATGACGATTCTATGCGCCCGCTGTTTATCGGGGAGAGAACGAATGTCATCGGTTCTCGTAAATTTAAACGATTAATTATTGAAGGGAAATTTGAGGAAGCTGCTGAAATTGCCCGTGCACAGGTGAAAAATGGTGCTCATGTAATTGATGTTTGTTTAGCGAATCCAGACCGAGATGAATTAGAAGATATGCGTAATTTTATGGAAGAGGTTGTAAAAAAGGTAAAGGTCCCTTTAGTGATCGACTCCACAGATGAACACGTAATAGAAGAAGCTTTGAAATATTCCCAAGGGAAAGCCATTATTAACTCGATTAACTTGGAAGACGGGGAAGAACGTTTCGACGCCGTCATGCCGATTGTAAAAAAATATGGCGCATCCGTTGTTGTCGGGACGATTGATGAAAAGGGGATGGCCGTTGATCGCCAGCGTAAATTAGAAGTGGCAGCTCGGTCCTATCAATTATTAACAGAAAAATGGGGGCTTGCTCCAGAAGATATAATATTTGATCCATTAGTATTCCCAGTCGGTACAGGTGATGAACAATATATAGGCGCTGCTGAGGAAACGATTGAAGGGATTCGATTAATAAAAGAAAATTATCCAAATACATTGACGGTATTAGGGATAAGTAATGTATCCTTTGGGTTACCTCCTGTAGGACGGGAAGTTCTAAATGCAGTGTTTTTATATCATTGCACTCAAGCAGGTTTAGATTACGCCATCGTAAACACGGAAAAATTAGAGCGCTATGCATCGATTCCGGAAGAAGAAATTAAATTAGCTAACGATTTAATTTTCCGTACTAACGATGAAACATTGGCGGTATTTACAGATTTTTATCGGGATAAGAAAAAGGAAAAGTCTGTGGCAAATATTCCGGACACGGTGGAGGAGCGACTCGCTTATTACATTATTGAAGGAACAAAGGAAGGATTAATTCCCGATTTAGAAGAAGCGCGAAAGATATTTGATACTCCATTGGACATTATTAACGGTCCGTTAATGGCTGGGATGGCAGAGGTAGGTCGTCTATTTAATGACAATCAATTAATTGTAGCGGAAGTATTGCAAAGTGCAGGTGTGATGAAAGCAGCTGTAGCACACTTGGAACAATATATGGAGAAAAATGAAGATAGTTCAGGAAAGGGGAAAGTTGTTTTAGCAACGGTAAAGGGGGATGTACACGATATTGGAAAAAATTTAGTGGACATCATTTTAAGCAATAACGGCTATAAAGTCGTGGACCTCGGAATTAAAGTGACACCGGCGGAATTAATTGAAGCAATTAGAAGGGAAAATCCTGATTTTGTAGGGCTTTCTGGGTTGCTTGTAAAATCTGCTCAACAAATGGTGTTAACAGCACAAGACTTTAAAGAAGCGGGTATTCATGTGCCGATTTTAGTTGGTGGGGCTGCATTATCGAAACGTTTTACGGAAACGAAAATTGCCGCCCAATATGATGGACCAGTCATTTATTCGAAGGATGCTATGCAAGGATTGGATCATGCGAACCGTTTAATGGATGTGCATGAGCGGGAATCGTTTATTCAAGAACTTCAACAATCTCGTGAAAAACGACTTCTTGCTGATGAAAAACGAGCAGCTCGTCCCCAAGTAACCGTGATGGAAAAGCCTGTTCGAACAGTTCGGGATGCTCCAGTTTATATACCGAAGGATTTAGTGCAACATATTAAACGAAACTATTCAGTAGCCCATTTACACCCATATGTGAATATGCGTACTTTAATAGGGCATCATTTAGGGCTAAAGGGAAATGTGGGAAAACTTTTAGCTGAAAAGGATGAAAGGGCGACCGAACTCCATGAATTAGTAAATGATTATTTACGTTCTGATTTATTAACACCATCAGGTATGTATCAATTTTTCCCTGCCCAGGCAGATGGAGATGATGTGGTCATTTATAGCCCGGAAGATCGTAATACTGAAATTGAACGATTCCATTTTCCGCGTCAGAAAGAAGCGCCATTTCTATGCTTAGCCGACTTTTTGAAAACGGTAGAAAGCGGCGAGATGGATTATGTCGCATTAATGGTTGTAACGGCAGGTCATGGCGTGAAAAATGTGGCAGACGAATTAAAGAAAGATGGTAAATTTTTAGAAAGTCATGCTCTCCTTGCAACGGCATTAGAGTTGGCAGAAGGTTTTGCGGAAAGGATTCATCAGGAAATACGTGACGTTTGGGGCTTCCCTGATGCAACTGATTTTACAATGCGAGAACGTTTTGCAACAAAATATCAAGGGCAACGTTTCTCCTTTGGTTATCCTGCATGTCCAAATCTAGAAGATCAAGAAAAGTTGTTTAAACTATTGAAGCCGGAACAAATCGGTGTTCAATTAACGGAAGGTTACATGATGGAGCCGGAAGCGAGTGTTTCTGCAATTGTGTTTGCCCACCCAGATGCTCGATATTTCAATGTATAAACATATGGCTAATATGGATAAAGCTATCTTAAAATCAATATTTTAGGATAGCTTTTTCTTCTTTAGTATGTTGTCATATGACATTTGTAATGTGTTATTTATGATGTTTGCTTCTATTAAGATTCGCCCTCTTTTTTTAAAATGGTTGTAGATATTAAAAGAGGAAGAGGGTATTTCATTGGCTAAGACGGATGCTGAAAAAACAAAGCAATTACGTAAAGAAGTAGCGCCTTTTGCGAAGTCTGAAACAAAAACGAGTATTTTTCAGATAATCAACACAATTGTTCCCCTACTGGTTATTTGGGGTGCAGGTTATTACTTATTACAATTTTCGCCTTGGTTCACTGTAGCTTGTAGTATTGTTGCCGCTGGTTTTGTTGTTCGAACGTTTATCATTTTCCACGATTGTACACATGGTTCATTTTTTAAAAGTAAAAAAGCGAATGATTTAGTTGGAAATATAACGGGGATACTAACATCTTTTCCTTATGAAAAATGGAAAAGGGAACATACGATTCACCATGCGACGAGCTCTAATTTAGATAAGCGCGGAATTGGTGATATCGATATGTTAACAGTGGATGAGTATTTAGAGAAGTCTAAGCTTGGTCGTTTTGCATACCGATTATATCGTAATCCTCTCGTTATGTTCGGGTTAGGTCCTTTATATATGGTGTTAGTGTTAAATCGTGTTAATCGAAAAGACGCGAAGAAAAAAGAACGTATGAACACACACTTTGCGAATGCCATATTATTAATTCTTTGTGCAACGCTTATACTCGTGTTTGGTTGGCAAACGTTTTTATTAGTGCATGGCCTTACTTTATTTATTGCTGGATCCCTCGGTATTTGGTTATTTTACATTCAACATACTTACGAAGATTCGTATTTTGAATACAATTCAGAGTGGGATTATGTTAAGGCTGCAGTGGATGGTAGTTCCTATTATAAATTACCGAAAGTTTTACAATGGGTTACTGGGAACATCGGATTTCATCATGTCCATCATTTAGCGCCAAGGGTACCAAATTATCATTTGGAGGCAGCCCATGAATCCATTCCGCCACTTCAAAAGGCGACAACAATCACGCTAAAAAGAAGTTTTGAATCCATTCGTTATAAATTATATGACCCGAAAAATAAAAGGTTTGTTTCATTTAAAGAAGTAGATGAGACGGCAAGGGTAAAAAATAAATCGGTTCAAGCATAGGGGAAAACAGTGGGAGATGCATTGGGGTTATCATTTATGTGTAAAATAAATTAGGGTGTAAAAATTTACGGTGTTGGTCTTTTAGAGCAACACCGTGATTTTGTTATAATGATAATAAAACCGATAGTAAAGATTCGAAACTATAAGAAGTGTGAGGAATGTCATGCACAGCTGGTATACAATTTTACCGAAAAATCCATGGATCAGTATTTATGTATGGATTATTTTTTGTATTTTGCCCTTTTATTTCATTATTAAGTCCTTTTCCTTTGTTCAAATTAACATTGGTGTTGTATTAATTTTACTTTATTTCTTATCCCATCGATTTTCCTTTAATGCGAAAAACGGCTTAGTATATATGTGGGTCAGTTTTGAAATGGTATTAAATATTGCGATGACATTGATGTTTGGCTATGTGTACTTATCATTATTTACTGCTTTTTTCATCGGAAACATTCGTAATCCGGTTGGTTTTTACATTATGTATGGCTTACATATTGGCTTTACGATTTTATCAATTGTGTTAGGATACTTTATCGATTTAGATTTATTTTTATCTCAAACACCTTTCATCATTATTACAGTTGTAGGCGTCGTTCTATTGCCCTTCACTTTATATAGTCGGAATAAGCGAGAAAAGTTACAAGGGCAGCTCGAAACAGCTAACGAGCGTATTGCGGAATTGATTATTCACGAAGAGCGTCAACGTATCGCCCGTGACCTTCATGATACATTAGGGCAAAAACTTTCGATGATTGGTTTGAAAAGTGATTTAGCTAGTCGACTTGTGACAAAAAATCCAGAACAAGCAATTCAAGAAATTAAAGATATTCGTCATACAGCAAGTATAGCGTTAAAGGAAGTTCGGGAACTTGTGTCAGATATGCGGGCAACGAAGCTTCATGAAGAGTTAATTAGAGTAAAAGAAATTTTAAAAGCAGCTGAAATTGACTATGAAATTAATGGAGATAGTAAAGAGTTACAACTTCCTGTTTTAGTAGAGAGTGTTTTAAGTATGTGTTTAAAAGAAGCAGTTACGAATGTAGTGAAACATAGTAATGCAAAAAAATGTACAATAACGATAGAACAAAATCATAATGAAGTGTTATTAACGATTTTTGATAATGGGAAAGGGTTTAACGAGAAGTTAAACTTAATTGGAAATGGGTTAAGAGGTATGCAAGAACGACTTGAATTTATTAATGGTACGGTTACTTTTGAAAATCGTAAGGGTACGGAAGTTTTAATTAGTGTGCCATTAACTATTACCCATCAGAAAGGAAGTGATTAACTTGATTCGCATTGTGATAGCTGAAGATCAAGGGATGTTACTTGGAGCGATGAATTCGTTACTGAATTTAGAAGATGATATGGAAGTAGTCGGCTTGGCTAAAAATGGAGAAGAAGCGATTGAATTAGTGCATGAGTTAAAACCGGATATTTGTATTATGGATATTGAAATGCCAGTCAAAACAGGTTTAGATGCAGCGGAAGAATTACGGGAAAATACAACATGCAAAATTATTATTTTAACGACATTTGCTAGACCGGGGTATTTCGAACGGGCAAGAAAAGCGGGTGTGCGAGGGTACTTATTAAAGGATAGCCCTATCGAAGAATTAGTTCATTCGATTCGAGTGATTATGGATGGACGGCGTATTTATGCACCTGAACTAGTAGATTTTGTTTACGAAGATGAAAGTGAAAATCCTTTAACAGAAAGAGAAAGCCAAGTATTAGAACTTGTGGCAAAGGGAAAGACAACGAAGGAAATAGCAGCTGAGTTGTACCTTTCAGCTGGTACAGTTCGAAATTATATCTCCACAATATTAGATAAGCTCGGGGTAGGTAACCGAATTGAAGCCATTTCCAGATTTAAAGAAAAGGGATGGAATAAATAAAAGAGCGAAGGGCGCTAGTTTTCTTCCAGTGACATTTAACCATATATCGTAAGTGGGGGAAGAAAGTTGAAGGGAGAAAACGGCGCCTGAAGCTAAATATAAAGAAAATTGGAGGGTCCGCTTAGCTCCGTTATATTCTAAAGGTAGTTGCCTCTTTAGTTAACTTAATTCTTTGGATATTGGGCTGTATAATACTCCTGACCTTCTTCATCTTCAATAATTCTATCTCCAACTTTTTTAAAGACTAACGATAGCCCGTTATCGGCTGTAATATTATATTTGTCCCCTTTTGTCTTTATTTCAGCATTTTTAAAGGTTAATTCAACGTCCTCTCCAGTACTTTTAGAAGTTTTTGAAATAATATCATCTAAACTTGTTTTTTCTCTCGCCTGTTTACTGTAACTTCCTAAAATAATGATTTCGTTTTCTATTAATGATCCGATCGTTTGGTTTTGCCGATTAGTAAATAAATTATCTTCAAAATCACTTTTATCTGCCGTAAACTCTCCTTTGTTTGTCTCCTGTTCTTCTGAACATCCAATTATAAAAATGAAGATTAGTAAAGAAAGGGTAAGAAAACTAAACTTCTTTAACATTTTAATACCTCCCTGTAAATGATTATTTAATTATACGATTCAAATGTAATTTCGTTTCTTTATTATTTGAATATTTTGTATTTTATTAGATTATGAGGTATATATTAGGAGGTGGAAGAAAAAAGAAAGACAAACCCGTCATTAGGTTTGTCTTTTTTGAAGTTATTTTGATTTTTTCGTTAAACGGCCTAATACAAATGCAGCTGCAGCGACGCCTAACACTGTATTTGTTTTTTTCGTAAATACTTGTTTTGTTACAAGATTTAAGTTTTGCGGACGTTCAGCTAAACGGCGCATGAAATATCCATACCAGTCGCTTCCGAAAGGTACATAAGTACAGAAATTATATCCTTCTTTTACAAGCTCTAATTGCATTTCTTTTCGGAAGCCGTAAAGCATTTGGAATTCAAATTTATCCTTCGAAATGTTGTGATCTTTTACAAATTGTTTTACATGGTTAATGACATTATGGTCATGTGTTGCAATCGATGTGAATTTACCATTTAGTAAATGATATTCAATTAACTCGATAAAGTTTAAATCGATATCGTGTTTTTCTTGGTAAGCGACATCTGCTGGTTCTTTATAAGCACCTTTTACAATTCGTAAGCGGTAGTTTTTATATTTTTCAATGTTTTCTTGTGCATTAAAGAAATAGGCTTGGATTACAGTACCAACATTATCGTAAGTTTCAGATATTTTATCTAACAAATCAAATGAAGGTTGAAGTCGTGCATAGTTTTCCATATCAAAGTTTACGTGCATATTATACTCAGCAGCTTTTCCAACGATCTCCATTAAGTTATCGTAACAAAAATCGTAATCGATATCTAAACCAAGTTGAGATGGTTTTAAGGAAATATGAGCATCTACGCCATTTTCATGAATTGCTTCGATAACTGCTAAAATTTGCTCTTTTGCTTTAGTTGCTTCAGATCTTTCATATACGAATTCACCAAGGTTGTCGACAGTACAAGAGATTCCTTGTGCATTTAATTCCTTCATGCTTTTGATTACTTCAGGAATGTTTGTACCTGCTACAACACTTTGTGCTCCTAATTTTAATCCGTATTTTTGAGCAGCGTTATTTAAAAATTGATTTTCAGATAAATTAATGAAAAAGTCACGTAAAATTGGCATAATTGTAACCTCATTTCTAATTTTTGAATAATTATAACATACATAAAATTAATATTATTGAATTGGGAATAATGAAAAAATTTTGAATTATTATTTTGATATTGAGTTTTTAATAATCTG
The DNA here is from genome assembly GCF_003711845.1 of Lysinibacillus halotolerans. Lineage (GTDB taxonomy): Bacteria > Bacillota > Bacilli > Bacillales_A > Planococcaceae > Ureibacillus > Ureibacillus halotolerans. The sequence continues at coordinate 42,232 of NZ_RHLQ01000023.1, forward strand.
CATTCGCTCATTAAATAGAGTAGGGTAACTTAAAAAGCCGATTAAAATACTGGATATCGCGGCTGTCGTTAATAAAGCGAAAATAATTAAAAGTTGAAATTGAACTGCTTGTACAGGATCCGCTCCCCCAATAATTTGTCCGCTCATCATACCAGGTAATTGCACAAGTTCGATGGTTTTTTGACTTTCGATTGTCGGAATCATACTTGCTCTAATGGCGTTGGTCAATTGATTGTGAATGGCTTGTTTAGGTGTACCTCCTAGAGATAAAATAAGTTCCACCTCATCACGACTAGCTTCAATTTCCGCAGTAAATCGATTTAAAAATAGTATGGATAAAACCATCGAGTTCCCAATTAACATCCCACTTATTGGAATAATATATTGGGCCGTAGCGGGAACGATGTGAAATCCTAACAATATCCCTTGAGTTACAGCCTCGATAACGATAAGAGTTAAGGCGATCTTCCATGTAATGCCCTTAATAGCTTTTCCTTTTTTTCTAGCATTTAACGTCGCAGTTCCAATCATCAGTGTAATCATTAATAAAATATAAATAATATGTTCTGAATCAAAAACAAATTTTAAAACGTAACCAACTGCAAGTAATTGAACAATCGAACGAACTGTTGCGATAATTGTATCCTTTTCAAGATCTAACTTTAAAGTTTTGGATAGGAGTAGCGGAATGAGTACGAATATTAATGTTAATGATAACGTCGTATAGGTCATAAATCTTGTACCCCGTTTACGAATTGTTGAATCCGTTCATTTGTTGACGTACTTAAAATCGTACTTTCTCCCGTTTCTAACAATTGACCTTCCATCATAATCCAAGTATAGTGTCCTATTCGTTTTGCCTGTTCAATATTATGGGTAATCCAAATCATAGTAACACCATATTTTTGATTAATTTTCAGAATTAATTGTTCAATTTCGTTAACAGACGTTGGATCGAGAGCGGATGTAATCTCATCTAATAAAAGGATTTTCGGACGATTTAATAATGACCGGGCAATGGAAATTTTTTGTTTTTGACCACCGGATAAATCTTCGGCTTGTCGATGTAAAAAAGTATGGTCTAATCTGACATCTTCTAAAAATGAAATAGCATCTTTTTCAGGCAATTTTTTATTTTGCAATGTAAAAGGTAATGAAAGATTGTGAAAAACAGTACCTCTTATAATAGGGGCGCTTTGTAGGGCAATACCTACACTTTTTCGAAGGTGTGTCGGTTCATAGGAATGAATAGGTTGATCTCCAATAAAAATATCTCCAGTTGTAGGAGAGATAAGTCCGTTGCACATTTTTAGAAGTGTAGATTTTCCAGCACCAGATGGTCCAACTAGGGTGGTAATTTTTCCTTTATAAAATTCGCCAGTAATGTTGTTTAAAATGGATAAATCATCAATCTCGTAAAAAACATTTTGAAATGAGATGGCAATTTCGTTTAATGAATTCATTTTTTTCTCCTAACAGTCAAATCTAAACTTATTATACCGGTAAATGTTAAGTTAACAAATAGTCATCCGAATACAAAAAAAGCTAACTCGTAAGATTTGGGGGCACGAGTTAGCTCAAATATATTGATAACTAGCTTGTTAAGGGGAACAAGGCTAGCAATCTACGAAAATGGAGAAAAGAAAATGAATTTGATATTTTTTCTGATCTTATAAAAGGAATTTTCAATTCATTGTGTTACTATATATAACATGATAATTGGTTAGAATGAAAAAATCAATATATTTTTAGTATTCCGTGTAAGAAAATATAACATAGAAACACGTATTGTGGCTGTATATCTATTAAAATAGTATTGGTGACGTTAACATAGCTTATTGATTTTCTTTAACACTGATGATTTTATTTAATGGTATAAGTTTTATGTGTCAGAAAAAATAACATTAAGTAATAAATTTTTGGTAAAAAATCGGATGAATCAATAACTCGTTTTTTGTTAAATAGTGTATACTATGACTAATTATGAAACTGGAAGAAGGGGCATCATATGAAATCGAATTATGCTGATGACAGCTTAACTTTACACACGGATCTTTACCAAATAAATATGGCGGAAAGCTATTGGGCAGATGGCATTCATAATCGTAAGTCGGTTTTTGAATTGTATTTTAGAAAACTACCTTTCGGAAATGGTTATGCTGTATTTGCAGGATTGGAACGAATCTTAGAGTATTTAAGAAATTTCCGTTTTTCGGAATCTGACATCGCATATTTATCTGAGGAATTAGGATATAAAGAGGATTTTATCGAGTACTTAAAAAATATTCGTTTTACTGGTTCTGTTTATTCGATGAAAGAAGGCGAATTAGTTTTTGCCAATGAGCCGATTATCCGAATTGAGGCGCCCCTTGTGGAAGCCCAATTAATCGAAACTGCACTATTAAATATTGTCAATTATCAAACGTTAATTGCGACAAAGGCGAGTCGCATTAAACAAATCATAAAAGATGAATCCGCGGCGGAATTTGGTTCACGTAGAGCGCAAGAAATGGATGCGGCGATTTGGGGGGCAAGGGCTGCTATTATAGGTGGGTTTGATTCTACTTCCAATGTCCGTGCAGGGAAACTATTTAATATCCCTATTTCAGGCACCCATGCCCATGCCATGGTACAAGCGTATAAAAGTGAGTATGATGCATTTCATTCTTATGCGAAACGACATAAAGATTGCGTGTTTTTAGTAGATACGTATAACACTTTAAAATCAGGAGTTCCGAATGCGATTCGAGTTGCTAAAGAATTGGGAGATAAAATTAATTTTATCGGTATTCGACTCGATAGCGGAGACATAGCCTTCTTATCAAAAGAGGCTAGACGAATGTTGGATGAAGCTGGTTTTACTGATGCAAAAATTATTGTCTCAAACGATTTAGACGAATATACGATTTTGAATTTAAAAGCTCAAGGGGCTAAAGTGGATTCATGGGGTATTGGTACGAAATTAATAACTGCCTATGACCAACCTGCCTTAGGTGCTGTTTATAAATTAGTCTCCATTGAAAATGAAGAAGGGGTTATGGAAGATACGATTAAAATTACGGCTAATGCGGAAAAAGTATCTACCCCTGGTTTAAAAAAGGTATACCGTATTATTAATCGTGTAAATGGGAAAGCGGAAGGCGATTATATTACGATGGCGGATGAAAATCCCCATGAAGAAGAACGAATTAAAATGTTCCATCCGGTGCATACATTTATTTCGAAGTTTGTAACAAATTTTGAAGCGAAGGATCTCCATGTCAAAGTAATTGATGAAGGGGAATTTGTTTACGAAAGTCCTTCAGTAAAAGAAATGCAGCAATATGCCTTCGAAAATTTAGAGTTAATATGGGATGAATATAAACGATCGTTAAATCCGGAAGAATATCCAGTTGATTTAAGTCAAAAGTGTTGGGACAACAAGATGAGAAACATTCAAGAAGTTCGTAACATGATTCATGATAGTGAAATTCGCTAAAAGGAGTGGTATTTGTGGGAGAGTTGCAAAAACGGATTATTGAAGAATTAAAAGTGTTACCAGAGATTAATCCCCATGACGAGGTGCGAAAATCAGTTGACTTTCTAAAGGAATATGCAAAAAAACATTCTTTTTTGAAGGGCTTTGTCATTGCAGTAAGTGGTGGGCAAGATTCGACGTTGACAGGAAAGCTTATTCAAATAGCGGTAGATGAGTTGAATGAAGAAGCGGGAGAGCAAAAATATTCCACATTCGCTGTACGTCTTCCGTATGGTGTTCAAGCGGATGAAGATGATTGTCAAGATGCTATTGAGTTTATTCAACCGACTAAAGTATTCACGATAAATATTAAAAAAGCTGTCGATGCCAGTGTCAGCTCATTAGAAGAAGCTGGAGTTGTTTTGAGTGATTTTGCTAAAGGAAATGAAAAGGCCCGTGAACGAATGAAAGTACAATATTCTATTGCAGCTATGAATAACGCAGTTGTAGTAGGTACTGATCACGCCGCTGAAGCGGTAACAGGTTTTTATACGAAATACGGTGACGGTGGGGTCGACTTAACGCCGATTTTCCGTTTGAACAAACGTCAAGGAAAACAAATTTTAGCCTATTTAGGTTGCCCGGAACATTTATATTTAAAAACGCCTACAGCGGACTTAGAAGAAGATAGACCGGCTTTACCGGATGAGACGGCTTTAGGTGTAACCTATGAAGTGATTGATGATTACTTAGAAGGAAAAGGAGTACCAGAGGAATCTAAAAAGATTATTGAAGGTCACTACATCCGATCTCAACATAAACGTCATTTACCGATTACGATTTTTGATGATTTCTGGAAGTAACTTATAGTTTATTAATTGGAGAAAAGATACGCGAGAATGTTTAAATTAAGCATTCTTGCGTTTTTGCTATTTGTTTTTCGATGTAAATTAAAAACTCTTTCAAGTTCGAAAGAGTATGTGAGGTGTGGGATAATGAGAACTTCTAGGGTTCAACCGACTCCGAGTGCTATTTTTCGAAATTCAAGACAGTATTTGCAATCTGGTGAACAGTTTTATCGTTTAATGGAAGATGGTGGCTACCATCCTTATGACCATCAGCGTGAACCTCAAAGAAGGAAAAAACAGAAGGATCAAGCAAAAGATGTTCAAAAGAGGGTGTTGAAGAAAACTTCAACAAAACTATTAGTAAAAGGGATGTATTTTGATACGGATTCTATTGCCTCTGTACAGAATAGTCTGTTAAAACGTTCAGCCACGATTAATTCCTCTTATAATAAAGTATCTCGTATTCAAACATACCGAACTTCGATTTAAAATAGCGGGTTTCTCAAATATCATTTTGGGAAACCTTTTTTTATTTTAAGTAAAAGATAGGGGGAAATGAATCTTTTGTATATTTTTGTAAAAAAATAGGTATATTCAATACTGTTAAGTTGTATTCCTTATAACTTATCGTTTATGCTTAAATATATTATGTGTAAATTCTGACTATTGAAATAGGAGGCTTAGCGTATGCATGGGCAAGTAGAAGCGATCATTGAAAATATAGAAAAAGTAATGATTGGTAAACGTGAAGTAGCTGAATTAAGTATCGTTGCACTACTCTCAGGAGGGCACGTATTACTAGAAGATGTACCGGGTGTAGGGAAAACGATGATGGTTAAAGCGCTAGCCAAATCTGTAAGTGCGGATTTTAAACGTATTCAATTTACTCCTGATTTATTACCTTCTGATGTAATTGGAGTTTCCATATACAATCCGAAATCTCTTCAATTTGAATTCCGTCCAGGACCTATTATGGGAAATATTATTTTGGCAGATGAAATTAACCGAACATCCCCTAAAACACAATCTGCGCTCCTTGAAAGTATGGAAGAAGCTTCCGTTACAATTGACGGAGAGACGTTGCAAATAAAAAGACCATTTTTTGTTATGGCTACTCAAAATCCTATTGAATATGAAGGGACATATCCTTTGCCGGAAGCCCAACTAGACAGATTTCTAATGAAAATTCAAATGGGTTACCCTACAGCTCAAGAAGAAGTGGAAGTGCTCCGACGTACAGTCAACTCAGAACCGATTGCCCATCTTAATCCGGTTATTACATTAGAAGAACTTCTTGCATTACAAGAAGAAGTAAGGAATGTTTTTGTGGAAGATTCGGTAAAAAGCTATATTGTGCAATTAGCAAGAGCGACAAGAAATGTTAGTGAAATTTATTTAGGAGTTAGTCCTCGAGCTTCTGTTGCCCTAATGAAAGCGTCGCAAGCCTATGCGAAAATACAAGGTCGGGACTATGTGAAACCGGATGATGTTCAATATTTAGCACCTTATGTATTTGGTCATCGTATTATTTTAAAACCTGAAGCGAGATATGAAGGTGTGACGACTGAGGGAATTATTCATCGAATCGTTGAAAAATCTGTTATTCCTATTCAGAGGTATGCGGAACGATGAAAAGACTGAAAAGGTTTTTAAATGGCGGTGGTCGTTTTATTATTATCCTATTACTGGCTGTTGCGTCCTTTAGTTACGCGATGTTTCAAGGTGGATTTGTCAGCTGGTTTGTCTTTTATTCGATTACACCATTTATTCTTTATTCGATTCTTTTAACCTTTATTCCTATCCGTATTGAAGAGGTACGTCGTGAAATAAAACCTTCCAAATTACGTCGAGGAGATTCTGCCGTGGTCACAGTCAGCTTTCGAAATAAAACGTGGTTTCCTTTAATCTTTTTGACGGTGAAAGAATTAGGAATCGATAGCCAAAAGGTGACGTTGCATGAGAATTTTAGTCGCATCTATTTTGTCGGTTGGAAACGAAAGTTTGAGTGGACATATGAACTGAATGAGTTGGAGCGGGGGAAAATTCATTTTAAAGGTCTCCATCTTACGATTGCTGATTTTTTTGGATGGTCTATTCGACGTAAGGTAATTGAAGAAAGCACAACGATTATCGTTTTGCCTCGGGTAGTCGAAGTGAAATATAAACCACTACAAATGCAATTTGAACATGGTGGTGTCGTTTCGCCTTTCTCAATGGTAAAGGATACTTCCCTTGTGACGGGGATTCGTGATTATCAATCGGGGGATAAGTATTCTTGGATACATTGGAAATCCTTTGCTAAAAATGAAACGTTACGAACGAAGGAATTTGAGGATCGTCAAACGCAAGACCTATTTCTTACGATTGACCAATCATCTGTTAGGAACTTTGAATACGCGGTCGATTTAGCTGCCTCGATTTTACAAAGTGTTGTCCTTCATCATGGTGAAATTTCCTTTTTATCAACAGGTAAAAGACGTCGGTATTTCCCGAACTTAAAATCGCAAAATCAGCTGGAAGATGTCATGCAGCATCTAGCGGAAGTTGAGTCGAACCCAAAACAATCCATCGAAGCGGTTCTAGCCAATGAGATAGGGTTACTAAATTCGGCTACTTTAATGCTAATTACCGGAGAGTTTACAGAGCAGTTAAAAAGCTTTGTTATGAATAGTTCAAAATTTGCCTGCAATATAATTTGCTTTGTTGTAACGGATGAAAGTGGTCGGTTTACGGAATCACGTATGAAATTGACGAATGCCAAAATTATATATATTTCAAAAGATCGATTTGAAAATGTATTCACGGAGGTGATGAAGCCGTGAAAAAGAACTCTTTTAAATTAGTAGAATTAGCTCTTTATTATATTGTTATATTTTTTATTTTAAGAGAATGGCTTATCCCGATTATGGAGTTAACGAAAACGGGTTTTATCGGGTTAATCCTATTATTTGTAGCTATTTCTCTTCTGCTTAGTTTATTTCGAATTCATTTTATTATATCGTGGGTTGTGAAAATTGCTTATATAACTTGGTTCATTACCTTTATTTACGGTGGTGTATTCTTTTTTTCTACAGAAGGTATGTATTTTATCATCGATGATCTACAAGTTAATTTTGCCGCCCTTTTACAAGGAGATTGGCTAGGTATTACGAATCCGTTTCGAACATTTTTATTTTTCATTTTAATTTGGATGTTAGTTTATTTAATCCATCATTGGATTACGGTGCGGATGTCGATTTTTTATTTTCTAATATTGACGGTATTTTTCATTGCGACGTTGGATACGTTCACCCAATATGATGGTTCCTTTGCAATTGTAAAAGTGATGTTACTTGGATTGTTAATTACGTCCCTATTATTCTTGAAACGACTAGTAATCCAATCCAATAGTAAAATAAATTTAATCAAATATACAAAACTAATGGCACCTGTAGTCGTGTTGATAGGTGTTATTAGTATCATCGCAGTTCTATTGCCGAAGTCACCTCCTCAATGGCCAGATCCGATTCCTTTTATTCAATCTGCTACCGGACAAGGTGAAGGAATCGAGGGTGAGGGTAATGGTATCTCGAAGGTTGGGTATGGTGAAAATGATAGTCGGTTAGGTGGATCCTTTGTTGCCGATGATACAGTCGTGTTTTTGGTGGAGTCAGAGACGAAGCAATATTGGCGAGTCGAAACAAAGGATATTTACACATCTAAAGGATGGGAACAGTCTAATTATTTTGATGGAGAATTATTGAATTTTGCACCTGATGAGACAATCCGACATTCTCTTCCTGTAGGGCCTGAAGAAAATACAAATATGGCAACCGTTCAAGTGTTATATCCATATAATTTCATTATCCAGCCGTATGGGATGAAATCGGTCGATATTGATGTGCCTAATTTTGATAATCAGACAGTTGAATTAATGATGGAAAGAAATACAGAAAAAATGCAAGTGTTAGTAAATCGGGGTGTAGTCCAATTAAATGAATTTACCGTTCAATATAGTAAACCGGTATATTTATATAGCGAACTACAAAATCCTACAGAACAAATCGATGCTTCCATTACAGAACGATATTTGCAATTACCTGAAACTCTTCCTGATAGAGTGAGAGAGTTGGCTGCAGAAATAGTCGAAGGAAGGGAAACCCCTTATGATCAAGCGAGGGCCATTGAGTTGTATTTTAGACAAAGTGGCTTTCGATATGACACGGAAGATGTAGCAGTCCCATCGGAAGAGCAAGATTACGTTGATCAATTTTTGTTTGAGACAAAAGTGGGGTATTGTGATAATTTTTCAACGGCGATGGTTGTGCTACTACGATCGGTTGGAATTCCGGCAAGGTGGGTAAAAGGATTTGCTGGGGGAGATGTAGTGGATAATAATGGTTCAATGAGTACTTACGAAATTACGAATAATCATGCCCATTCATGGGTAGAAGCTTACATTCCAAATGTAGGGTGGGTAAATTTTGAACCGACTATCGGATTTAACAGTACACGTTCCATCGACTTTGATATCGAAACGGATGTCGAACAACAAGACGAATTAGTAGCGGAAGAAGAAACTGAGCCAACTGAGGTAATTGAAGAAGAAAGGGAAGAACAACAACAATCCGCATCTCAAGGAAATACGTGGTTTACAAACGTTAAAGAGATGTTTGAACAAATAAAATTATTTGTAATCGCCTTAATTGTACTTCTTATTGTTGGGGCAGTACTTTTGTATAAATGGCGAGGTAAATGGTGGCCGAAAGTATATGTGAAATTGCAACGGCAGAAAAAGATTGATGAGTCGACCTTTGAATCATTTTATTTAAATTTGTTAAAACTTTTAGAAATGAAAGGATTCAAAAGAAAAGAAGGTCAAACGTTAGAAGCGTATGCAAAAGATGTGGATATGTATTATGAGACATATCATATGACGAACATAACGAAAGCTTACGAACAATTTATTTATGCGAAAAATTCTACGAACATTGACTTCGATAAAATGAGAGAAAGTTGGGAATATTTAATCAATCGCACTACTAGTTGATTTTCAATGATACAAAGGGTAGAATTTAGAAAAAATAATGATAGGCTGCCTTCATATAGGTCCGATAATATGGTTCGGATGTTTCTACTAAGTTACCTTAAATAACTTATCTATGAGGGCGGGTATAACTATGTCTATATATACCCGCCTTTTGTATCAAACAATGAACGCGTCAGAAAGGATTCTTTTTGAACGCGTTTTTTTTACAAAGGAAACGAGGAGCCTACAAATATTTAGAAGAGGTGTAAAGAAGCGTGACTACTCCGTTGTTAAAAGAACAGGAAAAAATTGTTGTACTTGATTTTGGAAGCCAATTTAACCAATTAATCACTCGCCGAATTCGTGAGTTCGGTGTTTTCTCAGAATTACATCCCCATACAATTACTGCCGAAGAAATTAAAGAAATGAACGCAACAGGTATTATTTTCTCTGGCGGACCAAATTCCGTTTATGATGAAAAAGCTTTTAAAGTTGATGAAGCTATTTTCGATTTAGGATTACCGATTTTAGGTATTTGCTACGGAATGCAATTAATGTCTTACGCTTTAGGTGGAAAAGTAGAAGGTGCTGACCACCGTGAATATGGGAAAGCGGAAATTAAAATAACGGCTGATAATAAATTATTTGGTGACCTTCCAAAAGAACAAGTTGTTTGGATGAGCCATGGTGATTTAGTTACAGAAGTACCTGCAGGTTTTGAAGTTATTGCAACAAGTGCATCATGTCCAATTTCAGCGATGCAAAATGTTGAGCGCGGATTCTATGCAGTGCAATTCCATCCAGAAGTACGTCATTCTGTATATGGTAACGATATTTTACGCCAATTCGTTTTCGATATTTGTCATGCGAAAGGCGACTGGTCTATGGCCAACTTTATCGAATTAGAAATGAAAAAAATTCGTGAAAAAGTAGGGGACAAGCAAGTTCTTTGTGCATTATCAGGTGGAGTGGACTCTTCTGTAGTAGCTGTTTTAATTCATAAAGCAATCGGTGATCAATTAACATGTATGTTTGTTGACCATAATTTAAACCGTAAAGGTGAAGTAGAGCAAGTAATGAAAACTTTCACGGAAGATTTCGATATGAAAGTTATCAAAATCGATGCCCGTGAACGATTCATGAACAAATTAAAAGGTGTCTCTGATCCGGAGCAAAAACGTAAGATTATCGGTAATGAATTCATTTACGTATTTGATGAAGAGTCTTCGAAGTTAAAGGATATGGATTTCTTAGCTCAAGGTACCCTTTATACAGATATTATTGAGTCAGGTACAACGACTGCTCAAACAATTAAATCTCACCATAATGTTGGTGGTCTCCCTGAAGATATGAAATTCGAATTAATCGAACCATTAAATACATTATTTAAAGACGAAGTACGTGCTTTAGGTTTAGAGCTAGGTTTACCTGAGGAAATCGTATGGCGTCAACCATTCCCTGGTCCAGGTCTCGGAATCCGTGTACTTGGAGAAGTAACGGAAGAGAAGTTGGAAATTGTTCGTGAAGCGGACTATATTCTTCGTGAGGAAATTAAAAAAGCAGGTCTTGACCGAGATATTTGGCAATACTTCGCTGTTCTACCAGACATTCGTTCGGTAGGAGTTATGGGCGATGCACGTACTTATGATTACGCAGTAGGTATCCGTGCGGTAACTTCCATCGACGGAATGACATCTGACTGGGCACGTATCCCATGGGACGTACTAGAAAAAATCTCAGTCCGCATCGTTAATGAAGTAAAACACGTAAACCGCGTGCTGTATGATATTACATCTAAGCCACCAGCAACGATTGAGTGGGAATAATCAAAAAAAGAGAGCCTAATCATTCAGGCTCTCTTTTTATTAATTCTTTTAAAACCACGTGCTCTGCACGTGTGAAAATATACTTTTAGAGTGGTAATGGAGATGGAATTAAAAACTCCTCTCGATATAATGAAAATGGCCGTCAAACCAAATT
>NZ_RHLQ01000024.1 GCF_003711845.1 Lysinibacillus halotolerans
AAGAAAATTTGATAAAGCTCTAAATTTACACTGGCATCATAATGATGTCCAAAATTTTGTTTCAACTGTTAAGTTGAAACTGTATTTCATTAACGTTTTGTTGTTCAGTTTTCAAGGTTCACGTTTCGTCGCCGTTTCAATGACAACTTTTATATTATATCAACCAACATTATATTAGTCAACATATTTTTAAAAAAGTTTTTTGCCGATACGAAATAGCAACTTTTAAATACTATCACTTTCAATTCTAGTTGTCAATAACAAATTAGAAAGCATTATCATTTTATTCACCGCTTTTAGCGACGTATAATACTTTAACATCATTTCTTTTTGAATGCAAGTGTTTTTTTAAAATATTAATAGAAAAACGAAAAAAGTTGAATATAACTTATTATATCCGCTTTTTACTCTCTTAAACCATACGATTGAATTATATCGTCATAATAAAAAGCGAGGGATAATCACTCCCTCGCTCCTTTGCTAAAACTAATTATTAATCACGGTGACGCATAGTTGGGAATAATAATACATCACGAATCGATTGTGCATTTGTTAATAGCATAATTAAACGGTCAATACCGATACCTAACCCACCTGTTGGCGGCATACCGTATTCTAATGCTTCAATGAAATCATTATCCATTTCATGAGCTTCATCGTTACCAGCTGCTTTTTCAGCAAGCTGTGCTTCAAAACGCTCACGTTGGTCAATCGGATCATTTAATTCTGTAAATGCATTTGCATGCTCACGACGTACAATGAATAATTCGAAACGGTCTGTAAAACGTGGGTCTTCCGGATTTTTCTTTGCAAGTGGTGAGATTTCAACCGGGTGACCAAATACAAATGTTGGCTGTACTAAAGTTTCTTCTACTTTTTGTTCAAAGAATTCATTAATAATATGACCCACTTCATGAGCTTCTTTAATTTCAACGCCATGCTCTTTCGCTAAGCTTTGTGCTTCCTCTTTCGTCATTGGCTGCCAGAAGTCTACACCTGTTGCCTCTTTTACTGCATCAACCATGTGTACTCGTTTCCAACCTGGCGCAAGATTAATTTGATCTTCGCCATATTGAACAGTTGTTGTACCGAGAACTTCTTGTGCAACATGTGAAATTAAGTTTTCAGTTAATGCCATAATGTCTCGATAATCCGCATACGCTTCGTACAACTCAATCATCGTAAACTCTGGATTGTGTCGAGTTGAAATACCTTCATTACGGAATACACGTCCAATTTCATAAACTTTTTCAAGACCACCAACAATTAAACGTTTTAAGTGAAGTTCAATTGCGATACGCATATAAAGTTCCATATCTAATGCGTTATGGTGCGTAATAAATGGACGAGCTGCTGCCCCACCTGCAATAGAATGTAACATCGGTGTTTCAACTTCTAAATAACCATGGTTATCTAAGTAATTACGAATAGCACGAATGATTTTTGAACGAGTAATAAATGTTTGTTTACTATCTGCATTCGTCATTAAGTCTAGATAACGTTGACGATAACGTTGTTCAACGTCTTGTAGACCATGGAATTTTTCTGGCATTGGACGAAGAGATTTAGTTAGGAACGTAAATTCTTCTGCCTTAACAGAAAGTTCTCCAACATTCGTTACGAATAAATTACCACGAACACCGACAATATCTCCTAAATCGGCAGTATTAAATAATTCATACGCTTCATCACCGACACGATCTTTACGTACATAGATTTGAATTTGACCACCTAAATCTTGAATATGAGCAAAACCAGCTTTTCCTTTTCCGCGTTTTGTCATAATACGACCAGCAATTGTCACTTCTTGTGGCGACTCTTCTAATTGCTCTTTCGTAAGTTCTCCAAATTGTTCACGAATCTCTGAAGATAAATGCGTACGTTCAAATCGACTACCGAATGGATCCATTCCATTTTCACGAATATTCGTCATCTTTTGGCGTCTCACCAAAAGTTGGTCGTTTAAATCTTCAATGTTTGACACGTTTATCACTCCTTATTTTCCTTTATTCAGTATAACACCAGCTATTACGGCATGGTAACTTGGACATTTCCTTGCTCAGTTCATTTTAATAAAACTGAAGATAAAGCTTCGACGGATATCATTCTGTAACAAAACAAAATTAGTTTATATGTTTTGCTTTCACAATGACAACAGACAACCGAATATAGCGGTATTACTTCAATTAAAAACAATTATATCCATGTATAATTCATTTTCCGCCGTTAGCGATCATTTAATCCATAATGTACCTATTGTACACAATTTCTTCGTTCTATTCACCTCTTTCGATTGAAAATGTTACGAGTTTTGTTTTTTCAAGATTGATTATTACATATTTCATCCTTAGACATGCTAAAATTTCTGATAAAAGGAGGGATTTAGTATGTATCGTAATATAAACGATTTTATTCAAGAATGGGAGCGCAATAGCTCAGGTACATTAGCTATTTTTGAATCTATTACAGAAGAAAAAAAGCATTTCTCAATTGTAGAAGGTCATAGTTCTCTCGAATGGTTAAGCTGGCACTTAACTACTGCACCAGCATATTTTATGGGGCAAATCGGTATAGCACTTAATGTGGAATTAAATCCAAAGAATACTCCAGATAAATTGAGCGAAATCATGAATACGTATCGTTCAGTAAGTGAAAACATCATTCAAATTGCAAAAGAACAATTATCTGACGAAGCACTTCTTAATGAAGTAAATAGCCACGGCCAACTAACGCCAATCGGAGCAATTCTTCGTATGATGGTCGATCATCAAACCCATCACCGTGCACAAATGCAAGTACTCCTTCGACAAGCGGGACTACCTGTTCCTGGCGTCATGGGTCCAACAAAAGAACAATTAGCAAAATAAACAAAAAGAGGCTGGGACATAACTCGAATTTTTGAGGAAATCTAAAAGTCGGGCATTAACTTTCTGATTTAAAACTTCGATTACGCCTTTATACCGCAAAAAAATGTTAGACCATTTACAATTTTGGTCTAACATTTTTCTTTTGTCCCAGCCTCTTTTCCTTTTAAATAGCTTCCGCCTGTTGTCGCTCTTCTAATTCATCGACTACACCATTAAGTAACGCCCGAAGTTCCTGAGCTGTTTCTACTTGATTAATAGCATTTCGAACTTTTCCGTTTCCACGAATACCTTTTAAGTACCAGGATGCATGTTTACGCATTTCACGTACTGCCACACCTTCACCCTTTAGTTGCATTAAACGTTCAAAATGAAGTAAGCAAACATCCATTTTTTCACGTACAGATGGTTCGGGTTTTAATTCCCCTGTTTCAAGGTATTGTACAGTTCGGTAAATCATCCACGGATTACCTAAAGCAGCACGGCCAATCATGACTGCATCAACACCCGTTTCATCTAACATACGTTTTGCATCTTGAGGTGTTTCCACATCCCCGTTACCAATGAATGGGATATGAATGTTTTTCTTTACCTCTTTAATAATATCCCAATTAGCACGACCCTCGTACATTTGTACACGTGTACGGCCATGCATCGCAATGGCAGATGCACCGGCACGTTCAGCTGCTTGAGCGTTTTCCACAGCAAAAATATGCTCATCATCCCAACCAATACGCATTTTTACACTTACAGGTTTATCTACTGCATCAACTACCGCTGAAACCATTTCATAAATTTTATTAGGATCTAATAGCCATTTCGCCCCTGCTTCACATTTAATAATTTTGTTTACAGGGCACCCCATGTTGATATCAATTATATCTGCATTCGTATTTTTATCTACATATTTTGCTGCTTCTACTAACGTTTCTTTATCTCCACCGAAAATTTGTAATGAAAGTGGGTTTTCACGTTCATCAATATAAAGCATATCTAATGTTTTTTTATTGCGTTGTACAAGACCTTTATCGCTAATCATCTCTGCATATACTAAGCCGGCACCGAATTCTTTTACTGTTAAACGAAAAGCAGAGTTACAAACGCCTGCCATCGGTGCTAAAACAACACGGTTATCCATAACTATATTACCGATTTGAAACGGCTTATTTTGTGTAGTCAATGGGGACTCCTCCTCTTATATTAAAAACCCTTTATATTGAACGATTTGAATCTTCATCGTTTCATTTTAAATTAAGTAAGATTTAATACTCCTACCTAGAATCTTCCGCTATCAAAAATTCTTCCACATTGTTAATATGCTTCCACTTAAGAATGCCTTCCTTTTGCAAATCCATACTTTCAACACTCGTTTCTACTAATTGAAGCTTGTCAGTCAAAGGATATTGAAGGATTTCACGGAGAGGAACTAAAACGAAAGCTCGTTCATACATTCTAGGGTGAGGAACAATTAAATTCTCAACTTCAATATTCTCGTTATTAAACAGCAAAATGTCAAGGTCAATGATTCGTGGACCCCATCGAATTTCTCGTACTCTTCCTAATTCATTTTCAATCGATTGGCATACTTCTAGCGTTTCATAAGCAGAAAGGGATGTTTGAATCAATACCGCAATATTTAAAAATGATGGCTGATCAATATAACCTATGGGAGCCGTTTCGTAAATGGAAGAAATCGCTTTTACCGTGATATTCTTTTTGCCTTGTAGCATTTTTATAGCTTGCTTTAAATTTTGTTCCCGATCTCCGATATTCGTTCCAATAGATAAATAAACGTTATTCATAAAAACGCCCTCTTACAATTTCAACTGCTACTTCCTTATAGTGACCTGGGATAGGCGGATCTGGTTTTATAACTTCCACCTTGCAGCCGAATACTTGTCCTTCATATATTGATAAAATCGTCGTTGCAATTTTTTCCGCAACGGCTTCAATTAGCTTATATGGCGTGCCTTCAATAATTTCTTTACATATATCATAAACACCCACGTAACTTACGGTATCATTCAATTCATCGGTTAGACCTGCTTGTTGAATATCTACTGCCAACGAAACAGATGCACGAAAACGTTGACCTAACTTCGTTTCTTCTGGTAATACACCGTGGTATCCAAAAAACTGCATTTCTCTTAAATGTATATAATCCATCTTCATTCTCCTTAAAGCGGTTAGTGTCTTTTAGGTAGTTCTTCACTTATCGTAAATTTCCCCATTAAGGCATCTATCATTTTTACAGTCCGGGCCACTTCTTTAACATCATGAACACGCACTATATGACAACCTTTCATCACTCCATAAGCACATGTTGCTGCGGTTCCTTCTACCCGTTCCTCTAATGGTAAATTCAATATTGTACCAATCATTCGTTTTCGAGAAGTTGCAAGTAATACAGGGTAGCCCAACTCAACTAGCTCGTCTAAACGTTGCATCGTTTCAATACTTTGCTGCAAGTTTTTCACGAATCCTATACCTGGATCTAATATAATATGTTCATCAGGAACACCTGCATTTTTTGTAATGGCTATACTTTCTTTTAAGTCGTTTAAATAGTCTTCAAAATAATCGTTATACTGTTCCTCTTTACGGTTATGCATTAAAATAATCGGAACATGCAGCTCCGCAGCAACTTTTGCCATTTCCGGATCTGCCTTCGCACCCCAAATGTCATTAATTATGTGGGCTCCTGCCTCAATTGCTGCACGGGCAACAGCTGATTTATATGTATCAATCGAAATAATAGCAGGTACTTCTTTCAATAACGCTTTTATAATAGGTACAACCCGCTCAATTTCCTCTTCATCGGATATTCGAGTATAACCAGGACGAGTCGATTCCCCACCTACATCAATAATCTTCGCGCCATTTGTGACCATTTCTTTTGCATGTTGAACGGCAGCTTCAATCGAGTTATACTTTCCTCCATCTGAAAAAGAGTCGGGGGTCACATTTAAAATCCCCATTACAACGGTTTCTTTTGTATAGTCAAGCTCTATATTATTAAATACTAATGGTTTTGGATATTTAGAAAGCATCTAAACCCCTCTTTCACTTCAATCTATGTAAATCACTTTATTTACTCGTTCAAAATAGCTAAGTTTGTTTCTCTTTTTATCATATCATTTTACTTTATATTTCTTCATTCGTCTAAATATTAAAGAAATATAAAAAGGCATCACCCTTTAGAGGTAATGCCAAAATTAATTATTAATATTAGTCTTCAAAATTGTAAAGAGCTGTAGATAGGTAACGTTCACCGTTGGATGGGACGATCGCTAAAACGTTAGAACCTTTACCAAGGCGTTTCGCTGTTTCAATTGCAGCATAAATTGCAGCACCTGAAGAAATACCTACTAGAATACCTTCTTCACGACCTGTTTTACGAGCTACTTCAAAAGCAGTTTCGTTATCTACAGGGAAGATAGAAGTGTAAACTTCTGTATTTAATACTTCTGGTACAAAGCCGGCACCGATACCTTGGATTTTGTGGGAACCAGGGTTACCGCCAGATAATACTGGAGAATCCTTTGGTTCAACTGCGATAATTTCGATATCAGGATACTTCTCTTTTAATACTTCACCAGCACCAGTAATTGTACCTCCAGTACCAACACCAGCTACAAACGCATCTAATTTTAACCCGTCAAATGCTTCTACAATTTCTGGGCCTGTAGTTAAACGGTGTACTTCAGCATTAGCAGGATTGTTAAATTGTTGTGGTAAGAAGTAACCATTTTCTTTTGCTAAACTTTCTGCTTTTGCAATAGCACCTTTCATACCTTCTGGTCCAGGTGTTAATACTAATTCAGCTCCATATGCACGAAGTAATTTACGACGTTCAATACTCATTGTCTCTGGCATTACTAAAATTGCACGGTAACCTTTTGCAGCTGCGACCATAGCTAAACCAATACCTGTATTACCAGAAGTCGGTTCAATAATTGTACCACCTGGTTTTAAAGTGCCGTCTTTTTCAGCAGCTTCGATCATTGCTAGGGCGATACGATCTTTTACTGAACTTCCCGGATTAAAAAATTCTAATTTAACGTATACATTACCTTCATTTTCATTTGTTGCATGGTTTAATTTAACGATTGGTGTGCGGCCGACTAATTCAGCAACTGAATTTGCCAATTTACTCATAATTGTCATCCCTCTCCTTAATACCTACTATTTTTATAGGTTTTACCTATTTAGTATATTACCAACTTCCTATCCTTTATGTCAATAGATTGGAACTAAATATTGAGAATATTTTACACTTTTAAGATGACGCTTCTCCATAAAACCAAGTTGCATCAAATTCTTTCCAAAAGGCCTCTGGTGTAATAGTTGACGGTAATTGTTCTAAGGCTAACACCCGTTCAATTTGACCTTTCACTTCTTCATAAGCAAAGGATTTTCCATCATTTACTTCCTTCACATGCACAATACCATAGCGGCCATCATTCATGACAAAAGGTTCACTTGTTTCGTCTGAGTCTAATTTTTCCACCGCTTCTTGGATACTTTTATCTATATTCGTTTGTGTTGTCGTAATGAATCCGATATCGCCACCTAAACTAGCTGAAGTTGTATCAAGGGAACGTTCTCGAGCAAGAACGGAGAAATCTGACCCCTCTTCCAATTCCTTTTGAACACTTTTAGCATCTTCTTCGGATTCTACAACGATAATGCTCGTCCTGTATGTAGTAGGGATGTTATATAATGATTGATTCTCTTTATAATATTCTTCTATTTGTTGCTCATCGATTACAACATCCTTTGTCAGTACTTTCTCAAGTATTAATTGAGCACGGACCTCTTGTCGTAACTCTTTGTCCGTTAATTCTTGTATCGCTGTATCCGTCTTATCCTGAGCAGAGCGCATCAACGCAATTTCTAAATCTATTTCTTCATCGGTAACTTTAATATCATATTCCTTCGCAGCTTTCTCCATGACAGCCCCATTAACGAGTGTTTGTAATGTTTCTTTTCCGTATCGACTCTCCATAGCTGCCATCCACTGTTGACGGGTTATTTTTTCCCCATCAATGGTAGCGACTACTTCGTCGCCACCATTTTCATTATTTCCATCTGGCCATAGCCAAAGAATAAACCAAAAAATATTACCAATAAATAGTATAGCTAATAAAGTTAATACCGGTTTTGTTTTTAAACGTCTTTGAGAAAGAGGTATTTGGTTCGTTGGCTTATTTACATTATTATTGTTTGATTTCATTGATAAAACCTTCAAGCTCTTGTTGATTGTAGTGGTATTTTTCTAAGCAGAAATGACATTGCGCTTCTGCACCACCGTCTTCATCTATCATTTCTTGAATTTCTTGCACACCTAAACTAATAATAGCCGCACCAAATCGCTCTTTCGAACATTGACATTTAAATTGAACAGGAGTTTTATCTAATATTTGCACATTGTTTTCCCCAAGTACTACCTCTAGTATTTTTTCAGGAGTTAATCCTTTTTCGATCATCTTAGAAACCGGTTCAATATTATTTAAATGCTGTTCGATTTGTGAAATTGTTTCTTCATCACAGCCAGGCATTAATTGAATAATAAAACCACCAGATGCTAGTACCGTATTATCAGGGTTCACTAAAACCCCTAATCCTACTGAAGAGGGTACTTGCTCAGAAACAGCAAAATAATAAGTGAAATCTTCGGCAATTTCCCCGGAAACAATTGGTGTTTGACCGGAGAACATGTCCCGTAACCCTAAATCTTTTACAACGGTAAGCGATCCTTCTGTTCCTACACCACGACGAACGTCTAGTTTACCAACGTCATTTAATTCGAAATGAACTTGAGGGTTCGTGACAAAACCACGTACTTCTCCCTTCGCATTAGAATCAATTATCATTGGACCGATTGGACCATTTCCTTCTATTTTTACTGTTAGCTTATCTTCACCCTTTAACATAGCCCCCATCATCACTGCTGCTGTCATGGATCGACCAAGTGCTGCCGTCGTCGTTGGCCATGTATTATGTCGGCGTTGAGCTTCCCCTACTGTTTCTGTAGTTCTAGCTGCAAAGGCTCGTACCTTCCCATTAAAACCTAAAGCCCTTACTAAGTAATCACTCATGTTGTCATTCCTCATTTCTTATTGATTTCTTTTATAAATAACATGCAACCCTTTTAACGTTAAAAATGGGTCTACGACATCGATTATCTTTGTTTCGTTTGAGATCAATTTCGCCAAACTTCCCGTTGCAATAACAAGGGGCTCCTCTTTACACTGTTCTTTCATTCGACCGACAATTCCTTCTACTTGTCCAACAAACCCATAAAGAACACCTGATTGCATTGCGGAAATGGTATTCTTTCCAATAATATTTGAAGGACGCGATATTTCAATACGCGGTAGCTTCGAAGCCTTTGTAAAAAGGGATTCAGTAGAAATGGCAATACCAGGAGCAATTGCCCCTCCCATATAGTCACCTTTTTCATTAATGTAACAATACGTAATGGCAGTACCGAAATCTATAACAATTAACGGCTGACCTCCATATTCATTTAAAGCTGCTACCGCATTGACAATACGGTCCGCTCCTACTTCTTTAGGATTGTCATACTTAATATTTAACCCTGTCTTCACGCCAGGACCAACGACATAAGGTTTAATGTGGAAATACTTTCGGCACATTTCCTCCAATACATACATGATTGGAGGAACTACAGAAGAAATAATAATTCCTTCAATTTGTTCAAATTCAATCCCGACATGCGCGAAAAAGGACTTTATTTGCATTGCATACTCATCTTCGGTTTTATGGCGATCCGTCTCCATTCTCCAATGATAAGTTAGTTTATCCTTTACATATATCCCTAATGCAATATTAGAGTTTCCTACATTTAGCACTAGAATCATTTCTTCACACCCAATTCAAGTCCATTTGAAAAAATCATATCACATTACTGGCTAAATTAAACAGTGATAGCAATTAAATCTATTCGATAAATATTCACGAGCATAGGAATATTGTTATAACAATTCTATAGTCATTTCGATACATAAAATTAACAATTCAACTCAATATTTTGTGATACTATGTAGGAAAATACTATATTAAAGGAGTTTCTATGGGTAAGGTAAAATTACATAGCTTAAAAAGTAAATTAATCGTCGTTTTCTTAACACTTTCGGTGATCCCTTTAATTATCGCAACAACTACAATCTTCGCTTCAACGAATAATGGATTTAGCAAAGTGACAGAAAACCAGCAAGACAAAATGATACATATTGTACAAACAGAATTAAACAACATATCCGAAAACTTATTAAAAATTACGGAGATGTATTCTCAAAATGATGAGATTATAACAACCTTCGAAAATGGTGATCGGGAACAATTATTAAGTTCTGTGAAAGATGTCTACTCCCGTCTATCAGCAGAACATCAATTATCTGTTTTTGAATTTGGAGATCCTACTGGAACTGTCATGTTACGTGCCCATAACCCAGAGAAGTATGGTGATGATAAAAGTGATTTAGCAGCGATTCAACAAGCTTTAAAGGGCGAATCCGTAGCAGGATTTGAATTTGGTAATAGCGGATTATCCGTTCGCGCCTTTACTCCTATTATTTCAAATAACGAAGTCATTGGCACTTTACAAACAGGTGTGGACGGTCAATTTATTAAGGATTTAAGCGAAATGTTACAGGGGGTTACAATTAGTTTATACGATATGGAAGGACTTATCGTTCAATCTTCCGATGAGTCAAAACTTAACACTAAAATGAAAAGTAATCTCCTAACATCGGTGAAAGAAGGTGAACTATCTTCCTACCAAAATGAAGAAATAATAGAATCCATTTTGCCAATTTATGATCCTACAGGAAATGAAATCATTGCAGCGATCGGTATTGAGCAAGATATATCTATTCTTCAAGAATCAAAACAAAATATCTTTTTATTCGCAGTCATTTTAATCGCCATTACCATCATTATTGTTTTCGTTATCTCATTCTTTATGAGTAAAAGAATTTCACAGCCTGTTGTAGAAGTTGCCAATGTCATGAATGAGCTTTCTCAAGGTAACTTACAATTGAATATAAAAGAAAGCTCACAAAAAGGGGAAATAGGTCTACTTACTAATGCAACGAAAACGATGCAAGAAAACCTGCACGAAGCAATTGGAAAAGTTGCAAAGGCAGCAACAAGCGTCAATCAAAAAAGCGATGTTTTAAAACAATTATCGACTACAATACAAGTTGGTTCGGAACAAATCTCTTCCACTATGCAGGAATTGGCATCTGGAACTGAAGGTGAAGCCCAAAACATTGCAGATCTAGCGTCGAATATTAGTAACTTCACAGAAAGTATTGAAAAGACAAATGAAAAGGGCGAGCAAGTTCATAAAGATTCTTTAAAGGTACTTGAATTAACAAACGAAGGTACTAAATTAATGCAATTATCGAACGCGCAGATGAATAATATTAATCAAATTATGCAAGATGCCGTTGGAAAAATGGGGCATTTAGAAAGTCAAACAAAAGAAATCGAAAAGTTAGTTTTAATCATTGAACAAATCGCAAACCAAACGAATCTTCTAGCGTTAAATGCAGCGATTGAAGCCGCAAGAGCCGGTGAACATGGGAAAGGATTTGCCGTTGTCGCTGATGAAGTAAAGAAACTAGCAGAACAAGTATCTTTATCCGTAACAGACATTACGCAAATCGTTTCAAATATTCATAATGAAACAGCAATGGTTGAAACATCATTAAAAGACGGATATTCAGAAGTACGTCTTGGCACAACACAAATTCATGCAACAAGTGAAACGTTTACGCAAATTAGCCATTCAGTTTCCAATATGGTAAATAACGTAGAAGAAATAATCGTTTATCTATCAGAAAATGTTTCCCGGGCAAAATCAATGAGTGAAGCAACGGAAGAAATGGCCGCTATGTCAGAAGAATCGGCAGCAGCAATTGAAGAAACAGCTGCTACTTCGAATGAGTTTACTCGTTCCATTGACGAAGTATCGAAAAATACAGCCGAGTTGGATACACTGGCCATCGAGTTAAAACAATTAGTAGATCGATTTAAAATTTAATATTTGCAAAACGAAAAAGTACCATTCAGCTTTCAATCTGAATGGTACTTTTTATGATTTTTTTAGACGAGAAAGCAATGTATAAAAAACTGAATGAGCAGCAACCTAGCTACCCATCCAGTTATACATCATTTTCCTTTCGGAAACGTACATATATTATTTATTACGATCTTCTTGAATACCATCAGCTGGTTTAGAAGAACTATCTTCCTTTGGTAAATCTGAAACTGTCGGATCTGTCGTTTCACCAACAATTTGTTTTTCTAACGAAGTTGAACCTGATGTTTCAACTGCTGCTTCTGTAGTACCAGCTTCATCAGTAGAAACAACTTGTGTATCTTCATTCGTTGCATTTTCATTATCTACGTTAGAATAACTTTTACGCTCCGGTAAAGTTCCGTGATCTCGTAAGTGCTCGATTTGTTGAGCATCTAAAGTTTCTACTTCGAGTAATGTCTCTGCAATTAAAGTTAATAAATCGCGTTTTTCCGTTAGAATTTGTTTTGTACGTTCATATTGCTCAACAATAATGGATTGCATTTCTTTATCAATTTCGTAAGCAATAGAGTCTGAATAATTTTGTTCAGAATTAAAGTCACGACCTAAGAATACATTTCCACCTTGGCTTGAGCCAAACTGCATCGGTCCTAGTTTATCACTCATACCATATTCTGTAACCATAGAACGAGCAATACCTGTAGCACGTTGGAAGTCATTATGTGCCCCTGTCGATACTTCCCCGAAAGTAATATCTTCTGCAACACGACCACCAAGTAGTCCAGCAATTTTATCTAAAAGCTCCGGTTTTGTCATAAAGTAACGATCTTCTTTTGGAAGCATTACTGCATAACCACCAGCTTGACCACGAGGTACAATTGTTACTTTATGCACTTTTTCTGCTTGATCAAGAGTTAATCCAACAACTACGTGACCAGCTTCATGGAAGGCAACGATTTTGCGTTCTTTTTCAGAAATGACACGGCTTGATTTAGCAGGACCTGCTATAACGCGGTCAGTAGCTTCATCGATATCAGCCATATCAATTTTCCTCTTATTACGACGAGTTGCAACAAGTGCCGCTTCGTTTAATAAGTTTTCTAAATCGGCTCCTGAAAAACCAGGTGTACGTTGAGCAATCGCTTTAAGATCTACATCATCACGTAATGGTTTGTTACGTGCGTGTACTTTTAAAATCGCTTCACGTCCCTTAACATCTGGACGACCAACCGTAATTTGACGGTCAAAACGTCCTGGACGAAGTAACGCTGGGTCTAAAATATCTGGTCGGTTTGTAGCAGCAATAATGATAATCCCTTCATTTACGCCGAAACCGTCCATTTCAACAAGTAATTGGTTTAACGTTTGTTCACGCTCATCATGACCGCCACCAAGACCAGCTCCACGTTGACGACCAACTGCATCAATTTCATCAATAAAGATAATACATGGTGCATTTTTCTTAGCGTTTTCAAATAAGTCACGAACACGGCTCGCACCGACACCAACGAACATTTCTACAAAGTCAGAACCTGAAATTGAGAAGAAAGGAACGCCAGCCTCACCTGCTACAGCACGGGCAAGTAACGTTTTACCTGTTCCCGGAGGACCAACTAATAATATCCCTTTCGGAATACGCGCACCCATTTCAGTAAATTTACGATGATCCTTTAAGAAATCAACTACTTCCACTAGTTCAGCTTTTTCTTCATCTGCACCAGCAACATCATTGAAGCGTACTTTTTTCTTTTCGGAATCATATAATTTCGCTTTACTTTTACCGAAGTTCATCACTTTATTACCGCCACCTTGAGATTGACTCAATAGGAAGAAGAATAAAATGATAATAATTACGAATGGAATAATCCCGGTAAAGAACTGTACCCAACCACTCGTTTCAGGTGCTGGTAAAAATTTGATATCTGGATCATTTTCAACAGCATCTGTTAATTTTGTCATTAAAGCTTGATTATCTTGTGGAAGATTAACAGTAAATGTTTCACCATCTTTTGCTCCTGTTAAAGATCCTTCTACTACAAGCACTCCTGCATCAGGTTGAATAGTTGCAGATTCAATTTTACCTGTATCCAACGCATTTAAAAACTCATGATAAGTTAATTCTTTAGAAGGTGTATTACCTCCATTAAAAGTACCGAAAATACCGATTATTACGAGAAAAATTAATAAATAAAATATGGTGTATCGAAATATTCGATTCATCCCCAGCCTCCTCACAACATAACAGAAAAACTATAAGTAAAATCTTATCATATCATTATTTCATCATACAACGAAAAGCACCGGTAAAATGCGTTATTTACATTTTTTGTCGAAAATTCTACAAATCTCTATTAGAATGAGTAAACTTCTCTTTTTAAGATACCGATGTATGGTAAGTTACGATATTTTTCTGCGTAATCTAAACCGTATCCAACAACAAATCCATCTGGAACTTCAAAACCAACTATATCCGCTTTCAAGTCCACTTTACGTCCAGATGGTTTATCTAAAAGCGTAACGATTTTTATCGACTTTGCTTTACGATATTTGAATAAATCTACTAAATAGCTTAAAGTTAAGCCGCTATCGATAATATCTTCAATAATAATGACATCACGACCTTCAACACTTGTATTTAAGTCCTTTAAGATTTTTACTTCCCCAGAAGATACCGTCGCATTTCCGTAGCTAGATACATCCATAAAATCCATCTCTACATATGATTCAAAACGCTTCATTAAATCTGTCATAAAAGGCATTGCACCTTTTAAAACACCGATTGCTAACGGGAACTGTTCCTTATACTCTTCTGTTAACTGAGCTCCTAGTTCAGCAATTCTTTCTTGAATTTGTTCTTCTGAAATTATAATTTTTTCAATATCATTTTGAATCATGGGTGGTTCCTCCTTGAATTGTTCAAACACCTAAAGCAATAAAATGATTTATTGCACATTCCTTAATAAAATCTGTTCATCTGTTCAAAACTTTAATCGTTTTTGTTTAACTTTATACCCAAAAATTAATGAAAATCGTTCTATTTAATAATACCTTAATTAAGTAAAAAATCGTTACTATTTTCTTTCAACAATAAGGATAAAATCATCCACGATTTGTTTTCTTGTCGATAGTTTTTTACTAACCCGAACACCAATAACGGCAAGTACCTCATCGTTCGCATCGACAAGTACTGGCCATTGTTCTCGATCTTCCAAAGGTATTTTCTCATCAATAAAGAGTCGAGATAATCTTTTTTGTTGTTCCATACCTTTTAACAAAATACGATCTCCGCTTTTTCTAGTTCTTATATAAAGCGGTGTACTAATCAATTCCGAACTGAAGTAATACGTAGTGGAGTTATTCTCCGGAGTGTGTACTACTTTTGAGGCTTCTCCTATGTATAATCGAATGCCATTTTGCAGTTGGATCCATTGATTCATGACAACTTGTTGAATGTTGTCATTTACATTTATTTTTTCACTTAATTTTTCAAATACAACTTCATCGTATTTACGATTTGCGATAATTTGCTCCGGTAAGTCAACCTTTGCACTACCATCTGTTGATTTGCATAAATTTAAAATAGAGGACGCCATTGTAAGCCCTTGGGTAAAATTAGAATTATTATAAATATAGTTTAATAGTATTAAAATGATTCTTCTTTGTAAAGCAACTGGTTCTTTCTGTAGCAAGGGAACAGATAATGTGTATATCTGATTGTCTTTTTGATTTACAATATGGGGGAAACGCTCTAACGCTAAACGGTTTAATAATTCATCATCTTGCTGTAAAGTTTCAGCAAAGTGGACTGCGTGGGAAGAAACATGCACATTTTCCTTTTTCAATAACGGTACAATATGGTGGCGGAAGCGATTACGAGTATAATCGTCCTTCTCATTGCTTGCATCTTCTCTGTAAGACCCTCCATTCCCTTCTAAATATTCCCTTATTTCTTCTTTTGTAACCGCTAAAAAAGGGCGAATAATTGTTCCAAAGGAAAAATCCCTTTTAGAATAAATTCCCTTCATACTACTTATGTTACCGGATTTAGTTAAAGCCATTAAAATTGATTCCAATTGATCGTCTGCATGGTGTGCGGTTACTAGTTTATTGATTTGATGGGTTTTCATCATCTCTTCAAAAAACGCATAACGCTCTCTACGGCAAATGGTCTGGGAGTTGCCCCCCTCTTCCTGTAGTAATTGTGGAATCGGAATTGCGGTACTAAAAATAGGAATATTATGTTGATGGCAAAACTGTTCTACAAATAATCGATCTTCTGCAGATGTCTCTCCTCTAAGCATATGGTCTACATGGGCAACAAATAATTCAATTTCTAAATTATGTTGAAACTTCTTAAAAAAATGTACTAACCCCATTGAGTCAATGCCACCAGAGCAAGCAATGAGAAGACGGTCTCCTTTTTTTACTAATTGTTGTTCATTTATATATTTTTGTACTTTTAATTCGAACGACACATCTTCTCACCTCTCTATAATCTTACTTAACTGTTTCATGATATTCCTTTACTTAAAGGGCTAAATACAGCCCACTTCGGAACTACATGGGAAACTGAGAACATAATCACCGTACAATCATCATCTACTGGATATAAATTCCCAAACTCCTCCATTACATCATACAAAATAGCTTCAATCGGTATTTCATTTTGAATACGAGATTTTAATAAGTTAACTAAATATTTTTCTTGTTCCTCCCAATCAAACTCACTAGAAAAGACACCGTCCGATACCATCACAACAAAATCATCGGCTAATAAATTGACTTTCTCAGTTTCAATTGAAAACACAGGCATAAATCCAACGGGTGCTGCTGCCCCATCTACCTTTAATAACCTCTCTCCACGTAAAATGTAGGTAGACATACTGCCCGCTTTCCATGACCATAATGCACCCTTTTGTAAGTCCACAAGGGCAAAGTCAATCGTTGCATACATATCGACTTCTCTATTCAAAGACATGACATAATGCAACGTATGCATGGCCGTCTCTGGATTCATATTATAGCTTAAACATTCTCTCATTAAACGGACTAATCGTCTGCTTTCACGCTGCGCCTCCCTACTTTGCCCCATACCATCAGATAACATAACAGCTACAAGTCCAGGGTGAATATGGAAAATGGCATGGGTGTCGCCGGATACCCAAGCAGAATTTTTAGCTCTACTATATATATCATACTCTATTTCATAGCGAACCGCTGAACGAAAACGTATTTGTACGTGGGCAAATGGTACTTTTTGATCTGATATTTTTTCAACTTGAAACGGCTCTGAAAATACATCATATAAAATAGGCAAAATAATTCTCTCACATAGTAAATATTGATCCTCGTGGGTTTTATTTTTATTGGCAAAGGAACAAATAACAACTCGCTCACCAACTGTATTATTTAACACATCAATTTGGAAGCAATGAACTTGTGCTCTTTTTAGTTGGTATTCTAATTCCTCTTCAATTGTTTTGAAAGATAATGTTTCGTCCTTCATATCTTCCATTAATTTATTTAAATGATTGCTTAAATCCCTTAATTGAAGGGCAATCATTTTCTTCCCATGATAAAATTGACCATTCATTTTATCGTTATATAATTGATGATCTAACTCTTCCAACAATTTTGTAGACTTTATACATTTAAGCTTAATTCGCTCTTCTGCCATCATTTGTTCTGATTCTTTTATTCCAGACTTTGCAACGAACCAATCTTCAATCAACGGTTCCATTGAATTGCTCTCTCCCCAGCAGCGATCGTAACGAAAACAGCTCATACAAGTCGCACACGGTTCAATTTTTCGTGCTTCACTTATTGTTTCAGTGGAAGTAAATCGGTCAAATACTAACTCCTTCATAAATAAAACAAAGTTTTGAAAGGACTCTAATTTTTCACTCGTATGTTCAGTGAGCCATTGTTGTCGCTGGAGTAATACTTCATCTCGTTTAGGATGAATCATATCATGTAAAAATGTAAACATACTTTGAGGGAGTGCGAAAAACACAATCCCGACAACCGCAATGGAAACAAAGTAGACCGTATCAAGTGGTAAGGTGGCATCGTAAAAGAAAAAGAATATACTTGGTATTAAACTTCCTATTACAACGCCTATTCGTCCAAGACCACTAAACAAACCTGCTACAACACCGGTCATTGCATAAACCGATATCATTCCAGTAAAGGAGAGCTTCGCTATTCCTACTAGGGCTCCGACGATAGTTGCCACCATGGCTGCAATAGGAACCCCCCCTGCGAAAGCAGCAATACAAATAGCTAAATGTAGTAAAAACGGATACAATCCAAAATAAGAAACGACAACCGATTGAACACCGGTTAAAACCATCGCCAAGATTACAAGGCCAGCTCCTACTCGCTCATAGCTCCAACCAATCGTCCAAAAGCGGTGAGGTTGGACAAAAAAGAGCTTTACAAAAATAGTCATTAAAAAAGCTAAAATAACTTCATAATAAATATAAAGTTGAACAATTAAAGGTGGTATACCAAGGTGGACAACGCCTTGCCAAATAAATTGTCCAAAAAAGATTGCTAACCCAACCGATACACTCGTCGGAAATTTCCAAAATTTAAATCGAGTAATGAGTTCATACAAAACGAGCTGCAATCCTAAAATTAGCGCTTGTCCTAAACTTAACGTAAATGCACCGAGTAAGCCTCCGATTAACACAGTCCATTTTTCATTTTCGTATCGTTGTTTCACAATTGCCCAAAGAGGTAATAAAAACGGAACGGCCGCTTCAAACATTACCGCTCTTGATAGAAACAACGCTAACAAAAAAAAGAAAATATGAATAAAGAAATTTACTTTTTTAATAGAGAAACGCTCCGTTAAATTTTGCCATGAAGATTTTTCATTGATCATTTCAATATTAGCCATTTTTACATCTCCCTTAATTTATAGTGTTAGCGCCTATTATATAAAAGAGATTGTGTAAAATTTGTCTAGTAGTGAAATAATAGAATTAAAATTGTTCGACGTAATCTTTGGTAAGACAACAACTCCAAAATAACTGTCGGAATATTGAACGATCGTAGAGAAACTCTTTCTTTCAAGCGATTACAAGAGTACACTAACATAGGGAAAAGATTGATTGATTTTTTGGAGGCCATTTTTATGTTAAAAAAATTATGGGTGCTTGCTCTTTTATGTTCAACCGGCTCGATTTTAGTCGTTTTAGGTAGCATTCTAAAAGTACACGTTATCCTTCAGCTCGCTATGTTATTATGCGGATTAATCCTTTGTGTTGTAGGGATTTTTGCATTAATAAAATCTTTATTAGACGAAAAAAGTAAATAAACGAAGAGCACCTTTGCTCGTAGCGTCAAATTTACATAACAAAAGTTAAAAATAAAAAAGACTATTAGTGACGTTGTTATCACTAATAGTCTTTAATCTATATTACACTTTTTCTACGATTAAAACAGACAGCAAACTACCCTCTTCTAGCTCCACGGCCACCGCGTTTTGATTCAGTTGCACGTTTTAATGTTGCAAGACGCTCGTCACTATCTTTTAAAAATCGTGCCATTTTTTGCTCGAAGCTTTCTTTTGATGGACCTTGACGATCGTTTGAGCGATTATCACGTCGTGGACGACTTGGACGTTCAGGTTTTTCAGCTTGAGGCTTCGCTTTTCGGATTGATAAACCAATTTTACCATCCGCTTCAACATTCATCACTTTTACTTCAACAACATCCCCAACTTTAAGATGCTCGTTGATATCTTTCACATAGTTATCAGCAACTTCACTAATGTGAACTAGGCCTGTTTTGCCATCTGGCAGCTCAACGAATGCTCCAAAATTTGTGATTCCTGTTACTTTACCTTGTACTTTGCTGCCTACTTCAATTGACATAAAAAAAATGCTCCTCCTTAAAATTTAAGCGGCTATTTAGCCCGAAATCAAATTTAGTGTTACGTGCAATAAATCAATTCACGTTTCTCTTTTATTATAGCCAACAAAAAAAGAGTGTCAACAAGACAACTCTTTTTCTATCGACCCAAAAACACTTTTATTTTTAACTTAAAACGAAAGAACTATACATCCATAACCATTATTTGTTATTTCCGTCAGCCTTTTCACCATCATCTTTGTCTTCATTCGGGATAGTAAAAATAATTTCACCATCATCAGATAAAAAATATTCTTTACGTGCTAATTTCGCAATATATTCATCATCTTCTAGTTTGGCAATTTGTAATTTAAGCATATCCTGCAGTTCTTTAACCGTATCAAGCTTAGCAACAATTTCTTCTTTTTGCTGTTGTTTCTCTTCTAAACGGTGATGTTGTGTTATATAAGAACTAACTAAAAACACTAACGTCACTGTGGCAAGTAAACCAAATACAACCATCCTTCTACGGAAAAGAACTTTTTGTCTTTTTTTATATTGGGCTTTGCTATCTGATGATCGGACATAGTCATTTTCAAGCGTTCGAACATTATTTTGTTGTCGTTGTCGATTATAACGCTTCACCATATCCGTCACCTCCTCAAATTTCTGTACTCTATATTATACTTTTAATTCAACTCTTTTTAAAGATAGTCCTTCTAATTTTTGTATAAAATTTTCGTAAATGTTTTTCTAGGAATTTATTATATAGTTTGTAAAACGGTTTTAAGATAAATAAAATAATACGAACAATTAGTTTAAGAATACCAGTAATAATCGAATAAATGAATCGAATAATAGCAACAATTGGTTTAATTATAAGAATAATAAATACTCGTCCAATAAAACGAATTGGTCTCTGAAAAATAGATTCGTAAAGAAAAATACCTAGCAATTGTGATAATGGGTCGACTAAACGCCATTCTCCACCCTTTATAATAAATAAAATATAAAATGTCAGGGCACCTAATAGTGCCCATACAATTAGCTCTACTCCATACCCCATTTTTCTTATAATAGACTTCGGGCTTAAGGCGCTCAGTAGATAGCGTGTAAAATCCACTATTGCGCCTACAAATAAGCCACTAATTACCATTATTAATATACTAACAACTTGTTCATTAATGGTCATCCAAATAATTTATGGAGGAAGCCTTTTGATAAACCATTTTCTTCATCATCATATTGTAGTAGTTTTACATTTCCTTCCAAAGTCAGTAAACCTTTATCGACGTCTAAATGGACAATTCGTAATTCCTCGCCACGGATTAATAAGTGGCCTTGTGCTGTTCTAATATAAAATTCCTCTTGGTCAAAACGCTCAATTTCCTTAACTGAAGTCATGTCCATTCTTTTTCGATTTCGCACTGTCACAAGATGGTCCCCAGATGTCATTGTGTAACGATTACTTTCTTGATGTAGTGTCATATCGTTCCTCCTTTTAGTGTTATTGTGATTGTTCTGTTCACTTTATGCTAAAAAGAAAAGAAGCATGACAATAAATTTTGTCATGCTCTAGAAATTTACTATTTTTTCTCTTACAGGAAATGTCAGCAAATAAGAAAATTATCTATTCTTCATCATCAATAAATTGAGGTTCAATCTTATCAAGTTTTTCTTCTTTAAGAATTGTGAACATGTTTTGGGCATCTTCTTTACGCACATTTTCCCTCAAATCTTCAACACGGGCAGTCACAACTTTTTGACCAAATCGAATAGTTAATTCGTCTCCAACTTTTACCGTGCTACCTGCCTTTGCAACTTTTCCATTGATTGTAATTCTTCCTTGATCTGCTACTTCTTTTGCTAAAGTACGTCTTTTAATTAATCGAGAAACTTTTAAAAATTTATCTATTCGCATCGACTAGTTCTCCTTTTTTTCTAACGTTTTTGCTTCATTCCAAAATTCATCTAATTGTTGTAACGTAAAATCAGCAAAGGTTTTACCGCTCTCTAATACCTTTTGTTCCACATATTGAAATCTACGAAGAAATTTCTCATTCGCATGACTCATAGCTTCTTCTGGTGAAATTTTGTAAAAACGGGCAATGTTAACAAGGGTAAATAACACATCCCCAAATTCGTCTAAACGGGATTGAGGAGCACCCTTTTCAACTTCATCCTTGAACTCTTTCCATTCCTCTAAAAACTTTTCCCATGCTCCTTCTGCATTTGGCCAATCAAAACCTACAGAGGCCGCTTTCTTTTGATAGTTATAAGATGTTTGTAAGGCAGAGGTTGGACGATACTCACCTTTTAATAGTGACTCCTTTTGCTCGCCCTTTTCTTTCTTTTTAATAGCGTCCCAATTTGCAACTACTTCATCCGCATCTTCAACGTTGACGTCACCGAACACGTGAGGATGTCTACGAATCATTTTCTCACTAATTGATTCCAATACTTCCTCTAAATTAAAATAACCATTATCTTCCCCGATTTGGGCATGTAAAAAGACTTGTAACAATACGTCACCAAGTTCCTCTACCATTCCAAAATCGTCCTCTTCATCTATGGCAGCTAAAAACTCATGGGCTTCTTCTAATAAATATTTTTTTAAGCTTTCATGGGTTTGTTTTTGATCCCAAGGACAACCGTTCGGACCACGTAACGTAGCGATAATACGTCTAAATGTCGTCCAATCGCGTAGCGCGTCTAAATCATTTTCAACCGGTGGTACATAAATCGTCGTTAAATTATTTATTTCGACCGCTTGATCCAATTCATATAACGGAACCGTTGTTAAACTTTCTAAAGAAGAGCCTGCAGCGGTTACGACTGTAACAGGATAATCATCACGATATTTTTCCATAAGGGTTAACTTCACTTCTGAAGCACTAAAGGAATCGTAAACTTGGGCAATTAACACATGTCCTCGCATGTTGACATCGTGAATCGAAAAACTCGTCCCATCTAATAATTGAAACCCTTCAATTGGATCAATTTTTAATGCACCAAAAATTGGATCTAAGAAGCTTTGGCCACCTTCTATGTTCAATTGAACTTTTCCTTGTCTCTCCGCTTCAATTAATAATTGCACTGTTTGTTCTGCCACTAACGGATGTCCAGGGACAGCATACATAATAGGTTCTTTACTAACAGCACTAATTAATTGTTCCGCAATCTCTTCATAAACCGGTTGAAATGTATCATATTTTTCATAAACAGCATCAAAACTAATGAACGCCATTCCCTCTTTCTGTAAATCTTGTATAACTGGGTGATCTATCGTTCGAACATAAATTTTTTCAACTGTTTTTAATTTTTTATAAACACCCATTTGTAGCTGATCAAGTTCAGCTGCTCCTAGGCCGATAATGGTTAATTGATGCATCTTTTCACCTACTTCTTTTTATTTAACAATAACTGATAACGAGCCATTTTTCTTCCAAAGGGCAATAAAAACCATTCCTTTACCGCTAGCATTTTCGTCTTTGCCACAATCGTTAAATAAACAAATGCTCCAATGCAAATTAAGCATCCCCCAATAATGACTGATTCCATTCTACCTGTGACAATAGGAATAACTGCCTGGATCACTTGATCCACCAAAGCAACAACGAATATCATACTACCGCTTGCTATACATAATTTTATGTAGAATGCTTTAGTTGCTAGTTTACTATGGACTAATTGTTTTAAATAAATCATAAGTAATCCGGCGCTTAAAAATAATGCAATATTGCTTGCTATCGCCGCCCCTAACACATCCCAATTCGGTATAAAATAACAATTCCCTATATACTTAAGAAGTATTGCACCAATTAATATTAGAGCTGGAATTTTCAGCTTATTCATTCCTTGTAAAATCGCGGTTAACGGTAATATGACCGATAATGGGACGATTTGTAAAACATATACCATTAATACATTGGATAATGCATTTGTTTCAAACAACATTTGATTTACATAAGGCATAACAATTACTAATCCAATAGACGCGGCAACTCCAAGTAAAATAGAGGCGCGATAGGTTAACTGGATAAACGGATTAGGTCCTCTACCGCCCTTTTTCTTTGACTGGAGTGCCACTAAAGGGACAATGGCAAGGGAAAGGGAAGAAGCGATAATAATCCCAAGTTGAACAAGTGGCTGTCCTCGGTCGTATATTCCCTTCATCTCCATTGCCTTAATAGATTCCATTCCATTATGGAGCAAAGTAGAAAAAACGGTAAAGGAATCGATTAATTGAAAACAAAGTAGAAGTAAACTGCTCATGCTAACACTTAAGCTTAATATCGTTACTTCTTTCAGTATTGGCCAAGTTCGCTCTGTTTTTTTTAATTTTTTCGGAACAATTTGGACTTTTTTACTGTAATAAAGTAATAAAATAACCGCTGCTATTTCACCTATCACTGTTCCAAAAACTGCCGCGTTTCCAGCCGCATATAATGATTTATTTGTATGCATAATAATGATTGCCCCGACTAGTATAAATGCGACTCGAATAAATTGTTCAAATACTTGTGCATACGCAACCGGCTCCATTTTACCTTGTGACTGAAAACGCCCTTTCATTAAAGCTAACATCGGCATAAAGAGTGTCACAAAAGAACCCGTTTTAAGAAGTGGAGCCAACTGTAGATCACCCATTAATTCCGATAAAATATTAGCTCCGAAAAATAATAAACAAAAGAAAATGATAGACAACAGTGTTAAGTAATAAAAGATTGTTCGAGAGATAAACCCTTTTCTTTCAACTGGATGAATACTTGATTCAGCGTCTGCTAACATTTTAGAAATGGCAACGGCAAAACCACCAGATGCCCAAACAACAAAGAAAGAAATAAATGGATAGACTTGTTGGTATATATAAAACCCTTGATCTCCAACTAAGTTTTGAAAAGGTACCCGATAAACTGCACTTAATGCTTTAACAATTAAGGCAGCAATCGTTAATAGCAACGCTCCCTTCATATATCCTTTCATGCCAAAATTATCTGCCATATTCACCCTATCCTCCATAACAATGCCAATAGTATAACATGAAATGTGAAACAAACTCGATTTACAAGAGATACGACTATTTCGTAAATATTTCATGTTTTTTAAAACATAAAAAAACGCCTCTATATCATTAGAGACGTTTTTTTCTTTATTAGTTTTCCATTTGTTTTGCAAGGAAGTTTGCTGCTGTTTCAGCAGCCTTTTGTTCCACTTCACTTATAAAATGGACTTTTGATAATAAATAAACCGCGCCAATAGCATCCCCATTAGAAATAATAGGTGCTACACAATAGGATTTCACTTGTTCATATTGTCCTGGCACAAGTTCAATTGTCGCTTCTGTCTTTTCTAAAACTACAGAACGTTGCTTCATAAAGTCTTCCGCGAATACGGATAATCGACGGTTCGTATATTCCTTTTTCGATAATCCAGCTACTGCTATCATTTCATCTCTGTCACTAATTAAGGCAGGTGTACCTACCGTTTCATATAATGACTCAACATATTCTTTTGCAAATTCACTTAAATCATTTATTGGTGAATATTTTTTTAAGATAACTTCTCCTTCACGGTCTGTGTAAATTTCTAAAGGATCTCCTTCACGAATACGCATTGTTCTACGAATTTCCTTTGGAATAACTACGCGACCTAAATCATCAATACGACGGACAATTCCCGTTGCTTTCATACTTTATTGCCTCTCTTTCAGAATCAAATTTCCTTTACATTGATAGTATGGTTATTAATTGGTCAATGTATGCAAAAAGTGAATGAAGAGGATAAAATTCTAATGTCGGGCAATAAAATGGAAAACATGGACAAGTTTTTGCTATATCGATATAGATAAATAAGCTTTTCTATTTTTGGACAGTTTCTTTTTTAGATTTTGCAGCGATTTCAATCATTTGTTCTAAAACATCAAAAGGTTGGTAGCTTCCACATTTTTTCTCATCAATCGTCAAAGTTAATTTGGCACCGTCCATGATAAAACCAACTGCTCGATCAAATTTCATTGACTCAGAGACGATGTAACTACCATCCACATTTTTTGTTCCTTCTTCAGAAAAATAAATCGAAATCATTTTTTGTTTTTCCTTAATAGCTGTTATTCCAGCTTCTATTGCCCACACTTTCATACGGGCAATACGTAATAACTTTTCAGTTTCTACTGGTAAATCACCAAATCGATCTAACATCTCATCCATTATTTCCGTATAGTCTTCTATTTGTTCCATCGATTTTATACGTTTGTACATTTGAATTTTTTGATAGCCATCTGGTATATATTGATCCGGAATATATGCATCCACATGTAAAATAATTTCTACATCTGGTCTTTCTTCTTTTACTACTCCAGTTTGACGCTCTGCTATTGCTTCTTCTAACATTTGAGAATATAAATCAAATCCGACCGAATCAATGAACCCATGTTGTTGTGATCCTAATAGATTTCCCGCGCCACGAATCGATAAATCACGCATCGCAATTTTAAAGCCAGAACCAAGCTCTGTAAATTCTTTTATAGCTTGCAATCTTTGCTCCGCTACATCTGTTAGCACTTTATCTCTTTGATACATGAAATAAGCGTAAGCGATGCGATTTGAACGACCAACTCGACCACGTAATTGATACAACTGGGATAGACCCATACGATCTGCATCATGGACAATCAGTGTATTGACGTTAGGCATATCTACACCCGTTTCAATAATCGTTGTCGTTACAAGTACGTCATATTCGCCTTCAAGGAAGTTTAAAATGATGGACTCCAATTGGGATTCCGTCATCTTACCGTGGGCATATCCAACCCTTGCATCTGGCACAAGCATTTGGATTTCCTCCACTTTTCGAGTCATATCCTCTACCCGATTATAAAGGTAAAACGTTTGTCCTCCGCGCGCCATTTCCCTTTCAATCGCTTCTCGCACAAGGGCACCGCTATATTCCATTACATATGTTTGAACTGGGAAACGATTTTGTGGTGGCGTTTCGATAACCGATAAATCCCTTACCCCGACCATCGACATATGTAATGTACGTGGAATTGGTGTAGCAGTTAATGTTAAAACATCAACATTTGTTTTCAACTGTTTAATTTTTTCTTTATGGGTTACCCCAAATCGTTGTTCTTCATCCACAATTAATAAACCTAAATCACGGAACACAACGTCTTTCGATAATACCCGATGCGTACCGATTACAATATCAACGGTTCCGTCTTTTAAACCTTTTAACGTTTCCGTTTGTTGTTTTTTCGTACGGAAACGGCTTAATAGACCAATATGAATCCCATAGTCCTCAAAGCGTTCCTGCATTGTCTCAAAATGCTGTTGGGCTAAAATTGTTGTCGGTACAAGAAAGGCCACTTGTTTCCCATCCATTACTGCTTTAAACGCTGCACGAATAGCTACTTCTGTTTTACCATAACCAACATCACCACACACAAGGCGATCCATTGGACGTTCCCGTTCCATATCCCGTTTTACTTCGAGAATTGAACGTAATTGATCTTCTGTTTCTTCATATGGGAAAGCGTCTTCAAAAGCACGCTGCTCATCTGTATCAGGAGAAAAGGCATATCCCTTCTCTGCTTCCCGTTTTGCATAAAGTTTAATTAAATCATCCGCAATATCTTTAACAGCAGAGGATACTTTTGCCTTCGCTTTTTTCCACTCGGCACCACCAAGTTTATGAAGCTTCGGTTCTTTCCCTTCAGAAGCAACGTATTTTTGAATTAAATCAATCTGTTCAACAGGCACATATAACTTATCATCTGCTCGATAGCGAATATTTAAATAATCTTTATGAGTACCATTTACTTCAAGGGTTTCAATACCAATATATTTCCCTATACCGTGATGAACATGTACGACATAATCACCAGGTTTAATTTCGGTATAGCTTTTAATCCGTTCCGCATTAGACATTTTTTGCGGTCTACGGGGCTTTCTTTTTTCCTGTTGTTTAAACAGCTCATCATCGGTTACTACCGCAATTCGTTGTAATGGCAATTCAAAACCAGAAGTTAACACCCCATCAACTAAATAAATGCCTGGTTCTGTGGGCGCCCCTAGCAAACTATGAATGTTGTATTCTTCCAACATGCTTTGCAGTTTTTTAATTCGTTCTTTCCCATCTGCTACAAACAATACTGTAAATTTCTCTTGTGTCCATCGCTCTATTTCATTTTGTAAAAGGCTTATTTGCCCGTGGAATTGTTGCATTGGTTTACAAGAAAAGTTTGTTGTTTTTTTAAAGGTAATACCCGAAAACGTTCGAGCGAATAAAGCAAAGTATATTTTTTGCTGGTCTAACATCGAATGAACTTCTTTAAAAGAAAAGGAAGATTTAACGTCATGAACAATTTTCCCTTCTTCTATTAGGGAAATAAACCATTCTTCTTCCTCCCGTTCCCATGCATCCATTACTTCTTGAATTCGTCCAAGCTCATCGAATAAAACAATGCCATCCTTCGCAAAATAATCCCCTAGGAAAGTTTGTTCATCATAAAGAAGGGATCCATATTTCGTAATATGATCAGGAATATTTCCTTGTCGTAGCATTTCAATATCATATTGGATATTTTGATATAACAGTTCTTGCGTTTCTTGTTTTTTTATTTTCTTCAAACTTTTACTTAAGGAGTTCTCTAGTCTTTCTGCTAATTCAGCCCGTTGACTTGTTGTTAACAATAGTTCTGAAGCCGGTAAAATACGTACGGAGTCCAATTTTTCTATGGATCGTTGATCGTCTGCAGAAAAAGTACGGATTGAATCGACTTCTGTATCAAATAATTCAATACGAATAGGCGACTCTGCATATGGAGGATAAATATCTAAAATCCCTCCACGTAATGCAAACTCACCAGGTGTTGTAACCATTTGGCTTCTTGTATATCCCATCGTCACCAAATGTAATAGCCATTCTTCAATTTCGATATCTTTCCCTATTACAGCTTCTAAATAATAATTTTTCCACTGTTGTACCGGTGTCATCATTTTTCGCATTCCAGCAATCGGAATGACATATATTGCTTTCTCCTGCTTCACTAATAGATCAAGGGTTGCGATACGTTGCGCCTTCAATTCCGGCGATGCAATTGTCATATCCGCTGCGATAAATTCATCTGCAGGATAATAATGAACAAACTCTTCCCCAACTAAGGAG
Organism: Lysinibacillus halotolerans; assembly: GCF_003711845.1. Classification (GTDB taxonomy): domain Bacteria; phylum Bacillota; class Bacilli; order Bacillales_A; family Planococcaceae; genus Ureibacillus; species Ureibacillus halotolerans. The sequence goes on from NZ_RHLQ01000024.1 coordinate 28,969, forward strand.
GATAAATCATCAACTAATTTTTGAGCTTGTAAAAGATTGGCCGACAATATATAAAGAGGCTTATTCGTTTCCTTGAATATTGATTGAAAAAAAACTGGCCTTGCACTTCCTGTTAAGCCCGTAATAAGTTGAGAATCATAATTTTTTTCTCCAATTTGATTAATTAAACTATTTATATGTTTATCTTGAGAGAATAGTTGATGAAATACGTTCATTCATAAACCTCCTTCCATCATTCATACTTAATTTATGTAATCATTAATCAATTACATGTAAAATAACCGCTTTATTTTTATTTTCATAAACAAAGCGGAAAAAGTGGGTGACTTTAATAAAATAAGTCGCCCACATATTTGCAGTAATACAAAAAATGGTTTTTCTATGTTTTAAACTACTTTTATTGCAACCATTTTTTCAGTGCGTAATAATCGGGAAATTGTCTCAATGAATCTTCACAATGTTCACAAATACAATGCACTGTTGTATCACCGTGCTCATTTTTTTCAATATAATCGTCTACTTCTCCCACTTCGAATAAATGCAACTTACGTATAGTTTCATCCGCATCAAAGGGTAATGTCCCAATTTCCGTTTCACAATGACGACAACGATAACGAACAGGCATTAGTATCGTCCTCCTTTAAGTATGTAAAAGCATACGCTTTCTAATACTCAAAGTATTGACCTAATTTTGCCTATTTATGCACCGTTAAATTCAGTCATCACATCTAGAAATTTTTTGGATAGTGATGATTCTACTGCAGCGACGGTTTTATTAACGGCTTCATCAATAATTGGATCCTCTTCTTTTGAAAATTTTGCTAATACATAATCCGTTACTTTCATACCAGCAGGTGGTCGGTTAATCCCTACTCGAATTCGATTAAACTCTTGTGATCCTAAATGTTGTATTAACGATTTAATTCCGTTATGGCCTCCAGCACTACCTTTTTGTCTTAACCGGAGTTTTCCTGTTTCTAAATCTAAATCATCATATATTACAATGATGTCTTCTATATCAATATCAAAATAATCCATTAACGGGCGAACACATTCACCTGATAAGTTCATATATGTTAAAGGTTTTAACAAAATGACTTTCCCTTCAGGCCGATGAACAATGGCATACATTCCATTAAATTTTAATTGATTTAACGGAGAATCCCATTTTTCAGCTAATGCATCAATGCATTCAAAGCCAATATTATGTCGTGTATGTTCATATTGTTTCCCGGGATTCCCTAATCCAATAATTAATTTCATAATTGACTCATCCTTTTTTCACTAATCGTAGCTTATTTTATCATACGCTGTGTTGAAAAAGAAAAAACAAGTTTTGTTTATGTAATTTTCCTTTTGTTTTCAAAATAAAAATGTATGAGCATCAACTCATACATTTTTTGATTAACTTTCTGATTCGGGTGCTTCTGTTGCTTTAATATCTTGATTTTCATCGTCACCTTGTCCAGCTGTATCATCATTAACCACTACTGGAGGTGTAACGGTCACTACCGTCTCTTCATCTTGATTTAATATTTCGTATTGGACACTACTACGAATACCCCCTACAGAGATGGAATCATTCATTGCCAAATTGGAGATATCCACGTCAATTGACTCTGGAATGTCGGACGGTTTCACTTTAATTTTTAATACTCGTAATGGTTGAGTTAAAACGCCGCCTTCTTTTACACCGATTGCTTCGCCAATAGGAGTAATCGGCACTTCCACTTCTAATTCTTCTGACATATTAATGGATAAAAAATCTACATGTTTTACTGTCCCTTTTAGTGCACATCTTTGTACTTCATTTAAAATAGCGTTTAATTGTTTTCCTTCAACATCAATTTTAAATACTGCTGTACGTCCATATTGTTGGACAGCTTTTGCAGTATCCTTGTAATCAATTGATACAGGAATCGTATCGACATTATATCCGTAGATTACTGCTGGTAATTTCCCTTCATTTCGTAATTTCGTTAAAGAAGAACGAGCTCCTTTATCACGTCGAGTCGCTTGTAATACTATATCCAAAAAAATCGCTCCTTTCAGAAAATCATGACTTATACTATTATGTCTATTTTTCTGAATACTAAACTCTTTTATTGGACAAATTTGTATATTAGATTCACGTGTTAAATTCCAATTTATTTATATCTCAATTATACTAGAACATAAAAAAGACAAGGCTACTAATATAGCCTTGTCTATCTATATAGGATTAATCGAATAATGTACTTACAGATTTGTTTTCATATACACGAGAAATTGCTTCTGCCATTAAATTCGCTACTGAAAGTTGTTTAATTTTTGGAGACACTTTATCTTCAGTCAGTTGAATTGTATTTGTTACTACTAATTCTTTAATTGCTGAGTTTTCAATGCGCTCAATAGCTGGACCTGATAATACAGGGTGAGAACAACATGCATAAACTTCTTTTGCACCTGCCTCAATTAATGCATTTGCACCAATTGTAATTGTACCTGCAGTATCAATAATATCATCAATTAAGATACAAACTTTTCCTTCAATGTTCCCGACAATGTTCATAACTTCCGCCACGTTTGGTTTTGGACGACGTTTATCGATAATAGCAATTGGAGCTTTTAAACGCTCTGCCATTTTACGTGCACGAGTAACTCCACCGTGATCCGGAGATACAACGACAAGATCTTCTGGATTTAAGTTTTTGGATTTGAAGTAAGTAGATAAGATCGGTACTGCTTGTAAATGGTCAATTAAAATATCAAAGAAACCTTGAATTTGTGGTGCGTGTAAATCTAATACGATTACACGGTCAGCACCTGCAGTTTCTAATAAATTCGCTACTAATTTCGCTGTAATTGGTTCACGAGCCTTCGCTTTACGGTCTTGGCGTGCATAGCCATAATAAGGGATGACTACATTAATTGTACGAGCAGAAGCACGTTTAACAGCATCAATCATAATTAAAAGTTCCATTAAATGTTCATTTACAGGGGCAGAAGTCGATTGAACGATGAAAACGTCACAACCGCGGATACTTTCCTCAATACTAATTTGAACTTCTCCATCACTGAAATGTTTAACAGATGATTTCCCAAGTTCAACACCCATCAATTCCGCAATTTCTTGTGCTAAAGGGTAGTTAGAATTTAAAGAGAAGATTTTAAGTTTTGTGTCAGCATATTGATACGGCATGATGGCCTCCTAATAGTTTTACAAATTTATTTTGAATTTAATTTCTTTGCATAATCAAGTTTATTTTCTTGTCTAGAACGCGCGATTGCCAACGCGTCTTCTGGTACTTCTTTCGTAATCGTTGAACCAGCTGCTATAAACGAACCAGCACCTAATTTAACGGGTGCCACTAAATTTGAATTACATCCTACAAAAACATTATCTTCAATTACTGTTTTAAATTTATTTTTACCATCATAGTTAACTGTGATTGAACCACAACCGATGTTTACATTGTTCCCTACTTCCGCATCACCAATATAGCTTAAGTGGGAAACTTTTGTATCATTACCTAGCGTGCTTTTCTTCACTTCAACAAAGTTACCAATTTTCACGTGGTTTCCTAATTGAGAATCAGGACGTAAATGGGCAAATGGACCAACCGCAGTATCTTCTCCTACTACACTATCTGTTGCAACAGAATTTTGTACGATAGAGCGATCACCAATTTGACTATTAACAATTGTAGTATTCGGACCGATAATACAATCACTACCAATAATCGTCTTTCCTTCAATCATTACACCAGGTTTGATGACAGTATCACTACCAATTACTGCATCTGCACTAATAGAAGTAGTAGATGGATTAATAATCGTTACACCATTTCGCATATGCTTCTCATTAATACGAGCACGCATAATTTCTTCCGCTTGTGCTAATGCTACACGATCATTAACACCTAACGTTTCATCAAAATTGGAACAAGTATATGCTGATACAATTTCACCTTGTTGTTGTAATATTTCAATGACATCTGGTAAATAATATTCACCTTGTGCATTTTCATTTTTAACAAGCTTTAATGCTTCAAATAATGCTTTGTTATCAAAGCAATAAGTTCCAGTGTTAATTTCATTAACTAACTGTTGTTCAGGTGAAGCATCTTTTTGCTCTACAATTTGTTCTACTTGGCCATTAGCACCACGAATTACACGACCATAACCTGTTGGATTGTCAGCAACTGCCGTTAAAATCGTCGCTTTTGCCTTTTGATTTTGGTGATGTTCATATAGCGCTTTCATCGTTTCAGGACGAATTAAAGGAGTATCTCCACAAACAACTAACGTTGTCCCTTCCAATGAACCTAAAATCGCCTCAGCTTGAATAACGGCATGAGCCGTACCAAGTTGTTCTTCCTGAAGTACATATTCACTTTTATCGCCCAATTGATCTTTTACTTTATCCGCTCCGTGACCAACAACAGTAACAATACGGTTCACATTCAAAGTTTGAATGTTTTCTACAACATGTTCTACCATTGGTTTTCCACATACAGGATGGAGCACCTTATATAATTTGGACTTCATGCGAGTTCCTTGACCAGCAGCCAAAATGACTGCAAAAATGTTCGTCATTCTAAGTCCTCCAATTTTCCTCATATTCTCTTATGACTATATAGTAAATTCACCCGATTTTCAAGGCTTCCAGACTTGACAAATCCATGACATCCTTATTTGGTATTTCCTTCATTTTTTCTATTACTTTTATACATGAAAAAAGAGACTACTCTAGGTAAGTAGTCTCTTCATCTTTACATTATGCATTTGCCTCTTCAAGTTGAAGTGCTTCTTCTTCACTAGAAGCATGATAAGCAGCTAATACTACATCTTGAAGTTTATTTCTTGTTTCAGAGTTAATAGGATGTGCAATGTCACGGAATTCTCCGTCGGGTGTACGCTTGCTTGGCATAGCAACAAATAACCCATTATTTCCATCAATCACTCGAATATCATGAACCACGAATTCATCGTCTAGTGTGATGGAAGCAATTGCTCGCATGCGCCCATCAGTTTGAACACGTCTTAATCTTACGTCAGTAACTTCCATTCTCTCACTCCTCTCATCTAGGATGCCTTTTAAAGATATGATTCTACAAAAATTTCTTTTTTCCTTCTTCTTTTATAAAATTTTCGAAAAAATGAGAAATATTTTTTATATAAAAAAAATGACGAACTACTACTAAAGTAATTCACCACTTTTTCTTGTAAACTAGTTTATTCCACTACTGCAATTACTTCAATTTCTACCTTTACATCCTTTGGTAATCTAGCTACTTCTATTGCTGATCGTGCAGGTTTGTGATCTCCAAAATGATTAGCATACACTTCATTCATTGCTGCAAAGTCATTCATATCTGCTAAAAAGACAGTTGTTTTTACAACATGATTTAAAGAACTACCTGCTTCTTTTAAGACAGCTTTCAAATTTTCAAATACTTGATTTGTTTGAGCTACAATGTCGCCTTCTACTAATTCACCTGCTGCAGTTAACGGAATTTGACCAGAGCTATAGAACATTCCATTTACAATAATTCCTTGAGCGTATGGACCGATTGCTGCCGGTGCATTGTTCGTTGATACAGTTTTCATTTTATATGCCCTCCTTTAAAAAGTAATTCCCTTCACTTAAAGCAATGGTACGATCTTTTTCATTTACGGCATGGAGTTTTACTAATGAATAATAATCATCAACAAGCGTTTCATCTGCATGTTCTGCTTCTACAAGAACAGCAATCCCTGCAAGTTCACAATCAAACTCTTCCAATAAATTTTTCATTCCATTCATCGTACCCCCAACTTTCATAAAATCGTCGGTTATTAGCACACGTTGCCCACTCTTCATGCTACGTTTAGAAAGCACCATCGTTTGAATGCGACGGGAAGAACCTGAAACATAATTAATACTTACTGTTGAACCTTCTGTTACTTTACTATCTCGACGGACTACGACAACTGGAACATTCAAATGTCTAGCAATTGAATGAGCGATAGATATTCCTTTTGTCGCTACTGTCATAATGACATCAATATGTTGATCAGCAAAGATGCTAGCGAATACTTTCCCTACTCGATTCATAAGCTCCGGATTACCGAGTAAATCCGTCATAAACAAATATCCACCTGGCAATAAGCGGTCTGATTGGCTTAGTTCTGAAATTAATAATTGAATAATATCCCGAACTTCTTCCTTTGACATTTTAGGAATATATTTTACCCCACCTGCCGCACCAGGTACTGTCACCAACAACCCGATTCCTTTTTCTTCAAACGTTTCTTTTACAATCGTTAAATCTTCGCTAATTGAGGATTTAGCCGATTGATAAGTTTCAGAAAAATAAGTTAGCGGGATCAGCTGATGTGGATGCTCAAGTAAATAATAAGTCATATCAACTAGCCGTTCACTTCGCTTCCATTTCATGCGATCCTCTCCTAAACATTAAATTTGTACTTCAAGCTTTTTTGATTTTTTATACCCATACTTTTATTAATCAAGCAACTTTCAATAGACGAATAATTTATAGAAAAAGTATCATAAATGTACGCATTTAAGCAAGTGAATTTCTTTCCCCTAATAAACGAACTGCAAAAACTTCATCACAAAAACCTCGTAAACCATTATAAATACGAGGAAGTCTTGATTCGTTATCAACTAATCCAAATACAGTTGGACCACTTCCACTCATTAAAACTGCATCCGCGCCAAAACGTTTCATCTGTTCTTTAATCATGACAACTTCTGGATGAAGTTCAAAGGTAACGGATTCAAGAACATTCCCTACCGATTCACACATCATGAAATAATCATTTTTTTCTATCGCTTCAATCATTTGCTTTGTATTAGGGTGCTCAATCTCATCAACATTCAGTCCACCATAAACTTGTGCTGTTGATACGCCAATTTTCGGTTTAGCTAAAACGATCCAGCATGTTGGTGGTGCGGGAAGGTGATGAATTTTTTCTCCCCGTCCAGTTGCTAATGCCGTCCCCCCATAAACACAAAAGGATACATCCGAACCAATTTTAGCGCCTAATTCAGCTAACGTATCAATAGATAAATTTAAACCCCAAAGCTCGTTCAATCCTTTTAACGTTGCAGCTGCATCACTACTGCCACCAGCAAGACCAGCTGCAACCGGAATTTCTTTATCAATTACAATTGTAACGCCTTCTTTTATCCCATATGTATCTTTAATTAATTGGGCAGCTTGATAAGCTAAATTTCGATTATCATCTGGAATAAATCCATTAGTAGAATTGATTTTAATTTGCCCATCCTTACGGGACTCTAGTCCAATACGGTCTGATAAGTCAACCGTAGTCATAATCATCTCTACTTCATGGTAATTATCAGGACGTTTATATAAAACATCTAAAGTTAAATTTATTTTCGCTGGCGCTTTCACATAAAGCATACCGTGTCCTCCTCAATTGGCAACCAAATCTATAGTGAAACCCTTTTTGTTTTCATTTTAAAAATTAGTATAAGTTAACCATAAAAAGGTCCCTTATGTAGACAGTCTCATTACTTCCATATATTTTACCATAACGGAATCAAAAGTGTCTCAAACCCGTGTTACGAAATAGTTTAAACGTTTTTTTCAATAGTTATCAATGAAAAAGCCAATAAATCCATTTCAGGATTTATTGGCAAAATGTTAACTACTACTTACTTTTGATTGTTTTGGTTTTGCTGTGCTAGACCTTGTTCGGCCATTTCAATTGCTCGCTTTACCATATTACCTGCATCACGTGATTTTATTCCGCCCCAGCCTTCACGTTCGACTACATCATAAAATCCGAGTTCCTTGGCAATCTCTTCTTTTAGACGACTCGACATGATTCCTTTTCTTCTGGCCATGCAGTTATTCCTCCTTCAAAATAAGTAGGTTAACAACTGTAGTATGTGCGAAAGAAAACAAAAAACACTCAAAAATGAGTGTTTTAAAAATACAAATAAAACTATTTGGCAATGGCAACTTGCACATCGTCTAAAAATGTTATTTCTACTGCTTCAGTTAGAATATCTGTGTAGCTATAAGAAACGCGTTTACAAGCGTTATCTTCTTGATCGAGCTCAACTACAAATACTGCGTGATAAGTTTCACTAAGTACTCCATCACACTCAACCGTTTTCTTGCGACCTCCGTTTGCTTTTAATCGCAAACGTTTACCCAAATGACAATCTAGAGACTTTTTAATGTCAGCTAACGTTTTTGGCATTTTCGCATACACCTCACTATACCTAGTATAGCCCATTATTGGTTACTTGTCAACAAATTATAATATTTTATCAGCAGATAAAATTGTTGTCAACTTTTTTTGCATAAAAAAGTATTGGAATTTAATAAAAAAATGACACGTTTCATATTATTGTGTATTGCAAAAATGAGAATAAAGTGCATCTGCTAATTTTGCAAACTCTTGGATAGATAAAGTTTCCCCTCTTCTTGCCGGTTCAATACCACATTGTTCAAGGGCATCTAATATTTGTTGCTTCTTTTCCTTTCCTGAAGGAAGACCCGATTGCAGATTGTTCAAAATCGTTTTTCTACGTTGTGCAAAGGATGTACGGGTAACCTCAAATAAGAAATCTTCATCGATTACTTTAACTGGAGGTTCATCATGCTTAATTAATCGAATGACAGCAGAGTCTACATTTGGTTGAGGCATAAATACCGTTTTTGGTACAACCATTGCCACTTCTGCTTTTACATAATATTGAATAGCGATTGATAAGGAGCCATATTCCTTCGTACCAGGTTTTGCTGTTATACGATCAGCTACTTCCTTTTGCATCATGACAACAAAGCCGCGAATTGGTAAACGATCGTTTAATAATTTCATTAAAATAGGTGTTGTCACATAATAAGGTAAGTTTGCCACAACCATAATATCTTCAATACCTGGCATCTCTTTCTTTATTACTTTTTCTACATCTGCTTTTAATATATCGGAATGAATAATTTTAATGTTATCGTACGGACTTAATGTATCCTCTAATACCGGTAGTAAACGTTGATCGATTTCGAAAGATACAACTTTTTTGGCAGCCCGCGCAAGATGTTCAGTCAATGCCCCGATACCAGGTCCAATCTCAATCGCACCACTATCTTTCGTTAAATTAGCATGACTTACAATATTACGTAATATATTCGGATCAATTAAAAAATTTTGTCCTAAACTTTTTTTAAATGAAAATCCATATTTATTTAAAATTTCCTTTGTACGAATAGGTGTTGCGATATCTTTATACATTTTGCTCCTCCTGATCTAGTTGGGCTACTGCTTGACCAAATTGTTCAACAGTAATTTGAAACATGGTAAGTCGTTTATGCAATTGTTTGCCATTTGTCATTCCTATATTCAAAATTTCACCTAATCTTAAGCGACGATTTTTAGATTGGGGGTGTCCTATTAATCGAGCAACTAATAAATCTTCCATCGTAATTTCGGCTTCTATATGACCTTGAGCATTCGGTGTATAAACATTACTTAATGCTTCTCGAATATCTTCATCCCGGGCATGTTCAATTCCAAGTCCTTTGCCGTTTTTTGCAATGGTTTTTTCTTTAGCTAAAAATGCATGCTTTACTCCTGGTACTCTCTCCTCAATGATGGCACGAATACGCCGCCCTGGATAATCTGGATCTGTAAAAACGATAACGCCCCGTTTTTGTTGAGCATGCTCAATACGTCGAAGGATTTCCTCCGAAATAGCCGAACCGTTTGTCTCTATTGTATCAGCATTAACAGCACGTTTAATGGCCGTTGTATCATCTTTTCCTTCTACAACGATGATTTCTTGTATATTCAAAAATATACCCCTCTTTTCAAACAATCTGTGACTATAATAACATACAATAGTGTAAACGTCGTTTTATTTATAATTCATAACCAACGTATATAATGCATCCAAAAAATAAAAGAGTCTTCCCATTTACAGACAGGAAGACTCTTTTAAACATTTTGGTTGATCAACTAATCTTTTGAAAGCTTAATAGACTTAATTTAAAATTTTAATGCGGACTTTTTTCCGTCCCCAATTATTGGCTTCTTGTTTCGAGCTTACAAAGACATCAATTTTATTTCCTTGGATGGATCCACCCGTATCTGCAGCGATCGCATTACCATACCCTTCAACCCAAACTTTCGATCCTAATGGAATTACATTTGGGTCAACCGCAATAACTTTCATACCAGAATTGGCTTTTAAGTTAAGACCTGTGGCAGAAACGCCTGAACATCCTTTACAGTCTGCAGTGTAAGCAGTAGCCGTTACATAAAATTCTTTGCTATTTTTTGAAGAAGAACTATTACCACGAGAAACTGTAGCTGTTACTACTTTTGTACCAACTGCGACAACTTCTGTTTTTGGTTCTTTCAAAACTTCTTCTGTTTTTAGCTTTTTATCTACTACTTTACCATTTTCTTTCGTAACTTCATAAGTGCGAGCTATTTTTCCTTCCTCGCCCTCTGTGACTACCTTTTCTTTTCCTTTTAGTAACGAAGAGTCTGATTTCGTCTCTACTGCGAAATCAACCGATTCTTCCACTACATCGGTAACCTTTTCTACACGAACAACTGTGATTTTATCCTCTGGAGTGATAACAGCCTCCAAATCATTTTCAACACGATCAAACTCATTAAGCTGAATTCCCTGTTGTTTCAAAAAGTTAGCGACCGTAGTCGAAGTGGACCAAACTTGTCTTTCCTCTAAACCATCGACAAGCGTTAACTGAAACGCCTTTTGAATATCGATTTTGTTATCTGCTCCTACTTCTGCGTCCAAAGCAACTGATAATTTATCATGCTCTGTTACTTCGATATTTGCTTCTTCCAAAATGTTCTTCACTTTACTTTCAGTTGTCCAAACCTTTGACTCTTTTCCGTCAACTGAAATAGTTACTTCTTTAGCTTGTTCCCAATCAATCGTCATTCCACTGACGATCTTGGTGTTCAGTGAGGGTGATACTTTATCATATTCAGAAACGGCAATACCTTCTTGTTGTAAAAGTTCGCCTACTGTATTTGCGTGTGTTAATAATTCTTGTTCTTTACCGTTTGCATTTACAACAACCGACTCTTTTGTTCCTTGATAAGCAACAAAAGAAACTACTGAAACAAACAGGATAAGAGATATAATTCCTACCACTGTTCGCTTACTCCTCAATGATCCTGAGAACAAGTTTTTCATGGAAATTTTTGACATGAAAAACGCCTCCTTGACACTCGTTGGATTATACGGGCTACTTTTTTAGCTGTCAACCAATTAAATTTTTATAAAAAATAGTCCATTTATTTTAATCCGTCTTAAACGCAGTATTGGAGACGTTTCGGATTCTTATTCATCGAGTTTAAAAAATTTAATAGCATTTGAAGTTGTCACTCTTGCAACTTCGTCAACTGTTAACTCTTTTTGACGAGCAATTTCTTCAGCAACTAACGGTACATAGGACGGTTCATTCCGCTTACCTCGATAAGGATGGGGTGCCAAATATGGAGCATCTGTTTCAATCATTAAATGCTCTAATGGGATTTCTTTTGCAACTTCTTTTGGCTGGCGTGCATTTTTAAATGTGACAGGACCACCTAGACTAATCATGAAATTCATTGCAATGCACTCATGAGCTGTTTCAACACTACCGCTAAAACAGTGCATAACGCCCCCAACCGACGCAGCATTTTCTTCCCGTAATATTTTTACAACATCCCCAGTTGCTTCGCGATTATGAATAACGATTGGCAGTTTTAACTTTTGTGCTAGATGAATCTGTTTACGAAATAGTTCTTGTTGCACATCTTTAGGTGATTTATCCCAGTAGTAATCTAAACCCGTTTCTCCAATACCGACTACTTTAGGATGAGCGGCAAGTTGTTCAATCCACTCCAAATCTTCTGGTGTGCAATCAATTGCATCAACAGGATGCCATCCAATTACTGCATAAATAAATTCGTACTCATCTGCTAGTTTCATGGCTTTTTCGATTGTTTTTCGATCAAAGCCGACTACTACCATTTTTTCAACTTTCGCTTCAATTGCTCTCTCGATTACTTGTTGCAAATCTTCTTCATACTGATCTGCATTTAAATGGACATGTGTATCTATAAACATCTTCAATCTCCTCACTCATTTTATTGGAATAAAATATTTCTTAGTTGACATTCAAATTACAGATTTGTTACACGGATATCTTTTTATGTCATAAAACAATTTTTACATTACATTTTTTTGATAGAATTTACCTATTTCGACAGATTATGTTTTCTCCTTTATTATGACAATATAGTTTTAAAGTCACAATTTTTCTAGTGAAAAGCCTGTTGAACTTATCTTGTTCAACAGGCTTGAAAAGTTAAAATCCTTATTTAACTTTCGCTCCATTTTGCAACTTCGGATCAACGGTAGCAAGGGTTAATACACCATCATGGGAACCTGCTAAAATCATACCTTGTGAAAGCTCACCACGTAGCTTAACTGGTTTTAAGTTTGCTACAACTATGACTTTTTGCCCAACTAACTCTTCAGGTTTGTAATATTGAGCTATACCCGATACAACTTGACGTTGTTCATATCCAAGATCCACTTGCAGCTTTAATAATTTATCTGCTTTAGGAATTGGTTCACAAGCTGTTACCGTTGCAACCCTTAAGTCGATTTTCATAAAATCATCAATTGAAATTTCAGGAACATCTGAAACTTCAACTTCTGTCTTTTTCTCCTCTTCTTGAGGTGTTTTCACCGAAGCTCTCATTTGTTCTCTAATATAAGCAACTTCAACTTCAACATCTAAACGAGGGAAAATTGGTATTCCTTTTTCTACCACTTTTATATTTTCCGGAATAACATTCCCAAATGTTTCAATTGTTTCCCAATTTAAATAAGATTCGTCTAAACCTAATTGTTCGACAATTTGTTTAGGTGTTGACGTCATAAATGGTTGTAACATTACGGCAATATGACGTAAACTTTCAGCCAAATTATACATGACTGACGCTAATTTACCTTTATTTTCTTCATCTTTTGCCAATACCCAAGGTTGTGTTTCGTCAATATATTTATTCGTACGAGAAACAAGGGACCAAACATCGGATAATACAACGCTAAATTGCATTTTCTCCATATTTTGCTCGTAAATTAAACGAGTTTCTTTTGCGTGTACTTTAAGGGCAGCATCGAACTCAGTTTCTACTAGTTTTTTCGTTGGAATAATACCATCAAAATATTTGTTCATCATTGAAACGGTACGATTCAATAAGTTTCCTAAGTCGTTTGCTAAATCAAAATTCGTTCTTTCAACAAATGATTCTGGAGAAAATACGCCATCAGCACCAAAAGGTAGCTCGCGAAGTAAGAAGTATCTCGTTGCGTCTAATCCATAGCGTTCAATTAACATTTCTGGATAAACGACATTCCCTTTCGATTTCGACATTTTTCCATCTTTCATCATGATAAAACCATGGGCAAATACTTTTTTAGGTAATGGTAAATCTAAAGCCATTAAGAAAATTGGCCAATAAATTGTATGGAAACGAACAATATCTTTCCCTACAACTTGTACATCAGCTGGCCAGTATTTATTGAATAATTCTTCATTATCTGATCCGTATCCTAAAGCTGTTATATAGTTTGATAAAGCGTCCACCCAAACATAAATAACATGCTTTGGATCTCCAGGTACTTTAATACCCCAATCAAATGAAGTTCTTGAAACAGATAAATCCTCTAAACCAGGTTTAATAAAGTTATTTATCATTTCATTTTTACGAGATTCTGGCTCAATGAATTCAACATTTTTTTCGTAATATTGTAATAATCGATCCGCATATTTCTTCATGTTGAAGAAATATGATTCCTCTTTTACTTTATGAACCGGACGTCCACAATCAGGACAGTTTCCATCTACTAACTGGGTTTCAGTGTAAAAAGATTCACAAGGTGTACAATACCAGCCTTCATATTCCCCTTTATAAATGTCTCCATTATCAAGGAATTTTTGGAAGATTTTTTCTACACTTTTTGTATGGCGCTCTTGTGTAGTTTGAATAAAATCATCGTAAGAAATATCCATTAAAGACCAAAGTTTTTTTGCTGCATCTGCAATTTCATTAACGTACTCCTGCGGATGTTTCCCTGCTTCAGATGCCTTTTCTTGAATTTTTTGACCATGCTCGTCCATACCCGTTAAAAAACGAACATCATATCCTCTTAATCGTTTATATCGTGCCATCGTATCTGATGCCACAGTTGTATATGCTGTACCGATATGAAACTTACCACTGGGATAATAAATTGGGGTTGTTATATAAAATGTATTCTTTTCACTCACTTAAAATGGCCTCCATTGTCAAACTGTATAGTGTTTATTTTATCGAAGTAAGAAAATTGTTTCAATGAAAGAATATTATTACAGAATGTTGTCGAAAAATACTATTAGTAAAAGGTGTAAATTTGGTGGAACTTTCCAACTAAATTGAACGTTTTATATTAATAATCTATATTTTTAAATCAGAAATCCCGTTTATGTATCAAATGTTCACAACTATTTCACATCAATATTAAACCATTAATGCTAAATAATTGACGTTTATGGCATTACTTGGTATGATTCTAATCAGACAGAGAATAATGTCGAATTTTGGCGAAACAAAAGAAAATAATATAATAAACAATCCATAGGAGGAAATATTGTCATGAAATCAACAGGTATCGTTCGTAAAGTCGATGAATTAGGACGTGTAGTTATTCCGATCGAGCTTCGTCGTACATTAGGCATTGCAGAAAAAGATGCGTTAGAAATTTACGTTGATGACGATAAAATCATTCTTAAAAAATATATGCCTAACATGACTTGTGCTGTAACTGGTGAAGTTTCCGATGAAAACTTCCGTCTTGCTGGAGGCAAATTAATTTTAAGTCCAGAAGGTGCAGAAATTTTAATGAAAGAAATCCAACAACATATTTCTAAGTAAGAACTATAAAAAAGCGTTGCTAACTTTTAAATCATTAAAAATAGCATACGCTTTTTTTATTTTTATCATACTGTTTTATACATGATATTCCTGGTAAACATCTCTTTTTGCTAGCCCTCGAAGTTTAGCAACTTCTTTAATGGCTTCTTTTGAATTCATTTGTTTTTCTTCTATTAGATAGTCCACATGTTCTACTAGAGATAAACTTGTCCAATAAGATTCTTGCTCCTCTTCGATTTCACCAATTATATTCCCTTCAATAATGACACAAAATTCTCCACGTATTTCATTTTCACTTACCCATTGGACTGCTTCTGAAATTGTACCGCGCAAAAACTCTTCAAATTTTTTCGTGAGCTCTCGGGCTAACACAATCTTTCGATTTCCTAGAATAAGTTCCAAATCCTTTAAAGTTTCCTTTAAACGGTGTGGAGCCTCATAGAAAATGATTGTTTCTTCCCGCTTCGCCAATTTTTCTAACTGTTGTCGACGTTCCTTTTTATGACGATTTAAAAATCCAAAGAAATAAAATGGCTGCGGTGTAATACCTGATGCAATTAATGCTGTTAAAGCTGCATTGGCACCAGGTATAGGAACAACGGCAAAATCCTCTTCTATAGCTTTCATAACAATATCTGCTCCCGGATCCGAAATACATGGAAGACCTGCATCACTTACTAAAGCAACCGATTTCCCTTCCCGTAAATACCCTAAAAGTTTCTCCCCACCTTTCTCTAAATTATGTTCATGGTAACTTACTAATGGGGTTTGAATGTCAAAGTAATGACATAATTTTTTTGTATTACGGGTATCCTCAGCTGCAATGACATCTACTTCTTTTAAAATACGCAACGCTCGTACTGTCATATCTTCTAAGTTCCCTATAGGGGTTGCAACTAAATAAAGACAGCTTCCCTGTTCATGTTGACTGCTCTTTTGTGATTTCATCAAACGTCTCTCCCAATATATTTCAATTTTTCGCTTCGTTTTAACTGTTTAAAGGCATACTCGGCTCGCATTGCTTCTTGCTTTGTAGCATAAGTTTCAAAATAGATACACTTAACAGGGCGATGGGCCTTCGTATATTTCGCACCCTTTCCTGCATTATGGGTTGCTAATCGTTTCTCCAAATTGTTTGTATAGCCAGCATAAAGAGATTGATTTGCACATTCTAAAACATAAAAAATATGACTATTTTTTGTCTCCATAAAGAATTTCACTCACTTCATCCGTATATTGATTATTCTCATCATATACATACAATGGTGGTAATACTTTCAAATCAGGTTTCCCGTCCTTTATGCCTTCTATTAATAAAGTATTTGCTTCTTTCTCGAATTTAGGATACACAAAGCGGATTCGTTTTGGTTCGAGACGGTGAGCTCTCATTGAAGTAACAATATCTAAAAGTCTTCCCGGACGATGAACAAATGCAGCTTTTCCGCCTTGCTTTAACAACCGACTGGCAGATTCGATTGCCTCATCTAAAGTTAAATGAATTTCATGTCTAGCAATGGCATAATGTTCACTAACATTTTTATCGCTTAATTCATGGGCTAAAAAATACGGTGGATTACATGTAACCACATCATATTTTTCAATACCTAACTGGGGTGGAATTTCTTTCACATCACCTTGAATCATTTTAATTTGATCTTCTAACCCATTGTACTTTATACTCCGCTCAGCCATATCATATAGTCGATACTGCAATTCTACTCCTATAATGTCTGCCTTTGTACGCGCACTTAAAAATAGAGGTATTACACCATTTCCCGAACATAAGTCCACTACTTTACCCTTATTTACTGGAACACTAACAAATCTTGATAATAACACTGCATCTAATGAAAAAGAAAAGACGGACGGACTTTGGATAATTCTTAAATCTTCAGCCAATAAATAATCCAGCCGCTCATCATCCTTTAACCATTGCTCCACAAAATATCCTCCATTCAAAAATACTCTTATCAAAAGAAAAGACTGAAAACCACATTTGTGGTATCAGCCTTTTGAACAAAATCTTTGGTGTATCGGCACCGCTTTGATGCATTTATGTATGCCTCTAGATAGTTATCTATGACATCACCAAACTAACCATTATCCACACTACTAACTTTTTTAGGTTTTGTAATGGATAAAGTTTAAGCATTTTGTTTATTTAAAAACGATAGACAAAACAAGCAATCTTCACCTTTTCGAGAACTACCAAAATGAACGTGACAAACGTGGAACCCTTCTTGGTAAAGACGCGCTAAATTATCATATCCTTCTCCAATATCTAACAAGCTCATTTTTTCATTTTCGCTACGTTCATCAGAAGTATCGTTGGATAATAGCTCTTCTAGACGTCTACGAAGGTGAAGATTTTCCGTTTGAATTGCCTGATGATCTTCCACCATATGTGCAACATATTTTTTTAAGTCATTATATTGTTGCTGTAGCGATTCGAGCTGTCGTTCGAATTCCATAACCGAATCTAAGAAATTGCGGTCCTTCACTCAAAACCACCCCACTTGTTCATCTATATCAAATTTTTCTCGCATTCAATAATTTCGTCTAATGTATATTCAACAGTTCGTTCCTGCTCTTCTAAAAACACTTGAATTAATCGTTCTAAAACATTTATCCCTACTACTTTACCTGGGCCATCAGGCGTCATCGTAGAGTCTCCGATATCTGGCATACCTTCTTTAGCCACTTCATAATCGTCATTTTCATATTTTAAACAACACATTAAGCGTCCACAAAGACCAGAAATTTTTGTTGGATTAAGCGATAAGTTTTGGTCTTTCGCCATTTTAATCGAAACGGGATCAAAGTCTCCTAAAAATGTTGAACAGCATAACATTCTTCCACAAGGACCTATCCCGCCAAGTAATTTTGCTTCATCACGTACACCGATTTGACGTAATTCAATACGTGTGCGGAAAATAGAAGCTAAATCCTTTACTAACTCACGGAAATCAACTCTTCCTTCAGCAGTAAAGTAAAAAATAATTTTATTACGATCAAATGTATATTCAACATCAACAAGTTTCATTTCAAGGTTATGTTCGCTAATTTTTGTACTAGCAAGTTCAAAAGCTCGTTGTGATTCTTGTGTGTTTTCCTCAACTTGAATGCGATCTCGTTCATCAGCAGGGCGTAGTACTTGTTTTAAAGGTAAAACAACATCATTTTCTCCCACTTGCTTCATTGGCACGACGATCTTTCCATATTCAACCCCTCTTGCAGTTTCTACAATGACATATT
Source organism: Lysinibacillus halotolerans (assembly GCF_003711845.1). Taxonomy (GTDB): domain Bacteria; phylum Bacillota; class Bacilli; order Bacillales_A; family Planococcaceae; genus Ureibacillus; species Ureibacillus halotolerans. Next base: position 47,197 of record NZ_RHLQ01000024.1, read on the forward strand.
GCCCTTTTTCCAGTAGAAATACGCCGGGGTCGAAATAATATATTTTACCCGCTTTTTTAAAGCGGACTCCAACTACATTATACAAATGTATACCCCTCCTGCAGGTTAAGCATTAACTGCTCCATCATAAGCGTTCGATTCATGTTGCGCCCTAAATTTTGCCTTGCTTGCAATATTGCTTGCATTTGGTTAGATAAGCGATTATACGTTGTATGTAACGCTTGCTCCTTCCAGCTTTGTAACATATCCGGATATGTACAAGAACTTTCAGGATTCGCCTTTATTGCTACAATATCACGATATGCAAAAAGTAGTAAATCTAACGCTTGCTCCATCTCTTCTTTTTCTTTAAAAGAAGGTATCCAATCTTCGTACACAACGAGTAAAGCTTCGTGTACATTTTTTCTTACTGTCTCTACTAATTTTAACACTGTTTTTCTTGTATGTGCAAACTGCTCATCATTAGCTAATGAAATGGCAGTTTCTAAACTGTTGGTAACCATACTAACTGTTGAAGCCATTGAGAAAGTGATACCTTGTTCCTGTAGTTGCTTTAATAAAATATTTCGCGGAATGGAAGCAAATTTTATATGCTGGCAACGGGATTGAATGGTTGGAAGAATAGACTGATAACTTTCCGTTAGCAATAAAGCCGTTACTTCACCCTCAGGCTCTTCTAAAAATTTCAGTAATGTATTAGCAGAAGCTATATTTAGACGGTCTGCATGGTGAAGAACATAAATCTTACGTCCTTCTTCAATACTTGTTTTCGTCATACCGGAAATCAGGTTTCGAATTTGGTCGATTTTGATAAATTGTCCGTCTGGTTCTAACTGTTTTACATTTGGATGATTGCCAGTATCAATACGTTTACAGTTTCGACATGTTTCACATGGAACATTTTTCGACGGGTTCAGACACAATAATAGTTTTATGAAGAATATTGCGAACTCCCTTTTTCCTGTTCCTTTTTCCCCATCAAAAATATACGCATGGCCTGTTCTATTTTTTTCAAAAATCGTTTGTAATTGCTTCATCACTACTGGTTGTAACACCTTCAGTTCTTCCACATTTCCTGCCATTTCTTTCACCTTTTTTCTTAAACGACTATTTCTACTTTTTTATTTCTTTTAGAAAAAACCCCGTGTCCCATACAGGAAAGAAGACACGGGTTCTACATATATAAATTAACTAACAATCCTTTAATTTCTCCAATTTTATCAAGCAAATCGATTGTATCCTTCTCTTCACTTAAAATATCTTGTGCAAGTTCAACTAGACGTTCATCTATTGTTTCCACAATTTTTAGACGGCGCCCTTCTCCAAAACGATTCCAAGTATGAGACTGTTTCATATCTAATCCATATTCAACTGCCTCTTGTAAAAAACGTTTGATGAGCATTTTAAAACGAGTAAGTTCCCGTAAGTTACGAGATCTAGCAACACGATCACCAGCAGCAGAAATATCGCCCATTAATCTTGTTAACTGTTCCGTTTGTAATTTCGAACCTTGTTTAACAAGAATCTCACCAAAACGATTCCCTGATTGGTGCATATGTTTTAACTCATTAGGATTCGCTTTTAAACCTACACGTAAATTTTGATCTATCTTCAATACCTTTCGCCTCCACCCAATCTCATAAAAGGCTAGTATATAAAGCAGAGATATCGATTTAAAAAATCATGAATCTAAGCCAGTCTAGCCAATCCTATTCATTCCTTCAATCTTTATAACTGAATAGGTTTAAAAATGGTGGAACTGTTCAATAGGTAATACAAAAACTGTAGCTCCCCCAACTTCAACTTCAATGGGATACGGGATATAAGAGTCTGCGTTACCACCTAACGGAGATACAGGTGACACCATTTGTTCACGGGAACGGCAATTATCTCGAATAATATCAAGTAATTGAGGAATCGATGAATCCTCTGTTCCAACAATAAAGGTTGTATTTCCTGATCGTAAAAAACCACCAGTACTTGCTAATTTTGTCGCACGAAAATTATTCTTTGTTAATGCACTAGACAAACGGTTACTATCTTGGTCCTGAACGACTGCAACAACTAACTTCATCCGTACTCACTCCCCATATATTGAATTGGTGTTCTTATTATAGCATACATAGTATGCCTACTTCATTTACTTTCCTCTAAAGTCTCACTTAAAAGATGCCAAACATCTTCTACTACTTTATCTATAGGCTGGTCAGCATTAACTACTTTAATTCTATTAGGATAACGCTTTACTAATAGTTGATAACCTTCTCTTACCTTTTCATGAAAAGATAAGCTCTCTACATCAAGTCTATTCACTTCCCTGTCATTGTGTGAATGAATTCGGGCTAGTCCTACTTTCGGTTCTAAATCAAACAATATTGTCAAATCCGGCATTCGTTTTCCGATGGCAAATTCATTTATTGCTAAAACTTCATCTATTCCAATTCCCCGGGCATATCCTTGATAGGCTAAGGATGAATCAATAAAACGATCACATAATACAAGCTTTCCCTTTTGGATTGCTGGTTCAACTTTTTCAAAGAAATGTTGACTTCTTGCAGCAGCATATAATAAAGCCTCTGTTCTTTCGTCCATAGCGGTATGCTCCGGATTTAATATAACTTCACGTATTTTTTCCGCAATTTCAATACCCCCTGGCTCTCTTGTTGCCATTATGTCGATCTTTAGTTGTTCGAGACGTTCCACTATTTTAGTTAAAATCGTCGTTTTTCCTGCCCCTTCTGGACCTTCAAACGTTATAAATAAGTTTCTTTTCATTTCTATATTCCTCCGGCTGCTACTTTATGACGTATATGAGCTTTTCATTTAGGCGATGTTGTCCTTGAAAAGCTGCACCTACTGCAAGTAACTCTTCTAATTGGCTTAATTTTGATACAGTAACTTTTTCTCCAGGCAAAAATAATGGCACTCCAGGTGGATACGGAATAAGCATACTTGCTGATACTCTTCCAATGGCACGCATATAAGGCACCCATTCCTTTTCTAACTGTTCTATTTCGTCATAAGAGTATTCTGGAATGGAAACTGTCGTATGATTATGACTAGGTACTACTGATGGAATTAGCGTCTCATTTTCCTTTTTTAATGTTGATAACGCCTCTTTAAAACGTATGCGAGCATCTGCAAAGGAATATGGCTGTTCATGTTTTAATAACGGTAATATGACGAGCACTTGATATAGGTCTGCTAGTTCTACATAAATACCTTGTTGCTCAAGTGCCTCCTTTAATTGGAATCCGCTTTTACCAGGTATACGAATTAAAAGTTTTAATGGATCATCCACTTCAATTACTTGAAGCGGATGTAGTGAGCGTAATGCCTCAATCCATTGATTACGTTTTTCCATTAAATATACGGCATCACTCTCTAAATAACTACTTATATAATCTCTAGCATCATCCAGTGAAGCCAGTAATAAATAGGATGGACTACTAGATTGTAACATTCTTAAATAATGATTCACTTTTTCTACATCAATCAGTTGTGAATTTACATGTAAAAAGGAGGCCATTGTCATAGCAGGTAATGTTTTATGGGCTGATTGCACAACAACATCAGCACCTAATTGTAAAGCAGAAGTAGGAAAACTCTTACTCGCTATTAAATGGGCACCATGGGCTTCATCAATTAATACAGGAATGTCCATTTCGTGGCACATATCTATTTGCTGTTTTAATGCTTCTTCTCCCGCTACCCCATAATAAGTTGGATAGGTTAGTAAAACCGCTTTGGCATCAGGATGAAGTTGCAATGCCTCCTGTAAAGTGGCTGTTGGTACTTCTCCTGCTGTTAAAGACACTTCATCCCATCTAGGAGCAACAAATATTGCTTTAGCACCGACTAACTCCAACCCATGGAAAATAGATTTATGCGCGTTTCTCTGTACGATGATTTTGTCATTTCTTTTACACGTTGCATATATCATTGCTAAATTACCAACTGTTGAACCATTTACTAAAAAAAAGCTACGTTGAGCACCATAAGTTTTTGCTAATAAAATCTCGGCTTGTTTTATCGCTTCTTCAGAATGGTGATAATCATCCAAACCAGTTAATTCTGTTAAATCATATGTAAGGGCAGTTTTTATTTCATTTGGTAATGACGATAACAAACCGCTTTTATGTCCTGGAACATGCCAACTTAACGGCTTTTGTTCTACGAAATGTTGTAAAGCCGTAACGATCGGTCTTTCCCTTTTCATTGTCTCACTCCGTTCATTTCTCTTTCTATATTATAGTGCTTCTATAGAATTCACGCACGATTTTGAATGTATTTTAGAAGAATCCTTTATCTTTAATTTTCTCTATTTTGTAATCATCGGCGTACTGAAACTTCTAATTATTGGGGCTTTTTAGGTATAAAAAGACCACTGAATTTTCAGTGGTCTCTGTTGCCTAGCAACGTCCTACTCTCACAGGGGGCACCCCTCAACTACCATCGACGCTTTCTGCGAAGCGCGATGACACGTCGGAAAACTGCGTCATCTGCGTCAGTCCGATGCTCATGTACCAAGTACACTCCGCTTCGGGCCTCCTTGATTCCTTGTTTTCCTCGGTCCTCCCACTTCTCGAGATTTTCCTTCTGTATTTTTGATTGTTCTTAAACGCGCCGATTAAAGCCTTCGGCTTTTTGTACGTTGGGGGCTTTTTAGGTATAAAAAAGACCACTGAATTTTCAGTGGTCTCTGTTGCCTAGCAACGTCCTACTCTCACAGGGGGTACCCCTCAACTACCATCGACGCTTTCTGCGAAGCGCGATGACACGTCGGAAAACTGCGTCATCTGCGTCAGTCCGATGCTCATGTACCAAGTACACTGCGCTTCGGTCCTCCTTGATTCCTTGTTTTCCTCGGTCCTCCCACTTCTCGAGGTTTTCCTTCTGTATTTTTGATTGTCCTTAAACGCGCCGATTAAAGCCTTCGGCTTTTTGTACGTTGGGGGCTTTTTAGGTATAAAAAGAGGCTGGGACATAACTAGCTTCAAATAGTGAGAAAGGTGAATTTGAGGAAACTCAAATTCACCTTTCGCTATTTTTGTGTGTAAATTCTTTTTTTTCTTTAGTTAATGGCCGTGAATTTTCTTAAATTCACAGCCATTAATGCGAGGCCCATTTCGTTTTCTACCTTCGATTTTCCTCGTACAGAAAATCGAGTGAAACGCAAATTAGCCTTCAAGAATCCAAAAACTGGTTC
>NZ_RHLQ01000025.1 GCF_003711845.1 Lysinibacillus halotolerans
TTTGGTTTGACGGCCATTTTCATTATATCGAGAGGAGTTTTTAATTCCATCTCCATTACCACTCTAAAAGTATATTTTCACACGTGCAGAGCACGTGGTTTTAAAAGAATTAATAAAAAAAACGGATTCCATATTTCAGAATCCGTTTAGATCGTTTGTTATCGAATTACAATTAACTTTTCTTTCACAGGCACAATATGTTTCTCTGTTAATTCTTGATTTTGTTTACCAAAGGGCATCTGGGCGATTAATGTCCATGTTGAAGGAATATTCCATTCTTCTTTTAATGGTACTTCCATATGTTGCAAGGATGCTGCATAACCGACTGCTTCTAAACCAGTCCATATAGCATATTGTAACATTCCTTGATTTTGTTGCGCCCAAACATCAAATTCATTATGTAAATTTGGCATTTTTTCTTGGAATCCTTTTGTAATAGCCGTATCTTGGAAAAACAAAATCGTTCCATGGCCATTACGGAACCCATTAATACGAGACTCGGTACGTGAAAAATCTCGGTCTCCATTCTTTGCCCTCGCCACTTCCTCTACACGATTCCATAACGTTCTATGTTCATCATTAAAAATTACAACTGCACGAGTCTCTTGCCCATTAAAAGCCGTTGGCACATGATTTAATGCCGTTTCAACAATTTCAATTACTTGTTCATCTGGAACTACTGTCACATCTTCTAAAAAGTGGATGGAACGACGATTTTTCAACGCTTCAAAATAATTCATAACAGGAAATCCCTCTCTTTCTATTCATTCCTATTTCATTATAGCTTTACGCTATTTTGTGGTCTAGGAAACACTTTCCGCTCACAACTATCAAATGATATTTTCATAAAAAGTCTAATTCTACTTTCTTCTTTCCTAGTTTGCTTTTGAGTGAAAATGAAAATAGATTTCTTAATAGGGAATCTGTTCTATTTCACATAGCGTATCAATATAAAAATTAATTTTCCTTCATCTAAGAAATGGAGATGATAGTTGAAAAACATGATGAAATTATACGTTCTTTCTATAACACATATTTCCTAGTAGGATAGGTTATTGGATTTATTTTCCTTATTTATTATTGTATAGTATTATAATTTGTAGTATTCTGACATCAACTTAGATGTCATCGAAGTTATAAAGGTTGTTTGTTGCCTCTTTTATTTGTGAAGAAGAATTTCATACTATTAAAAACTTGGAGGGATTGGATGTCTAGGTTTTATAGGAAGTCTCTTTTAGTTGTCCTTGCTCTATTTTTGTCTATCGGAATGGTATCACCAACTCAAGCAGAATCAAAAGCAGAAGGTGGAGGTTATTGGGTTCCAAAAGACATGGTTGAAAAAGTTACCGAATTGATGGAAGAAGGAAAGCCCATTGGCGACCTTGGAATCAAGCAAGATCAGCTTCAGAAAACAGAAGGTATCCAGCCATTAAACGAATTAATGAAAGAAGATCAACAAAGCAAAACAACATATAGAGTAAACTTGGCTCCTCCATTTAAAACTGCAGAAGGCGAATGGGCACCCCCTGCCTTTGACTATGATCATATCCAAACAACCGACGAATGCCAAAGACACCCAGAAAGCAGTTCCGAAACCGGATATATTAAAAACCGTTACTCCTTTTGCTGGTCTCATGTTGCAACATATCAAGTTCCAGTTAAATGTATAGGGCCGATTTGTGATTACGAAGGCGTACAATTTCAATTTACTGAAATAGGCTATGGCTCCAACCAAAGCAGAAAAATGAGGGTCTTTTATACGATTGAAGATATACAAGTAACCGATCCAGCCTTAAACGGTGCAAAATTAAAAATTGATATGGTATGTGAATCAAAACTGAATGTAGGAGACTGTCAAGAGGATCCCGACTATCCGGCAACGGAACGAACGATTGCCCAATGGAAAAACACAAACTATAGTACAGAAATTTTCACTTCAGAAGCCCCTGAAGCAAATGCAGACAATCCAGATAAGATTGGGTATATGGAATTTTGGCCGAAGCTTACCTTTACCCATAAAGCAAGGAAATTTGAAGAAAGTATTGATGGTATTAAACAGAAAGTTCGTTTTGATTCTGCTAATTATATGTTTGTTTTCCCTGATCAATATTACTGGCAAGGAGCTGTATTCAGTAATGCAACGCCTATTTTCAATGTACCCATTACGAAACCAGAATTTGAAATGTTAAAAGAAGCTGGTGAGCATTGGAAATTTGCAATGGATCATCCAGAACAAACAAAACCTGAAATGATTGGAAAACAAATACCAGGAGGAGTCGGGGATAATACATTAACACGTATGTATTCAAAACGACATCAGACAGAATACAATCGTAATAGATCAAAGACTAGCCGTGTCTGTGCAAGAGAATTTGCAAATGAAGACCGGACCGGTAAACAATGTGATGAGTTTCCTTTTGCTTCAACATGGCAAGGATCTTCCACAAATGGATCAGATAATTTCTCTATAAGACTTATATCAGCAGACTCCAATGAAGCTGCGGGAAGATGGCTAGGCGCATGGTATGCTTATGACCGTGTATTAGACGGGGACCCATTCCAAGTTGAGGTCGAAGCTCCCGAAAAAATTGCGACAATCCGTTCTGAAGGTCAGCCACAAGAAGATCAGGACCATCGTTCAAGCGATAATTTCTCTATTCAAAGTATCCCGTCTTACGCGACAAAGCTACAGTGGAAAGTCATCGATGGACCAACTAATGTCCAGTTCGATGTTATGAAAGATATTAGTTTTGACGTCGATCCTACGATATTAAATGATCTTCAATTCGAGTCGGAGACAGACGTTGTAACTGGAGATAATCTTTACATCGCCAATCCGGAAAATACAAATGGAGAAAGCTTCACAGTAGAAGTCTATGCCATTCCATAAATCTATTGAGGCTGTTCAATAAAGTAGAAACTTTAAAGAACAGCCTCTTTTTCATTGATTTATATTTACCTATCCTTTTAAATAAATACTATTTTTTCACAGCATGAATGTAATGAATCGTTTCAAATGCAGATAAATAGTCTGTCCGATTACTAAAGAATTGATTTTGGATTGCATCTGGTGATAAATGTTCATAAATAAGTAAATTTGCGTCTTCTAATAATTTCTCCATTTCTTCATAAGAAAAACACGATTTCATTGGCTCTCCACTGGCTAAAGCCATTTGAACCATATTTTGAACTCTATTTGACACACCTTTTTCTTCGAATAACTTTTCGTCTGCATAGTCAAAAACGATTGAACTTCCCTTTGGTAATTTTGCAAAAAGTTCAATTAGCAACTTAGCAAATTCCTCTTTTGTTAAATAATAAGAAACACCTAAAAGACTTATGAAAGTTTTACGTTTTTCATTAAACCCTACTCCAACAAGCTTTTCGGTATTATATAATTTCGTAAAATCCATTGAAACAAAATGAAGATTTTTTGGAATTTGATAGTGAGTATCTGTTAATCTTATTTTTTTAAAGTCTTGTGTAGTTGGATGATCCACTTCAAATATTTCAAGACGCCCATTTAAATGGGGATACCGATAACAAAAAGTATCCAACCCAGCTCCTAAAATCACATATTGTTGAACGCCAAGTAGAATTTCATTTTGTAATATATTTTCGCAATAGGCAGCACGAGCTAAAGGCGTTGGGGAAAGTTGTACTTGCGTAATCCATTTTAGTATTTCATCTGGTTGATTTTGAAACAGATGTGCAATTTCATTATTAAAAAATTGTATTCCATTAATCATGTTTTCTCGAATCGTTGCAAATTCTTTTTCGGTAATTAAATCCGCTGCGATAAAATCATCAAATATTTTTGGTTCATCAAATTTACTATGGTACGCTCTACTAAAAGCAGATATTAAGGAAGTTAAACTTGCTTCATTATTATTCAACCCTTTTCCTCCCAAAAAAATAAGATTCCCCTGGCCAGGAGAATCTTATTATATACATTACTAATTTAATTGTAAATTATAGCATAAATAAAAAATTTTGTCAATTATTTCATCCTTAATTGTTCACTTTAAGTACAAAAAAGATTCTACTTTTACAATATCGTTCTGAAAAAGGATAGGATTTATTTAAGTAAAAACCCCTCTCCTATAAACAACATTACAATACAATACATATCTATCGGTACCATATGAAGGTAAGGAAACAACGCATTTAATTTTAAATAGATGTTCGTTGGAATTATTTTAAAACGAGCGTTAGATTGAGCATCAACAAGTAGTCCATTGTTGTTTACTTTTTCAGAAGAATCTTGCAGTTCCCAAATGGCTTCATTCAAGTTAGGATTCACGTAATCAGCCTCTAAAAAGGCATATTGAGGATTTGAAATCGCCAAAATTACACTTCCTTCGTATAATTTTCCCAATCCTTTCGAAACAACTACATGTCATGCAATCCGAAATGTTTTTTACTGTGTAATGTATTATATTCCTAATTGTTTACTGTCATAACTCGTCATACATTGTTCTTTTAAAACAAAAAAACTAGCAGAATATCTCTGCTAGTAGGCGAAAAATGAACCGATTGCTATTCCAATTATAGCGAGGAAAATGAAAACGATAATAAATAAAATCGTAAAAATAACAGTCGGTATTAATAGGGTAAAGAAAGCTTTCCAATTTGAAATTTGATGTGCTTCTGCGATAACCGCAACGGAAATGACAATGCACCAAACCGTTACTACAACTGTTAACAAAAGCGTAATAATAACTAGGAGTAAACTACTACCTTCAACATCCGGAGTAAATAAACTATATGGATCAGTAAACATCCAAATAATATAAAAAGGAATTAAAATCACATAAGGAATTGAAATAAGGGATAATCCTTTAAATATCTCCTGATATGTTCCAACTCCTTTAAACATTTTCCCTATCGGCCAAACAATTAAGGAATAGAATGCATTAGAAATAATTCCGAAAAACACTGAACAGAAAATAAGTAAGATTAATATTCCCCAAATTGGAAAAAATGGATAAAGTTCTGTATCAATTATTGATGCACAGAATACGCCGATATATCCGATAATAATGATGAAAAGCGAATAAGGAATCCCCTTATGATCCATTACATATCGTGCTGTTTTTTTCGGATGTAACCAAACCGATAAAAACGGATTTAAATTTTGTTGTTCTTGTTCATTCATCAAAACACCTTCTTTTATTCTTTGTTGACTTTATAAGTAAACCATGAAGGTGAATTTTTGTAAATGTTGTATTTTTATAGAAATTGAAAAAGGGAAACATACTGGTATCTTTTTTATAGAAGTATAATTTTAATCCCAGTCCAATTCTTCGCTATTATTCTTTCTATAAATGGCTGCATTGTCCGAATCCTTTCTGACAAAGGCATATTCTTCGGAAAAATACAAATCGGTTTTTACTTTTTTTAAAAATTCCCGTCCAACTGCTATTCTCGAACTTTTCGTGAAATCATTCCATTCTATTTTTGAAAATAGATCCCGAATTTTAAATTCTGTACCTGGTCGTAAATTCTTTGCTTTTTCATGAATAGCCAAAATCGATACTTTACTTCCCGTAGTTTCGTACCCTAACTCTTGAAGAACTAACTCTTTAATAACTGTACCGATAGATTGCTCCGCCTCTTTTGTCACATCTTCTAAATAGGCATATTCCTCATCTGAAAAACGAATTGTTACGGTTTGCGACATATGAACCATCCTCTCTGTTTCGAAAGAATTTTCCTTGTAAACATATATTATTTCTTTGTACACAAATAATCAAATTGAATTTTCTAAACATAAAAACCACTTACAACCTCGTTTAAATCAAGGTTGTAAGTGATTCTCCACCAACTATGTTTTAGCTCCATTATTAGCTAAGGAATAAGGTTAAGGGTTTTCAGAATAAATATCCCTCTCCTATCAACAGAATTACAATAAAATAAATATCTACTATTCACAAAATAAGATAGCCAGTTTACTTTTAAATAAACGTTCGTTGGAATCATTTTAAGTACTGTTTCGGAAAGATCTTCGTGTTGTTCCCTATCGTCTACCTTTTCTGAACAATCTTTAAGTTTAGGTAAGAAGCGATTTAAATTTGGATTCATGTAATCAGCCTCTAAAAAGGCATACTGAGGGTTGGAAATCGCCAACATTACACTTCCTTCGCATCATTTTCTGTCCTCAAACAGTCAGAAGCAGCTACAAGTCATGCAATCCGAAATGAGACGATCACTGTACAACCTATTATATTCCCGATATATCGACATCATAACTGTTTGTTATAATTCCTTTTACAAAAAGCGAATGAATAAATTTGTAGCCAAATTCATTCATTCGCTGCTTTACTTAAACAAAGTATTCAATTATACAGAGGTCCCAAACCGCTCTTCCAATTGTTCCATAACTTCTTTCACATATTCTTCGGAAAGATTATGTTTGGCAATATATCGATTGCGTGGATGTTTTGCACATTCTAATGAGCATCCACCAAGATGTTTCGCTTCATTTTCTTCCGATGCAAGAATATGTTTGTTACATTCAGGATTCGCACACTTAATATAACGTTCGCATGGTGTACCGTCATAATGATCTTTTCCGACAACGACATGTTCTACTTGGTTAATCGGTACAGTAATCCGCTCATCGAAAACGTACATTTGTCCGTCCCATAATTGGCCTTTAGCAACCGGATCTTTACTATATGTTGCAATCCCACCATGTAATTGTCCTACATCTTCCCCGATTCCTTCCCGCTTTAACCAGCCGGAGAATTTTTCACAACGGATACCGCCTGTACAATAAGTTAATACCCGTTTTCCTTCGAATAATTCTTTATTTGCCCGTACCCATGCTGGAGTATCCCGGAATGTTTCGACTTCAGGACGAATCGCCCCACGGAAATGACCGACATCGTATTCATAAGTGTTACGTACATCTAACACAACCGTATCTTCCCGTTGCATCTCTTCCATAAATTCAGCAGGTGATAGATAGCGACCAGTAATCTCTTTTGGATTTATATCGTCTTCTAAGCTTAAATTTACAAGCTCAGGACGGGGGCGACATTTCATCTTTTTAAAAGCGTGCCCTTCTGCTTCATCTACTTTAAACACAATCCCTTCAAACAATGGATCATTTTTCATCATATCCATATAAGCATTCGTATCTGCAATTGTTCCAGAAACAGTTCCATTAATGCCTTCTTTTGCAACAAGAACTCGACCTTTTAAGTTTAAATCCTTACATACTTGTAAATGCTCTTCGGCAAAGGTTTCTGGATTTTCAATCGTTGTATAATGATAATATAATAAAACTTGGTAATTCATCTTACGTTCCACCTATCATACATATTTACAGGATATCCTGATAGTTTCAAAATGTTATTATACTATATTTTTACCACGATTAGTTTAAATTTATGATATAATCTTTGTTTTTCAAACCGTTATGTTACACTTGGCATAAAGAGGAGGTTTTCATTATGCAACAACTACAATTTGAACAATCTTGGAATAAAGCATTATCTACTCAAGATCGAAGTATGATTGAAGAACTATTTCAACAAACGAAGGAATTGAAAACTTCCGGCGTACACTTCTCTCCGATCAGACTTTCATACAACTATAAAAAAGAACTGTTAATTACCGTATTAGTACATAACTTTACAGACAGACCGCTAACATTTCATAACACGTCATTAGTTTACCGTACACTAGAAAAAATTGTGGCAGAAAAAAATTTCACAATCCCTGCTTTAAGTGTACCAGCTAACGTAAGCATGCCATGGACGTTTATATTTTCCGAAAATGACTATCATACGGACGCTTTAAATTGTGAAAATGGTCTGCTTCTATTGGATAATAAATAACTTTTCCGTCGTTAATAACAATATGTAATTTATAGAAACTTAAATCCTTCATTATTTGATAGAAGGATTTTCTTTTTTGGTCAACAATGAAGATGGGTCACTGAAACATTTTTCTATAAAATAATTTTCTTTTTCGACAGATGTTTTCTAAAATTGAACCTCTACTCATATCTAAGACCTTGGGACAATTTTTTTAACTTCTCATAATTCAATATGCGAATCGTTTGACGTGTCTTTTCAATAATACCTCTTTCAGTTAAATCATGAATAACCCGATTTAAATGACGATGGGTCGTTCCAAGTAAATTCGCTATTTCCCTAGTATTTCCTGTCTGAAGCTCTGTTCCAAATTCATTTCCCGGTGTGGAAATAGATAATAAAAAACTTGCCAGACGATTTTCTACCGATGCTAACAAATTAACACGGGATGATGTCGTAATCGTTTCTAATTTGTAACTTAGATGTTTTAAAAGGTCTTGCAAAAACGCATTATTTCCCATTTCCTTTTTATAAATATAATCAAATGGTAAAGCGATAAAAAGACACTCAGTTACAGCCGTTATTTGAGATTGTATTGGGATTTGACGCACAAGTTCTAAATCACCAATTAAAGCGAGGGGATGATTAAATCGCAACAATAACGATTTTCCCGTTTCAACACTTGATGTTGCCTTAACTCTTCCTTCCACTAAATAAAGTAAATATTCTGCCTCTGCCCCTTCTCGTAAAACCGTTTCACCTTCCGCATACGCGAGTAATTTAAATGGACGTTCCTCATATTGTTCAAAAATTTTATGAAGCTTAAATTTCATTAATTTGTCACGAAGAAGTATCGAATCTCTAATTACTTGCACATAAAAAACCCCTTTTTGGACATATGTCCTTTTCATTATAGGGGTAATTGTTATGATGATGTTAATAATAAGTGCAAAGAAATTTGTTGCAACAAGTTTAACTTTGAAAGTATTGAGGTGTTTAGATGAATAAAAATTTAATATATCCCCTACTTATCGTGATTGGATCAAGCTCTTACGGGATATTATCCACCATCATTAAACTATCCATGGAACACGGCTTCACAACAGCCGAGGCTGTGACAAGTCAATATGTGGTAGGCTTTATGTTGGCTATTATTTTATTCATTATTACGCAACGGGCTTTACCAAAAATCTCGTTGAAAGGCTTTTTTGTTATCATGATTTCTGGTTTCCTAACTGGTACAACCGGCATCGTATATGGACAAGCTGTACATTACTTACCAGCTTCCCTAGCAGTTGTTATGTTATTCCAGTTTACTTGGATCGGCTTATTTTTAGATTGCATTATTCACCGCCGCCGTCCGACAAGACCAGAACTAATTTCCCTAGTCTTTTTAGTAGCAGGTACGATTTTAGCTGCTGGTATTTTAGATGTTGATTTAAGTGGACTAGATTGGAGAGGATGGGCGTTCGGTTTAGCAGCCGCATTTAGCTTTGCTTGCTTTATGCAATTTAACTCGAAGCAGGTTGAAGGAATTTCAACAATTGGTCGAATGACAGTTATGTCATTATTTTCGATGATCATCGTACTTGTTTTCCAAGCACCCGAGATTATTACGACTGGAAAACTATTTAGTACTAGCCTATTGTATTTTGGATTAGCCCTTGGATTCTTCGGGATTATTTTACCCATTATTTTATTTACAATAGCAGTTCCAAAAGTTGGTGGTGGCATAGCTTCCATTTTAAGCGCTACCGAGCTTCCAGTTGCGATTATTGTTTCTGTTATTGTCTTGCATGAAGCTTTAACATGGATACAAATTATCGGGATTGTTCTAGTTCTTTTCGGAATGATGTTGCCGACGTTATATCAACACCGAAAACAATCAGCAAAAACGGATAATCATTTGATTGTAAACGAAAAAAGTACTCTATAAGACAGACAATTTATAAAAAGTCTCTCTTATGGGGTACTTTTTTTAGCAATTAAAAGTGGCTACAGAAAGGGGTTAGTTGAGCAACATAACCGAAAAGTTTTAAAGTATATATTATATAGAAGAAACTCAAAATAATTGAAATTATGCCATACTTCAAATCCAGTTTACCTTACAAATTTATTTTTCAGTCGACCTATACCTTCAATTTCAATTTCAACAATATCACCTGCTTGTAAATATTGACGCTTAGAAGGATCCATACCTAATATGACACCTTCAGGAGTACCTGTTAAAATAACGTCACCAGGCATTAATGTCATATGGGCAGATAAGTATGAAATAATATTCGCGCAGTTAAAAATCATTTGTGATGTATTGGCATTTTGACGGATTTCTCCATTTACATAAGTGCGAATGTTTAGGTGATGGGGATCTTGAATTTCATCAGCTGTCACAATATATGGTCCAACCGGACAATAGCCATCGATGGCTTTCCCTAACATCCATTGATGGGTACGGAATTGCCAATCACGGGACGATATATCGTTAGCAATGGAGTATCCAAACACATAGTTGAGAGCATCTTCTTTTGAAATATTACGGGCCACTTTCCCAATAATAACTACTAATTCCCCTTCGTAATCATTTTCTTTCGATGTAGCCGGCATCAAAATGTTATTTTGATGGGCATTTAGCGAGTTGGCGAATTTATTAAATAGGACTGGATCATCCAAAACAGCCAAATTGGATTCATCGGCATGTTCTTGATAATTGACCCCTACACAAATAATTTTTTCGGGTGACTCGACAACAGGTAAAAATTGTAATTGTTCCTCCGTTAACCGGAATCGTTCGATTTCATTCGGTATTAAAGACTCAATGAATACCGACACTTTATTCCAACTCGTAATAATTTGTTCCATAGTGTTTGGAAAAGGATAGTTCCTACTTTTTGCATAGGCTGTTAAGTCGATAATCCTATTTCCTTGCTTAACACCAATATGAACCCTATCCTCTACTTAAAATCGTAACAGTTTCAAAAGTAGCTGCCCCCTTTTCTAACTTCCTATCTTCTCTAACCATTTAATCGTCAATACACTATCCATTGGAGGTTGGTCAGTTTGTAAAAGAATTTCCTTCTTTGACTGCACTTTCGCAATTGCTTCAGACATTGCACCATCTGTCCCAATCAAAATTTTATACTTTCCTAAATTAGGCATTGAATAGTTTGGTAATATACCATTTTTACAACAGTACTTTGTTTCATAATAGTCCCCCAATAAGCTCGGAATGTCTTGTAATCTACTCTCCATTAAATATTTTCGGATGAGGGTGGAGCTAATTTTTTGTCCTTGCCACTTTAGTTCATCCACAATCGTAACCCCAATTTGAGATGGTACATGACGATAAATCGTTTCCACATTCCCCTTCGCTTTGTAGCCATATGTATAGTCAAAGCCGCAAATAATTTCCTTTGCCCCTAAGCCTAACACGTATTGTTGCATAAACTCATATGCTTCCACTTTTGCTAATTCCTTTGTAAACTCTACGACATAAAAGAGATCAACACCTAACTGCTCCAGCTTTTCGACTTTTTGCTCAAGGGGCTCTAAATAGGCAACTTCAAAGCCCGGAATTAAAACGCTTTTCGGATGAGGGAAAAAGGATAGGACCGCTAATGAAATACTATGTTTCAAAGCTTGTTCTTTTGCGGTCTTCACGACTTTTTGATGCCCTAAATGCACACCGTCAAAGTATCCGAGTGCCATTGCCACATCTTCTGCTTGCGCCTGTAAGTCCCGTAAGTTTGCTTCATTCACATAGATTACTTTCATTTGCGTATCCTCCTTGTTTTAAGCCTTCACTAATTGTTGGGCTACTTCGTAAATTAAATCCTCTTGACCTCCAACGGTTTTTCTTTGACCTAATTCCATTAAAATATCTCGTTCGTCAACACCAAATTGTTGAGCAGCCTTTTGGGCATGGAGCAAGAAGCTGGAATAGACACCGGCATAACCTAGAACTAAACTAGACCCTGAAATTTCCTGCGGTTGCTGCATTAATGGTGCGATGACCTCATTGGCAACGTCCATCAATTTATATAAATCGATGCCTGTTTGATAGCCTAGTTTTTCGAGTACAGCGACCATTACTTCCGTTTGGGTATTCCCTGCACCAGCTCCTAGTGCTCGTAAACTGCCATCAATGTAATTCGCTCCTGCCTCTATTGCAGCAATTGTATTCGCTAAAGCCATCGATAAATTGTTATGGGCATGGAAGCCAATATCACATTGTAACGTATCTTTTAAAGCAGCTACTCGTGCCGTTACTTCATGTGGCAATAAAGCGCCAGCTGAATCAGTTACATAGACAACCTCTGCACCATAGCTTTCGAATAATTTCGCCTGCTCTACAATTTTCTCTACCGGTGTCATATGGGCCATCATTAAAAATCCAACCGTCTTCAAACCTAATTCACGGCCTAGTCCAATATGCTGAGCCGCTACATCTGCCTCTGTTACGTGAGTAGCAACGCGTACCATTTTTGCTCCAATTGATGCAGCTGCCTGTAAGTCTTGTTTCGTTCCAATGCCAGGTATTAATAATACCGACACTTCTGAAAAGGTTGCTTCCTCCACCGCCGCTTCAATAAGTTTCAACTCATCTACTTTGGAAAGACCGTATTGCAATGAAGAACCACCTAAACCATCCCCATGGGTTACTTCAAAATAGCGTACCCCTGCAGCATTTAACCCCTTTGCTGCCGCACGTACTTGCTCCACTGTAAAGGAATGGCGTACTGAATGGCTTCCATCACGTAATGATACATCTAAAATATTTAATGATTGACTCATTTTGCTGCCTCCTTCTCACGCATAAAATGTCGTGCCATTTCATTTCCAACTTGTACTGCAGCCGCTGTCATAATATCCAAGTTACCAGCGTATGCAGGTAAATAATCAGCCGCCCCATTAACTTCCAAAAATACTGATACTCTTTTTCCTTCAAAAATTGGATCTACTTTTACTGTATAACCCGGCACGTACGACTGAACTTCCACTACCATATTTTGAATGGAATTTCGAATAGCTTCCTCATGTCCCTCTTCTTCCACCAATGCATGAACAGCATCACGCATAATAATTGGTGGTTCAGCAGGATTTAATAAAATAATCGCTTTCCCTTTCTTTGCACCACCTACTACTTCAATCGCTTTGGATGTAGTACTTGTAAACTCATCGATGTTCGCCCGAGTACCAGGACCTGCACTTTTACTCGCAATAGTTGCTACAATTTCAGCGTACTCTACTTGTACAATTCGATTAATGGCATGGATGATCGGAATCGTTGCTTGCCCACCACAAGTGACCATATTGACATTCGATTTTTCTAGATGTTCCTTTAAATTAACTGGCGGTAC
Source organism: Lysinibacillus halotolerans (assembly GCF_003711845.1). Lineage (GTDB taxonomy): Bacteria > Bacillota > Bacilli > Bacillales_A > Planococcaceae > Ureibacillus > Ureibacillus halotolerans. Next base: position 13,184 of record NZ_RHLQ01000025.1, read on the forward strand.
AGTAAATGGACCAATAGCAGCCGGTGTTAAATCAATTACTTTTTTTCCAGCAGCTGTTAACACATCACTATTTTTTTGATGGGCATACGCACTCGTGGCGTCATAGACAATATCTACTAAGTCCAGTCTTTTTGCTAATCCATCGATTCCATTCGTAATAATTTTATAACCCCGATCCTTAGCCCGTTTTAAACCGTCTGAAGTAGGATCAATACCGACCATTACACTCATTTCTAACACAGGACTACGTTCGATTTTATACATCAAATCGGTACCGATGTTACCAGAACCAATAATTCCCACTTTTAATTTTGTCATTTTTTCACCACTTCCTTCAAAATGGTAACGCTTACTTTTCCAAGCACACCAAAGTCCGCCTCAAAAGCGTCCCCTACTTTAAATTCTACTGCTTTCGATAGAGCACCAGATAACACAAACATACCTGGCTCAATGGAAACACCATAATGACATACTTCATTCGCTAACCAAACGACAGCGTTTAACGGATTTCCTAGCACAGCCGCACTCGTTGCTCGGTCTAACAGTTCCCCATTTTTATAGACCGTCATCTCCACATTGGAAATATCCTCAATGTCCGATAATCGGGTCCGTTTTTTCCCTAAAATCGTACCTGCTGAAGAGCCATTATCAGCAACTGTATCTTCAAATCGGATGTTCCAGTTTGCAATACGGCTATCAATAATTTCTACTGCCGGTACAACATAATCCGTTGCATCAATTACATCTTGTACTGTGACATTGGGTCCCTTTAATTGCTTATTCAACACAAAGGCAATTTCAAATTCTACTTTAGGTTGAATAAACGGTTCAGCCGAAATACCTTGATGTTCATCAAACACCATCGAATCTAAAATAAAGCCGTAATCTGGTGTGTACACGTTCAGCATTTCTTGCATTGCTTTACTCGTTAAACCAATTTTTAGTCCCCTTACCGTTGCCCCTGCATCAACTTTTTTTCGAATTTGATAAAGTTGAATGGCATATGCATCTTCAACCGAAATGTTTTCTGTTGTCGACGTTAGTGGAGCGATTGGTTGTTTTAAACGTTCTGCTTCAAGTAATTGCTCTCCTATAATTTTTCTATCCATCGTCATACCCCCTTTACGATTCAACTGTGGCTAATTCGGCTAACTGGCGATATTGCCCTCCAAAAAATAATAGCGGGTTTTTATCTTCAATTCGCAAATCGATGACTTTTCCAATAAATAAAGTGTGATCCCCTTCTACATGTTCGCTTACGACTTCACATGCAATTTGAGCTATAGCACCATCAAGTACAGGCAACCCTGATAAATTTGCAAATTGAACATCTTGTTCTTGTTGTCCAGCAAAATGACGCGAATAGTGCTCTTGATCTTCACTTAAAATATTGACTGAGAATTTTCTCGAAAAGGTTACCTTTTCTAAAAACTTAGCTTTATGACCGATGGAAATAACAACGAGCTTTGGATCAAGTGAGACAGACATAAAACCATTTGCTGTCATACCATGGGGCACCCCATCATTTTCCGTTATTAACACCGTGACACCTGTTGCAAATTTCCCCATTGCGTTTCGAAATAAACGATTATCCATCCTATATTCCCCCGTTTCGTTTGTGGTTGGTATTATCATAAAATAATCAAAAAATCTTTATAATTGCTATTTTTATTGAAAATTCAGATAAAAACAATAAAAATCAATGGCAACAAATGCTAGATTTTAAAACAAATTTAACTCGATTGAACTAGCGACGTATCAATATTCTCGAGTAATATCCCCTTTCCTTTTCTATCAAGTTAAACAAGAAAATTTTCATTCCTCAACTTCCAATCGTCAGAAAATTTAGATTGTAAATAGATTATCAATCTTATAGAATGTGTTTCATCGGAATATTCCGAAAAAAATTGACATTTTGTTCGTTTTCTATCCAAACAAACAAGGTGTCAAAACAAAAAATTTAACAGTCACTCATTCCATATAAGGGGGCGATTTGAACTAACTTAATTTGAAAGCGGTAACAAAATTTAAAAAGTTGGGGACGGTACAGGGATTGAAAATTTAATGTTTAACTTAGGGGGATGTTATGATGCGTTGGGTAGTATTGGCGATGCTTTTCTTATTGTCTGTTATGAATTACACAGATAAGTCAGTCCTTGGCTTAGCTGCAGACCCGATTATGAATGAACTGAATTTGAGCTATGATCAATTTGGATTGGTCGGTAGTAGTTTCTTTGCCGCCTATGCGATTGGAAGTATTATACTCGGCACTCTGACCTATCGGTTTAATACAAAGTTCACTAACCTGCCTTTTTAGTGAAAAACGTTCCTGTACTTATTAGAAGCTCACTAGGGGTACATTAATTATTAGTTTTAGGAATTTATTTAATCGTTATATCTTTAATAATAATTTAAAGTAGTTTTACGGAATTTTGAATTAGCTATGGTGCGAAATTTTGGACAATATTCCTTACAAACATAAGTCCACCAATAAGAAGCAGTATTGATATTGCAGTTAAAATTAAGACTACCTTTTTGTTCTGTCTTTTTATAATAATTAAAATTACTAATGCAATTAGAACTATAAAAAATAATAATGAAGACATATTGCTCCCCCTTAGCTCTTAGTCACTCAATACGTAACCTTCCTCTAAATTAAAACATTTCTTTTTCAAAACCCTCGATAGTACAAGTAGCATATCCTCAAAGAAAAAAGATGTATTCCTACTTATTAAGTGGTTTATTACACTCAAAAAGATTAGAATAAATATACTTGAATTAACTGTGCAATAACAAAAGCAAGTAGGCTTGTTATAATTGCAAATACCATATAAATTACAGGATCAATTGTCAAATACCCTACGTAGAATGAGAAAATACCAACTGATAAGACAATTAAAATATAAATAAATGCAATGGAACAAGATATTAACCTCATTCTTACAGTTCGTTGATCTTCCACAATTTCTTTTGAAGTCAGTCCTTCTTTTTTACTTTTTATTAATCTATGAATTGTTATGTATGCGTATAAGATTGATATTAACCCCCATAACCACCATAGTCGCGCACCATTACTATAAGAAGATATTGCTACAAAACCAAAGGCAGCACACATAGAAATATTGAATAACAATAAAGACCAATTAGGTAACCTCATTTTTAATCCCCCTGTTCATCATCTTCCAAATAAAATAAGTTTTCTACTGAATCTCCCAAAGCTTTCGAGATCAGCAAAGCAACTCCAATTGTTGGCTCATACCTTTCTTTTTCAATTGCAATGATGGTTTGTCTAGTCACTTCTGCTTTCTTTGCCAGTTCATCCTGTGTAATATCAAGCGCTCGTCTTCTAGATCGGACATTATTTCTTACGCCTCTTTTTTTCAATATTAGTTCCACCTCATAATGTAATTTAACTATTACATATAGTATTCTATTCTTTACAAAATGTAATGTCAACATTACATTTCAACTCTTCATTTTATCCTAATACTGGTGTAGTTTAAATATTGTTTATAAAATCGACTCATTAACAATAAAAAAAGGGACCTCATAAAATATGAGATCTCCTAATTCTAATGGCTAATTACACCTTTTCTGATCTTATGGGGATTTATCGAAACGCCGGATATCACGAAATAGTCTTGTCTTCAACATTCCATTAAAGTCCATTTTATTCTTAATGTTCTTTTCAGTTTCTAAATTTTAACCATATGTAATGAAATGGGTATTTATAAAGACATAGGGAATTGAATACACATTAGTAACTTTTAGAATTTAACTTTAGGTAGAATAAATTCTCTATTGTTAGTAGTCTATTTCACAGATGAATTTATACAAATAAATTAATTTTACCTCTATTACTATAATCAAAATTAGGATTTTTTGCTGCATTTCGTAACACCATTCCAATGGTTTTGCTATAAACAATAGCATCATTTCCTTGGAGATTTGCATAAAAAGTATAGGCAATTTGAGTTTCTTCATTCCAGTTATTCCATATATTCGGGCTTAATACCATGTTTTCTGAATACAACGACAATATCATTGAAAAATAAAACTTTATTTTATCTATAGATGAATTATGTAGTTGATTAAATAAATTTTGATATATTGATTCCTCACTCTTCAAGCAACTTATTATAATGTATGACTGTGTTTTTTCAGGTAATACTGTTACAGCAACACGATGCATTACTCCTTTTACAGTATGTTTTATTCTTCGACCATCCAAATCATAATCTGGTGCAATGTAAGCATAATTTGCAAATTTAATTTGTTCGGGTAATTTAACAATACAAGTTTTGATACCTCTATGTTTTCCAGCTAGAATTTCATTATCAAAATGTTCTTTTATTGGTTCAAATTCCTTCATTTTGAGCTGTAACATTCGATACATGCCTACCATCTTATATGTTTTGAATACCTCGGGGCGCTTTGCAAAACTGTTTCTAAAAATATCAATGGCCATACATTGCTTATAATATTCAAAGATAAAAGCTTTATAGGCATAAACAAATTTCATTTCCTCATTAGTTTCATTAAAATCAGGAGCGCCTTTTTCAATTGCTGCAAAAGCAATATTATCATGGAAGTCACAAAAGCAAGTTTGAGTTGTTGCATTATTAACACTTGTTTTACTTACTTCAACGATATGTTCTGTTTTGCCATTTTTAAGAGGAACTATTATAGGACTTCTTTTAGGATCTAATAAGTAAACATGCCGTTCACTACCTCCCAGTAAAGATATTATTTTATTATTCTGCAAAGCATGAGCATTTTTAATTTTACCTTTACAATTACTCTGGTCCGGGTGCATACAGTATTTTTTCATAGACTTTCTCATCATTTCCATTAACTGAACTTCTGGTGGTTTTTTTGATACTTGGGCTGATGAAATTTCCCTATTTTTACAGCATTCATTATATATTTTTCCACTGCCACATGGACAACTTTCCCATTTACTAATTCTAAATTGATTTAATAGATTCATTTTTGTACCTCCATTGACCAATTTAATTCATTCCATACTTATCTTCTTTATTCTATATCATTCCATATAGTTCATTTAGTTAGTTACAAATTTACTGTGCATTGATATAGTAACAATCATCACAAATATCCTCTATCTAATAGAAAATGGACCGATTGCTTAATAAGGGGATATCTGGAATCTCAAAAAAAAGCATAAATCCTTGTTGGATCAACGCTTTCATTTCTTAAATAATACAATTATGGAGCGAAGTTTTGCACAACATCTCTAATAAACATCGACCCACCAATTAGAAGTAGAATTATTATTGTAGTTAAAATGAAGACTAACTTTTTGTTCTGTCTTTTTATAACAATTAAAATGATTAATGCAATAAGAACCAAAAAAACAATATTGAATACATATTGCACCCCCTATGACCCGAAATATTCTCTATTGTTGTACCCAATTCTTTCATTTTAAAAATAGGATTGTAATTAAAACAGCTTTATCTACAACTAATAAACCTAGCTAAATACTAATCCTCTAAAAACAAAATTTACTTCATATCCCAAGCAAAAGAAAACCATTATATTATTTATTTCAGTTCCCTTGTTTAGACCTAATTTCTTCAAGTATACCCTGCGCTAATTTTCTCCAAATAACCGAAAGTAGTGTATCTTCTTATAACACCTTGCTCATCCTCTTCCTGATTTCCTCATCACTAGATAGAAGCAATTTTCCCTTTTTTCAATTTAACCTACAAAAAATCAATATAATTCCTATTATTATGAGGTAACATTAGCACTTCTGAGATTTCAAGTAGTATGTCATCTTTTATGTTTCTTTCATATTGTTGCAACCTGTCTGTCATATCTTTAAGAAATTCTACGCCTTCAGCATTTTCTACATCAATAAGAGCTTCCTTACAAAAGCGTTGAAAATATTCTTCTATATCTATACGTTCTACAGCAGCTTCACATTTTTGGATAACTAGCGGATCTACATTTGCTTCTTTTAATTTTTCTAAGATTGCGCGGGTTTGTTCTTCTTTGGCAAGGAGTAATACATTTTCCAAATTTTTAACAAAACTCATGTAATTCGCCTCTTCCTTCTTTAATTACCTTTATGGTAAGGAAAACATAGAACATTCGCAATCGTACTGTAGTAAATCCAATTATAAATTTATCACTTCACATTCACTTTACATCTTCTTCACTCATAACTATGTGGGCTTACCTTTTACATTTTTTCCGTACTGAAAAACATTTAACGCCTAAAGTTTTTACATAAATACCGTACTTGAATGCTGCTTTTTACACAAAACCCGTACCGAGACTGCACTTTTTACATAAAATTCGTACTGATATTCGTTTAACTCTTAAAGTTTTTACATAAATACCGTACTAGAATGCTGCTCTTTACACAAAACCCGTACTGAGACGATACTTTTTACATAAATTCCGTACTGATATTCACTAAACTCCTAAAGTTTTTACATAAATACAGTACTGAATGCTGCTTTTTACAAAAAACCCGTACCAAGACTGCACTTTTTACATAAAAACCGTACTGATATTCATTTAACTACTAAAGCTTTTACATAAATACCGTACTATTTGTAGCTTTTTACACAAAACCCGTACCGAGACGTCACTTTTTACATAAATTCCGTACTGAAATACGTTTGACTACAAAAGTTTTTACATAACAAACTTTTAATTTGGCATAAGCTTGCATATATTTGTGTTATAGCCACTAATTATAGATACAAAAAGCTTTGAGGAACCAACATTAGATACTATTAATAGATACTTATAATCGTATCTATTGAAATTTTATTTCAAAATTAACCTTATGGCCCTAGAGGCACTAACAAATCTTATCGTTACTATTAATCGTCTCTAATAGGACAGTTTACTCAAAAAATATGAGGATAATAGGAGTTAAAACAGTAGTCGTATCGAATAATGGATACTATTAATTGTATCTATTAATAAATAGATATTCGGTTGATTATTAAATTAACAATTCATTTTAATCATCTTCATATACTGAGTAACTAAAATCTATAAAATCGTCTAGTTCAGATTTTTCTTCTTGCTGATTTAGTCCCCACCCATATTTTTGGTAGTACTTTCCCCCATCGATAAAAATGCTACCGCATGAACATCTCTTAAAATCATGCTCATGTTTTGATTCAATAATGTCATTACACTTTTTACAACGCACTTTATTTACAAGTACTCTTCGCATGAAATCACCTTCTGTCTATTTTGACTTTATAAACTTCGTATTGTCAATTTAGTTGTATTTCTCCATAAATATATTTTAATGAAATAATGTATTAACAACTTTACTTTGTTTAAGCGTTTTATAGAGTGTGATCTATATAACTACAAGGACAGGCTACTAAACCATCCTTAAATCAATTACAAGCTTCCAAGATTTGAACAGTTTCATACCCTTAATTGGGTACAGCTAGGTATACCCAATTAAGTATATGAACGACTTCATATACCTGATGTGATACAACCATTGATATTGCTGCATTTCTCACTATCAAACTGGACCCTTCCACGCCGACAAATATGTTTTGTACACCCCAAGGTTACCCCCAAAAAGTATAGGTAAACCCGTGGTAACTTTGGGGTAATTTTGCAAACCGTTTATGAATGGATTTTACCATATAACTAAAAAACGCTCGCATTTCTGCAAAGCGTTATTGGATAATTATTTCCGTCGATCTAATTCAAATTCTTCTATGATTTCTAAAACCTTATTTTGAGATAGTTTTAATATAGACGCTATCTCGTTTATTGACTTACCTCTTAAATGTAACTTAATAACATTCGTATTCCGGAGTTTTATCAAATCTTCCTTTAATCTAGAAAGCATAAAATATTCCTCCAATTAATTTATTAATCAAGCTGAATTCTATAAGTTTTAATATTTGCTTTATTATAAATCTCTTTTACTTTATCATTTGCCTCTTTTTTACTTTCTTCTAATGATTTTAATTGTGCTTGATTTACTTTACCGAAATTTTCTAAATTAGCCCCGATTGAGAATACCTGATAGCCATTCGCCTCAATCAATGCACGCAATTCTTGGAATAATTCATTTGTTAAATTTTCATGGGCATCATTTTTCATTTCTGCTTCTTCACTTTTTTCTACAACTGCGGTTACGATGTCGAAAACCAATTTTCCTTGATATAAATACATATTCATTTCTTTCTCCTAATCATGTTATCTTTTTTGAGCTAAAAATGTGTCCATTAGTAATGCCATTGCATCATTAAATGCGACACGATAAGTCTGTTTGTTTTGGTGATGTGTTTGATTAAAAATAGCTGTTTGAAAGTCCTCGAATAAACTTTCTCTTACTTCGGGATTTAAATCACCAATTTTTGACGATAATTTTTGCTCAAATTCATGAAAAATTGTTTCCGTCATAACCGAGTATTCTTCACTCTTATAAATATCCGCCAGTCGTGATTCAATTAGATTACTAAATGCTTTATAGAAACCATCAACCATTCTCTCACCTCTTTTTATTCATTTTAATTATATATCCATCTAAAGAATAACGCGTAAGGGATTGCTTGTAAAATCAGAAAAATGTAGTATGAAAATGAAAAGAAGAGACGGAGAGATCAATATTTATGAATTCACTACAAGTTGGAAGACTAATTAGAACTTTGAGGAAAAATCACTCCTATACTATGGTTGACTTTGCAAAAATCATTAATATATCACAACCTTCCCTCTCAAGAATTGAGAGCGGAAACCAAGAAGTTACCTTTACTCAGCTTGAAAGAATATGCGACGAATTCGGTATATCTATGAGTGAATTTTTTCAAAGAGTAGAAGGAAAAAATGCATTATTAGCCATTGAGGAAGACGAAGATAAAGGGATTGATATTGAAGAAGAACTAGACGAGGAATTGAATAAAATAATTTCATCTTTGTCTACTGAACAAAAAAAGGGCCTGTATACCTTATTACTGCCATATATAAAAGAGTAATAGCAAGTTGAAGTTTTAAGGGGATCTACTCAAAAGGCACTGAGTATTTTTATTTCACTAATGAAGGGTTTATTGACACCCTTCATTTTTGTTTTTGATAATTTAAAAAGCTGCTAAGCGATTAAACACTAAATATTCCATAATAGACTTGTATCAAATTCCAATCAGATAGAACAATGATTACAAGCATCCTTTTCTCAAAGAATATGGTTATAAATAATAATTCAATTCACTTTACCACGGATTAACATATAAAAAAGTTATCGTAATCCTAATTACGTATACTGCAATATTACTTCAATTAAGAAAGTCCTTTAAAAAACCACTTGATTTTACTCCCTTACCCAATCCATCAAATTGCAAAAATAAATCTGAAAATTTAAATTTTTAATAACCTCTTAAAATATTTAGATTTCGAAGCTAATATGTATTGCAACTAAGTGAGTTGCCGGCATTCATTTAGTAAATTGCTACTACTACGAATGATTTAAAAATATATGGAGGAAAAAGGAAATGCAGCAACAATTATCAGTAAACTTAACGATTCCCATTCCTTCTGACAGTGTTTTAATTTTGAAAACTGAGTTAGAAGAATTACAGCAATCAAAATATGATGGAGTCTACTGGACAATGAAAGACCTCGAAAAAAGAGTTGGAAAAAAAAGCGATTGGATAAAAGAGAAAATTCTTTTCCCACCCAATTTACGAAAAAAACTAGACGTTAGATACGGTGGGCCAGTAGCTTACCCAACATCCAAAGGAGAAACTTGGATGTTTCACGCTAAAAAAATGACAAAATTCTTAGATGAGAACTTCGATAAAATTTTTAAATGAAAGGTTATGTAATCATGGCAAGTGTAAAACCGAGAAAAAATAAAAAAGGTAAAATTACTTCTTGGGGAATTTCTGTTAGTAATTACCCTGAAAAACCCATTAGACAAGGAGGTTTCCGTACAAGACAGGAAGCAGAAGCAGCAGCTAAATATATAGAAGCTCAGCTTAAACCTTTGAAAAAACTTCGAAAACAGATAAGTAGCAAATATACACTATTACCATTCCACATTGAATTTGAACAATGGTATATTAAGAAAAAATCAGGACTTGATCCTTCAACAATCGATGACTATAAGAATGTAAAAAATAAAATTTATGAGTTTTTTGATGATGAACTTCTTATTAACATTACACAAGACATGTATCAAGATTTTATGGAAGCACAACAAAAAAATACAAAAGCAACAAACGTAAAGCTAAATAAGAAAATAAGAGCATTTGCAAAAAATGCCTTTGAAAATAATAAAATAACAATAAATTTTACTACTGATGTTGTCATCAAAGGAAAAGACTCTAGTAAAAAGATAAAGTTTATTAAAGGTTCAGATTATAAAAAACTTCTATCTCACCTTAACACAGTTGATACTTTGTTCATTGAGATTCGATTAATGCTAATTTTAGCTGCAACAACAGGTATTCGTTACGGTGAACTTTGTGGCATACGATGGGAGGATATAGATTTCGAAAATAAAACCCTTCATATTCACCAGCAATGGGATTATAAGAAAGGAACTGGCTTCAAAGGCTTAAAAGATCCAACTTTAAACCAAAGTGAAGATCAAGATATAAAAGAACGTACTATCCCCTTATCTGAACAAACCATCAGCATTCTAAAAGAATTCCATGCTAGTGACTGCTTTGTTCCAAATAACAACAACCGATTATTTTATAAAGCTGATTGTAAAGCAAAGGTGTTAAGTAACAATTCGTTTAATTCTAACTTAAAAAACATCTTAAATACTTTAAATATTCCAGCTATCACCGCTCACGGATTACGACATAGCTATGCTACCTATTTGGCTTCAACAGGAACAGATAGAACACATCTTCAATATCTTATGGGACATGAAGATTATAAGACAACTGATGAATACTATATCCATTTGCATAAAGATATGTTCGATGGAAATGCTGCACAAATCCAAGAAGATATTGATCGTTTATTTGTTTAATAATAAGATATACTCTTTACCCTGCACCTTCAACGATTAGAAACTCTAATATTGAAGGTGTTTTTCTTTTCCTTTTTCATAATTATCGTTGAAATAGGAAATAAAAAAATCTTATAAAGATTAACTTAAACGATGTTTAATAAAAAGAAAAAACAAGAATGCATTTTTTCATTGCATTCCTGCCCTATTATTCATTATTTACTTTTTTCTAATACATCTATGAGGATTTTTTCAATTTTTTCTGCTATTGAAATTAATTCAGCATCGTTTAATAAACCAATCATAGCAGTTGGTTTAGGAAGTCCTATTTTGGTTTTCCCTTCTTCTTCATAAACGGTAATTTTACAAGGTAAGAAGTAACCCACTAAAGGATTATGCTCTATTACACGTGCCGCTTCTACTGGATTGCAAACTTCAAGAATTCGGTAAGGCTTTTTATAACTATCTACACCTTTATTTTGTAAAGTTTCAGTCAAGTTTTGTTGCCAAAGAACCCCAAATTTATTTTCTTTAAGATTTTGTTCAATAAATGCAATCGCTTCATCAATCGTTTTATCACTTATAACTGTATAATGAAAACCCATTTAAATCACCCTATCTAGTAATATGATTCGATCATTTAGTTTGGATTATCTATAAAATATCTATCCATATCTTTATAGCAGTTGCTAATATTAGAACAGATAAAATTCCTTGTAATACTTTTGTGTTCATCTTTTTGCTTATTTTTGCCCCAATTGGAGCCGCAATTAAACCAGCAACAATTACAATAACCGTTGTCAGGTATTCTACTTGCCCTGTTGTAATTTTACCAATAGATCCTGCTATAGAAGAAATAAAGGTTATCGCAAGGCTAGATGCAATCGTCATTCTAGTAGGAATACGTAAAATTAGTAGCATAATCGGAATTAATAAAAATCCTCCACCCGCTCCAACTATACCTGAACCAATACCAACAACGAAGGCTAAGCTAGCTGCTAACGGTTTGTTATAAGTAACTTGGTCTAATGGAACGTCATCAATTTTCTTTTTCGGAATAAACATCATAATAGCCGCAAGTAATGCTAAAATGCCATATACCATATTTACTTGTTCCTCAGATAAATGTTGTGATCCAAAACTACCGATAAAAGTTCCGACTAAAACAGATATCCCCATCACGGTAATTAACGATCTATTTAAATAGCCCCCATTCCGAAATCCGATGACACCTGCGATTGATACAAATAATACATCTAGTGCGCTAATCCCAGATACTTCATGAGCCGTTAATGCCTGAAAACCAAACATTGGTGGTATCATCAAAAGCATTGGGAATTTCACAATCGCACCACCAATTCCAAGCATACCTGATAGAAATGACCCGATAAAACCAATGGCAAAAAGAAGTAGCACGTAATAAATATCCATCTTGTTACCTTCTTTCTTTCTAACTAATAAAAATCAGAATTCATTTTAAGACTTCTGGCTAAAAAGAAAAGTGAGTCGCATAAGGACAACCCACTTTTTATGTTTAAGCTTTTTTAATGTAGAAGGTTAACACATCTGCTTCTTCTTTATGTTCTAAAAGGGTATGGCCAGCAGCAGCTGTCCAAGCCGTTAAATCAGCTAACGCGCCTTTATCCGTCACTTGTACTTCTAAAATTTGATTTGATTCTAGTGTATCCATTGCCTTCTTTGTTCGTACAATTGGCATAGGACATGCTAATCCTTTTGCGTCTAAAACTTGATTTACTTCCATTTTAACTGTCTCCTTTTAATTTATAAAATTAGTTAGCAAGGAAGGAATTTACCTTTTCCTTGCCAGAGTTTGTTTTACATCATTCATTAGCGTACCGCACAGCGGTTTGGACCGATTTCCATCTCTGTTTGTTCATCATTGTCAGGAGTAATTTTACCCATGTTTACTTGTCGAATTTGTTCATAGGCATTTGGTTGTGGTGGTAAGTTATCCGTTACGGTATGACGGAATTCTTCTTCGCTTTCAATGTTTAAACCATGGTTTTCTGCAAATAGATCACCTAATCGTTTTGCTACAGTGCCGTCTTCATTTAACTCTTCAATGATCATGAAGTGAGCTGGTAGAACGATTAAATCCTCTGCTAATTCACGGTAACGACGATATAGTGTTTCACGAAGATCGCCAACCCAATCCTCCGCAAGACCTGCTAAGTCCGGGCGACCGATTGAATCAATGAATAAAATATCACCTGTTAATAAATACTTGCTATCAACGATAAATGATGTTGAGCCGATTGTATGACCCGGTGAGTATAGTGCGCCTACTTCAATTTGAGATGCTCCTACTTTTACTGTTAAACCATCTTCAAGTGGTGTGTAATCAAATACGACTTCCTCTGCATCTTTTGGTGGTAAGTAATAAGTAGCGCCTGTTGCTTCAGCGATATGACGACCGCCTGAAATGTGATCTGCATGTAAGTGTGTATCAAATACATGTTTAATTTCTACATTCTTTTCTTTTGCAAAATTTGTGAACACTTCTGTAAAACGAACCGCATCAATAATGGCTGCTTCGCCTTCTGAAATCACCATGTAAGAAAGGCAACCTTTTCCTAAACGAACGAATTGGTATAGTTCCCCACCACCTGTTAAATTACCAACTTTAATCGGCTCAAGGTATGCACTCCATGATTTCATGCCACCTTCAAGGTAGAACACATCGCGTCCTGCTTCTGATACCATTTCAGCCACCATTAGAGACGATCCTTCTTTAGCACAAACCACTAATACGTCTTTATCAGTCGGTAGTTTTGGTAAGATTTCATCCACACCATCTAATAAATCGAAATAAGGAATATTTAAATAATCAAAGCTATGTCCTTCAATTTTCCAGTCTTCAAAAGCGTCTTTGTTACGTACATCTAAAATAAATAACTCTTTATTTTCAATTACTTTTCGTGCAACTTCTGCTGCTGTCATTTTAATAACTGTCATATCGAATTACCCCCATAGGTATTATTTTTGTGTTTTTTTAAGTGGAAGAGAGTATATTCCCTTCCACTAGTTTTCCCTAATGATCTGATATTAGGTATTTCATCATTTAACTCTTTTGGTATTAAAATGTTAATGTTGGTGCTGCATCTTTAGCAAATTCTAGGAATGTTACTGCTCCACCAACTTCAATTCCATCAATAAAGTCTTCTTTTGTTAAGCCCATTACATCCATTGTCATCTGACAGCCGATGAATTTTACGCCCATGTCTAGAGCCATCTCTACTAATTCTGGGATACTAGGTACATTTGCTTTTGCAAATCCTTCCGCAAAGTGTTCACGACCTTCTGGCATCGGTAATTGTTGCATCGCTTGTTTGTGAATTAAATTTAACCCTTCAAATGTGAAGAAAATCGCTACCTCTTTTTCTGTTGCTGCTGCAGCCGTTGCGATATTAAATACTTTATAAGCGTCAAATAACCCACCGTTACTTGCGATAATTGCTACTTTGTTAGACATAATAAAATTCCTCCAATTTTCTGTTTTTATAATTTTTTAGATAAATCGCCGTTCCAAGAACCCATTCCTGGTAAGACGTTATACACTTTTGTAAAACCTTTTTCCGCTAATTTCTGTGCGGCTAAATCACTGCGTGTTCCTGTACGACAAATCACATAAATTTCTTGGTCTTTATCTAGCTCATCTAAACGATCTTCTAATTCACCCATTGGGATGGATTTAGAGCCTTCGATATGACCAAATGCATATTCCGCTTGTTCACGAACATCAAGAATAATACCTCCGTTAGCAGCACGATCAATTACTTCTTCATTGGTAATCGTTTGTTCAAATTTCTTTTCCGATTCATGGTCATCACCACTTTTACGGATGTAGTGTCGTATGACACCATCTTCTTCTTTATTGCCAATATACTGATGGCCAATACTTTCAGACCAAGCTTTCAGGTCTGCAATAGAACCTTTGTCTGTCGCTTGCACTTCTAAAATTTGTCCATCACTTACATCATTCATTGCCTTTTTCGTTTTAACAATTGGCATTGGGCATGCAAGTCCTTTGCAGTCTAACTGTACATCTGCTTTTAATGACATTCCAAAAACCTCCATATACCTAATAGGGTATTATTAATCTCAAAAAAATTATTCAACTTTCCCTTCCCAAGAAAGCATACCACCTGTCATGTTAGTTACATCAAAACCTTGGCTTTGTAAATATTGTGTTGCTTGACCACTTCGACCACCAGAACGGCAAACCATAATGTATGGTGTATCTTTATCTAGTTCGTGTGTACGGAATTCAAGTAGCCCAAGGGGTATATGTGTAATACCAGGGATATGACCCGCTTGTACTTCATCCACTTCACGAACATCAATTAGATTTAGCTTTTCTCCATTTTCTATACGTTGTTGAACCTCTTTTGCAGTTATTTCTTTCATTTTCATTGTCCTCCTATATTCATTTTTAGCCTCTCCAGGCACTCATGCCACCACGAACATTAGTTACATTTTCATATCCTAATTTTTTTAATTGTTTGCAAGCTTGTGCGCTACGCATTCCACTTTGACAAATGACAACAATTTCTTTATCTTTCGGAAGTTTTGAAAGATCGGATCCTAAAGGAATATTTTTAAACTGACGAATATTTCGAGCTTTATATTCACCAGTTGTTCGTACATCGACAAATACTTTATCTTTATCATTTAGGATTCCTTTTAATGCATCTGTCGATATAGTTTTTGTTCCTTTTACCGGTCTCATACGCCAAATGATAAAAACAATCGCAATTGCAATCACTAACCAAATTTCCATTTGCTCACTCCTCATATACCGCTACGGGTATATTTTTATTGAAAAATAAAAGTCAATTTTTAACGACTTTTAACTAATAACTCCATTGCTTCTTGTACTGAATCATTGGTAGCCTCATTACTTTTTGCTTCCAAGATACATTCTTTTAAGTTTTGACTTACAATGACACCAATTGTGTGGTCAACACCTGAACGGACAGCTGATAATTGAGTGACGACGGCCTTACAGTCTTTTCCTTCGTCCATCATTTTCAATATCCCTCGAAGTTGACCTTCTATTCGTTTCATTCGATTCTTTATTTTAACATCATACGAATTCACTTGTGCCGCCTCCTTCCTGTTTGTTATCTCTTGCTGATATACACATAATATACCCCTACAGGTATAATGTCAACAAGCAAAACAAAATTTTTTTCTAATTTAGATTTTCTAAAAAACTTGCATCAATACGCTTTACTTTTTTAGAAGAAATGGGAATTGTCACAATGAACGTATGATTATATCCATCTGACATTATACGGATATTGCCATCATGCTGCTCAACAATCTCTTTTGAAATTGCTAAACCTAATCCTTTACCAATTGTTTTATTCGTAGATTCCGTTCGGTAAAATCGTTCAAAAATAAAATCTTGCTCATTCTTTGAAATAAATTGACCTTGTCCACTGACGGAAATGCAATAAGATTCATCTTTTCTTTTCCCTGTTATCTGAATTGGGTATATTCCATCATAATAACGAATAGCATTATCAATCAAATTACTAATCACTTGTGTCATCCCAGTAGGATTGATTTGAATAGACTGTTCATCAATGTCTGAAGTAAAATCTATATTTTTTCCTTTCAAGGTCCAAGTAAACATTTTAACGACTTGATTGATGATTTCTGTAATTTGAACTTCTTGTTTTTGAACAAATTTTTGGTTTTGCACATATTCAAGTTCTTCAATAGACTTTAATTGTTCTAACATACTAATGAGTCGATTCGATTCTCGTTGAAGTGCATGAAATAATTCTTGATCCCCAGTTATGACCCCACTTTGCAACGCCTTTAAATAACCATTTAAATTGGTTAACGGTGTGCGAAATTCATGAGAAAAATCCGTCAGTTGTTTGTGCCGTTGTATTTTATTGCACTCCAGTTGATTGACTAACTCATTAAAATGATAAATTAACTCTTCCATTTCACCATCGGACTGAAATTGAATATTCTGCACTTTATGACCTTGCTTTAAGCTTTTCATCGACTCGATTAATTCTGTTAAAGGTTTCATCAATTTACGTGTAAAGTAATACTGGATGACAATCGCGAGAACAATAAAAATCCCAACAAATATCCATAAGTATTGCAATAAAACAGTTTTAAATAATTTTGTTTCTTGATACATCGCCATTTCATCAAATATTTGACAAGCTGCTTCATAAATGGACCATCCAGAAATCAATATAAAAGCAATGATTATGAAACTATTCGCTAAAGTTAAACGCCACAAAAACTTCTTTGGTAATAACGATGGTAGTTTATTCTGTAACAAACTTATACCCCATTCCACGAACTGTTTGAATCCTTTTTGGCTTACTTGGATTCTCTTCAATTTTTTCTCGAATTTTTTTTATATGAGCATCGATTGTTCTCTCCATCACTTCTTTTTCAAGATATGGATATAAATGCTCTAATAAATTTTCACGGGGTAATACGATATTTGGGTTTTCCATGAAGTGATACAATAATTGAAATTCATGTTTCGTTAGGTGAATTTCTTTGTCATATAAAACAACTTCACCTTTCCTTGGTTTTATACATAATCCTCCGTGTGAAATTTTTTGACAAAATTGACCTGTCCTCCTTAAAACAGCTTCTACATGTGCAAGCAATTCTTCAGGATCAAACGGTTTGGTCATATAATCATCAGCACCTAGTCGAAGCCCATGGATTTTATCAGCAGTTTGTACTTTTGCGCTTAACATAATAATTGACACTTCATTTCTTTCTTGGTCTTTTACCCATTCACAAAATTCTTCACCACTAATTTTCGGAAGCATTAAATCAAGGATAATTAAACATGGATGCTCTTTTAGAAATATATCTTTGGCCATTTCCCCATCCACTGCTTCAATCACTTCATATCCTTCATTTTGTAAATAAATCCTGATTAAGTTTCGAATCATTTGGTCATCTTCAACAATTAAAATCTTCTGTTTCAAAATGACACCCCCCAGTTTAAGTGCTTATTTTAACTTTTTATATTCCTTAACCATAAGATCATAATTCATTGCACCTAATGCAACGAATTGTATTCTTCCCGATGTATCAATCATGTAGGATGTTGGATAAGCTTGTACGCGAAACAGCTCGGCAACTTCTCCATTTTCGTCGACTAATACTGGAAAATCGAATCCTTTTTCTTGAATAAAGTTATCAACTGTCAACAAAGAATCTTCTGTATGTGTTAAGTTGATTGCCAACACTAGAACATCTTCATCCTCAGAGAATTTTTGTATATCTGGCATCTCTGCGCGGCAGGGTGGACACCAAGTAGCCCAAAAATTAATAAATACTTTTTTTCCCTTAAAATCTGACAGTGAAAGAACTTCACCTTCCAATGTCTCTAACGT
The DNA here is from genome assembly GCF_003711845.1 of Lysinibacillus halotolerans. GTDB lineage: Bacteria > Bacillota > Bacilli > Bacillales_A > Planococcaceae > Ureibacillus > Ureibacillus halotolerans. The sequence goes on from NZ_RHLQ01000025.1 coordinate 31,583, forward strand.
AAAATTGGGTGCAATATTTCCACGTCTAATTCCTACTTCATTTGTTTCTTCAATTTCAATATCCGTATTAGATGAGATCACGGGAGTTTTTTTACTTGTAACTGTGGTATCAGATTGGGAAGAATTATACTCATAAAACGCATATCCAATCATTGCAATTAATAATAGTCCAAATATTACTTTCTTCATTGCCATTTACCTCTTTCTATCCTAGATTTGATAGCCATGTTCCATCAATTAATCTCAATAAAAATGCACTTAATCGTGGCATTTGTCCGAAAAATAGAAGGACTCCCATGAGAATCATCATAATCCCTCCAACTTTCATAATGATTCCAGTTCTTTTTACAATCCATTTCGACGAACCAATGAAAAACGTTAATATTATAAATGGAACTGCAAAACCAATGACATACATAAACGTATAAATAAGACCTTGACTTGGATTGGTAGCAGCAAGTAATAGTATTGATGCAAAAATTGGACCAATGCACGGTGTCCATCCAGCCGCAAAACCTAGCCCAACAAAAAATGTCCCTAAATAACTTGTAGATTTTTTTGAATACTGGAAACGTCTTTCCCTCATAAATACCGGAATCGTTAACCACCCTGCTACAAATAATCCCATAAAGATGATAAAGATCCCGGCTAGCCTCTGTATTAATAATGCTGTATTTCCTATAAATAACTGTTGTAACCATTGCCCGAGATAAGAAGCACTAGCCCCTAAGCTAATAAAAACAATACCTATTCCAATTAAAAATATGATTGAGTGGCTTAATATTTTTTTTCGAATCGTAGTACTTTGTTCTGTTTGTATTTCCATTACACTAATTCCTGTAATGTAGGATAAATAAGCGGGAAATAAAGGAAGTACACATGGTGATAAGAAGGAAATAGCACCAGCTCCAAACGCTAAAAGCATACCTACTAGAAGGACTGTATCTGTCTCAATAGTCATATATTCACCTCTTCAATTTGTGATAAATTAGGACACTTAGATTGAATAAAAAGAAAGAGAAAATAAATGGTAACGATAATAAATACCCGAAAAATGATACATATGGTTGTGTAAAGTACATAATTAATGTCCCGGTCAACCAACTAATTAAAAGAATTAAATATAAATTTAACGGTGAGATTTTGTCAATAAAATAATAAAAAAATGTCACAAGAATCATAAAGACAATCATATTCGTCAAAGAGTACCAATTGTGATCTTGTATAAATTGTGTAAATTCAAACATAAAAGAAGCCGTTAACACGACTGGTAACAAGACACTAAGAAAGTTAAATAGATTTAAATTTTTCTGTTTAAAAACTAATCGAGTGAAACTTGCTATTATAGCTAGATAAAAAGCGGTTGAGTCAGCTGGATAGGCTAAAACAGCAAGAGGATCTTTTATAAATATTGTGATATTTAATACTACTTTTGCTATCCACATAAAGATAATAAAGTTCAATAAAAAGTTAACAACTTTTTCAAATTGAATTTTCATCTCTTCCTTGTTTGATGGGCTAATCCAATAATAAATTAGTAGACCTACGATAATACTAAAGAAAATTGATGCTAATGAAATGACCTTTGCTGTACTAGCCATTTGACAACTCCTGCTTTTTTAATAATTTAGATGTATCTGAGCTACTGAACTAAGAAGTTCTTACTCTTCATCATACATACGAATTGAATCCACCATATCATTCAATATTTGTTCATCCATTGGACCAACTACCTTTTGAAAAATACGTCCTTCCTCATCCAAAATATAACTCGTTGGTATTGTCATAACTTCATACAACGTCCCAACATAACCATCTTCATCTAACAGAATTGGAAATGTTAAGCCAAAATCTTGTACAAATTGTTCAATGGCTTGCCGCCCAACATCTTGGTTCGTTAAGTTAACAGCAATAATTTCAATGCCATCATCTTTTTTCTTTTCATAGAAACTTTGCATATGAGGCATTTCGTCTCTACATGGAGGACACCAAGTTGCCCAAAAGTTTAAGATAACAATTTTTCCTTTTAAGTCGGAAAGGTTTACAGAAACACCGTTCATATCGGACAGTTCGAAACCGGGAGCAAATTCAACTTCTGGTAAGGTTTGTCCAGATTCTATATGGCCCGTTTCAGTTAGATCTTCACCTGTATGATCAAATAACTCGTCCACCACTTCTTGTTCAATCGATTGTTCTGTTTTAGCTTCATTTTTTATTGTGGTATTCAGCATTGATTCTTTTGACACAAAGTCAAAAATTACGTAACACACAAGTATTGCTATGATTATGAAAGGAATATATTTTTTCATCCTAATTGCTCCTTTCTTAATCCGTTAATTGGTGGTAATGAATATTGTAAGTAACTTTCACAGAGCCAATAATCGTTTGAATCATCCCGCAATTCTTTATTACTAGTTCTTCTAACTTTTTTAGTTGCTCTTTTGAAAGTTCTTTATCAAATGTGACGTATGCAGTAATATCGATTGCTTCAACACGATTCGCTATTTCCGTATTTCTAATACCCTCCACATGAAAATTTACAGAAGTGAAAGATATGCGTTTTTTATTTAATAACTTTATAAGTAATAAACCACTACACGTAACTATAGAAGTTAACATTAATTCGTAGGGCTTATATCCTTTCAAGCTATCTGTAGAAGCATAAATGTTCCCAAATTCTAAATGTCCAACTAATCGTTCATTTTCAATACTAAATTTCATTTACACATCTCCCTTCACCTGTATTATGGATTGGAAATGTGAAAATTTCGTTAAAATTTAGTATGTTTGGATTTTTTTATTCATTTGTATATCTTAATTTGAAATAACTAAGATCAAACAACTACAAAAAGGATGAGTTTAGGATGATATATATCCTTATCGTCCTAGACTCATCCTTATATAGGTATTTATTTAATATCTCAAAAAATACTAATAGTTAGAAATGTTATTGGTTTATCTTTGCACCATATACAGATGAATATGTTTTCCATCCACCATCAACATTTTTCACTTTGTATCCACTGTTTTTTAAGATTCTACTTGCTAAATAGCCTCTTAATCCTACTTGACAGCTTACATAAACAGGTTGATCTTTTGGAATTTGATTTAGGTGATTTCTTAGCTCATTAAGAGAAATATTAATAGAACCTTTTATATAGCCATTTTCTCTTTCTTTTGCTTCACGAACATCGATTAATAAACCACCGTCTGCAATGATTTGATCTACTTCGTGCCATTGTATCTGCTCTAAGTCACCAAGTAGTACATTCGTTGCTACATATCCTGCCATATTCACTGGGTCTTTTGCAGAAGAATATGGTGGTGCGTAAGATAATTCTAGATTCGTTAAATCTTCTACAGTAAGTCCGCCCTTAATAGCCGTAGCAATAACATCTATTCGTTTATCAACACCATCTGCTCCAATTGCTTGTGCGCCAAAGATTTTTCCTGTTTCTTTATCAAAGATTAATTTTAAGGATATCTGCGCTGCACCTGGGTAATAACCAGCATGAGAACTTGGGTGAATATGAACAACTTCATAAGATATTCCTAGTCTTTTTAAAGTTTTTTCATTATTGCCAGTAGCAGCAACTGTTAAATCAAACACCTTCGCAATTGAAGTACCTAAAGTCCCTTGATACTTCTCATTTTTCCCCATGATGTTATTGGCAGCAATTCGACCTTGGCGATTGGCTGGTCCAGCAAGTGGAATCATAGCTTTTTGGCCATTAATATAATCCACAACCTCAACTGCATCTCCTACAGCGTAAATATCCTGATTAGATGTTTGTAGGTATTCATTTACAACTATCCCTCCACGTTCACCTAATTCTAATCCAGCCCCTTTGGCTAATTCATTTTCCGGTCTTACACCAATTGAAAGTATAGTCATATCCGTTTCAATTTCTGTTCCATCAGATAAAATAACTTTTTTACCATGCTCAGCAAAGGATTGCACGCCATTTTCTAGTATTAAGTTCACACCTTTTTCTTTTAGATGTTTGTGTAAAATACTTGCCATTTCGAAATCAATTGGCGCCATGATTTGATTTGCCATTTCGATAATTGTAACTTCAATTCCACAATCTACTAAGTTCTCCGCCATTTCAATTCCAATAAACCCACCACCAATGACTACCGCTTTTTTAGGCTCTTTAGAATCAACATAGCTCTTAATTTTATCTGTGTCAGGAATGTTTCTAAGGGTAAATAATGTATCATTTTCATTTAAACCAGGAATTGGTGGTATAATTGGTTTAGCACCTGGAGATAGAAGTAATTTATCGTATGTTTCAGTATAAAGTTCATCTGTTTGTAGATTTTTTATCGTCACACTTTTATTCTCAGTATCAATACTAATTACTTCACTTTGGTTTCGTATATCTAGTTTAAATCGTTCAGACATTCCTTCGACTGTTTGAACTAATAATTTACTTCGATCCTTGATAGTTTCGCCGATATAATAAGGTAAACCACAATTTGCGAATGAAATATACTCACCGCGCTCTACAAGTATGATTTCAGTATCTTCGCTAATTCTTCTTAAACGAGCTGCTGCTGTTGCTCCACCTGCAACTCCACCAACGATAATAATTTTCTTTTTCATAATAGTTCCTCCAATAATAGTGTTGATTAATGTTTTTTAAGAATATAAGCAGCCTCGGATACCTATAGGGGTATTATTTATTTGAAATAAAAAGTCGAACTACTTATCGACTTTTAACAAAAAGATTAACAGCTTCTTGAATTGACTCATTCATAGCTTGCTCGTCACCCTGTGCTGCTTGGATACACTCCGCTAAGTTCTGACTTACGATTAAACCGATAGCACGATCCACACCTGAACGAGCTGCAGATAGTTGAGTGATTACTGCTTTACAATCTTTTCCTTCATCCATCATTTTCAAAATACCACGAAGCTGACCTTCTGCTCGTTTAATTCGATTTTTGATTTTATCATCATATGAATTCAACTATCTAGCCTCCCCTTAATGAATCATTCATTATTATACCATATTATACCCCGTAAGGTATAATGTCAACTCCTATAAGTAGTCTAGTATTTCTCTTTACTCGCTAGTTTCAAAGAGGTTTCTTCCCATATACTAGTTATCCATTTGAAAACAGGTATTCCAATACTTTATCTTTAAACTACCTTTCAATAAAAGTTACTTTTTCCATTATTTGTTCAGCTTAATCCATAACTTCTAATGTTTAGGAAAAGAACCTTTACTCCTTTCTAATTAGACTTAGCATTTAGAACTTCTAAGATGCGAACCGGGTCAAATCCGAAGATCCATTCACCATTAATATTTGTTTGAGGAACAGATAATCTTCTCGTCTTCCCAATAAGTTTTATCATTTCTATTGGGTTGATATCTACATTAATTTCTTTATATATTATATTCATGTCTTTCAAAAAGTCTTTAACCATACCACATACAGGACACAACGTGGTGGTGTAGAGTGTTACATCTATTTTCATTTTTATAGCCTCTATTTCTAATATTTATTCTAAAATATTTAATGGTCCACTAATAGATAAGGTGATAATCAGCCTTCACGATTTTGATAAATTTTCTTCTTTATAATACACTTTAATAAAAATTAAAAGAAAAGGCTATTCCCCGAGCATGCGAGAATAGCCTTAATTCATATAACCGTCATAAATCTTCTGTAATTTCTCTTCAAATAGGCTCATATGGACAACACGCGCTTCCCGCAAAAATTCTTTCCCTTCTATAAATAGAAGCATCGCTGGGACCGAAAAAACAGTAAACCGTTCTGCGACTTCCTCCACTTCTGTAGAATTGATGTGTGCGAGTTGGATATTCGGGAACTTTTCCATAAGTTTTCCGATCTGTGGTAAAAGAGCATGACAAACACTGCATCCTGTACGCGAAATATAAATAAAGGATAATGGATTGCTGGAAATAAAGCTGTTTACAGCTTCAATGGTGTGTAACTCTTTGAATGTTCTCATTCTGCACCACCTTTCAGTACATTATAGCTTAGCCACTAGTTAGATAAAAGTAAAGACATCCCAGTTAGTTTATGTTTATATTCATGTTTTCACACACTCACTTAATAGCAACTTCAAACTCACATTTTCCAAACACTCATAAAAACTCTATACTATTCTTATACCAAGTAAAGGAGGTAATTATTTGGCAAGCTTCACAAAGCGCGGTAACACGTGGCAATATGCCATTAGCCGCACAATAGACGGCAAGCAAAAACCAATTCGTAAAGGGGGATTTCGAACAAAAAAAGAAGCACAAGAAGCAGCTTTACAGATGGAATTTGATTTAAAAAACGGAGTACTCGATCCACAAAAGGACTATCCGATTGAAAAATATTTTTTGGAATGGTTCAAGACTTATAAGCGAGATATTTCCGATATAACCCTTAACTCTTATAAAGCAACTCACACCAAACTTCTTAACTATTTTGGAGATAAAGCTATTCAGAGTATTACTAAACGTGAATACCAACAGTTTCTTAATGACATGGGAGAGCAATTTGCTAAAACAACGAATCGTAAAATGAATGGCTTTATACGCACTTGTATAAGGGAAGCAATAGATGAAGGATTAATAAAAACCGACTTTACACGAAATGTTACCATCACCGGAGCAGCTAGTAAAAAATCATCTGAAAAGTTCTTGGATTATGATGCTAGTCAACTACTATTAAAGTATTTACATGCAAATATTGACAATGGTCTTGAATATACGATGTTAATTGTTGCTTTAACTAGCGGTTTACGATACGGGGAATTAGTTGGTCTATCAATTGAAGATATTAATTTTAAAGAAAGCACTGTTAAAATTCATCGACAATGGCGCTATAAAGAGTATGGAGGATTTGGTCCGTTGAAAAATGAATCATCTGAACGAACAATTGGCTTAGATAAGACGACAATGAATGTTTTAAAGAAACAGGTACTAAAAGTTTCAAATCATCCTCAGAATGAAAATCGCCTAGTGTTCTATACATCTGATTCACCAATTCAAGTTATTACTAATGATCGGTTAAATGATGTGTTACGAGCTTCAATAAAAAAACTAAAAATCAAACCTATTATTACAGTTCATGGTTTACGCCATACTCATGCTAGTGTTCTTCTTTATCAAGATATTTCAGTTCTGTATGTAAGCGAAAGACTTGGTCATGCTTCAATTGATATTACGACTTCTACTTACGCACATCTCTTAAAAGAACTTCGTGAGCGTGATTCATCAAAAACTGCTTCAATTTTTGAGGACTTACTAACTTATAGTGGCTAAATCCTTGTGTAAAATTTGTGTATAAAGTGTATAAAAAGCACCTTTTTCTTTCGGTTTCTTTCTTTTTCTTGTAAAATATAAAAACGCCCCAAACCCCTATATAATAAGGATTTGAAGCATTTTTACTTGGTTCAAACTTCTTCTATCTGAACCCTTCGACGTCCCAGGAGGGATTCGAACCCCCGACCGTACGCTTAGAAGGCGTATGCTCTATCCAGCTGAGCTACTGAGACATTGGTCAAACATGGAAATAATCATGAAAGACAATTATTATTATATGCACTTATTGGTAAACTGTCAATACTATTTGAAAAATAATTTATAAATGAATCAAAAAATTCAAATCGAATCGTTACTCTGATAAGGCATAGTTTTTTGTAAAGATTTCTTTCCCGTTATCTGTATAGCCTGTTACTTTCCACGTGTTATCTTCGAATTCTACAACGGCATAACTTTTTTCCGCAATTGCCCGTGGTTTTAATAGGCTTCCAGGATTCACAAATAATATATTATCCACTAACTCCGTACCTAATACATGGGAATGGCCAAAAAAGGCGACATCTGCCTCCACTTCCTTCGTACGGTATAGTAAATTCATAATGGTGGACTTCACATTTAACAAATGCCCATGGGCGACGAAAATTTTCACACCGTCTACTTCAAACAATTCTTCATTTGGGAATCGGTCGTCCCGGTCACAATTACCGCGCACTTTTTTTACACCATCTAAATAAGGATGATCATAGGAAAGTTCACTATCTCCACAATGTACGATCGCATCGACTTGTGGATTGGCTTCCCTTACCCTTTTAATCACTTCCGCATCTCCGTGGGTATCACTCATTACTAATAACCGCATCATTCCACCTCCTAAAAGACCATCCCAACCATCACTATATGCATGAAGTTATTTTCATATACTTAATTTAAATGGGATATTCCCCGAAACACTATTTCGGGGACCCTTATTATTTTAATTAACCTACTTTACCAAGTTTGGTAATTCTGCTGCCAGCTTACGAATAGCATTTCCACGATGGGAAATCGCTCCTTTTTCTTCTGGTGTTAATTCTGCCATGGCACGGTCTAGTTCTGGTACAAAGAAAATTGGATCATAACCGAAGCCATTTGTTCCCCGTCTTTCATGTAAAATTACACCCTCACATGTACCGAATACTGTATATGTATCCATATTTGGTCCAGCGATGGCTAATGAACAGCAGAAACGGGCAGTGCGTTTTTCGTCCGGTACGCCTTTTAGTTTTTCCAGTACTTTCACAATGTTTGCTTCATCATCATGGTCGCCAGCATAGCGGGCAGAATATACGCCAGGTTCGCCTCCTAGGGCATCTACAGCTAGTCCACTATCATCGGCTATGACTAGTTTTCCAAGCTGTCTAGCAAGCGTCTCAGCCTTTAAAATGGCATTTTCTTCGAAGGTTGTTCCTGTTTCTTCAATTTCTAAATCAGGCGCTACTTCAAACATCGTTACAACTTCGTAACCAAGGGGTGTAAACAATGCTTCGAAGTCCTTCGCTTTCCCTTTATTTTTTGTTGCAATCACAACTTGTTTCATTATGCTTCCTCCTTCGTTGAACCAACTAAGTTTGCTGCTTCTCCAAGGGCATTTTTTTGTAAGGCAATTAATTCGGCAATTCCTTTTTCACCTAAATCTAATAATTGATTTAACTCATCACGGGAGAAGGTTGCTTCTTCTCCTGTTCCTTGGATTTCCACAAAACGACCAGAACCAGTCATTACTAAGTTCATATCGACTTCCGCAGAAGAATCTTCCACATAGTTTAAATCTAATACAGCACCAAGTTCCCTAACAAATCCAACACTCGTTGCAGCTAAGTAATCAACGATTGGGAATTTAGGGAAAGGTTTTTCCTCGTGAATTTTTGCTAATGCTTGTGTTAACGCAACAAAAGCGCCTGTAATGGATGCGGTACGTGTCCCACCATCTGCTTGAATGACATCACAATCAATCCAAACCGTTTTTTCACCTAATGCTTCTAAATCAACAATGGCCCGTAATGCTCGTCCAATTAAACGTTGTATTTCCATCGTCCGGCCATTTACTTTCCCACGAGAAGAATCGCGTTGAGTTCGTTCTGCTGTGGCTCTTGGCAGCATTGAATATTCCGCTGTTATCCATCCTTTTCCTTGGCCACGTAAAAATCCTGGAACTCTATCATCAATTGTTGCTGTACAAATGACCTTTGTATTGCCTACCTGAATAAGGACAGATCCTTCAGGGTGCATTAAATAATTCGTTTCAATTGTAACAGGTCTTAGTTGTTCTACAGCTCTACCATCATGTCTTGTCATGTTAATCCTCCTCGTTGCTTCGCGAAACCCATCTTATCATAATTTATTTTAATTTTCGAGTGGATGCGAATACTAGTGACCTTTGTATTGTTTTTCAAAATAAAAAGCTCGAAAGTAAAAATACTTACGAGCTTCTTAACTATTGGCATGCTAATGGTGCAAAAAAAGATATTACCAATGAAGTAAGTTTAAAGTTTTATACGGCGTATATCTAAATGATTTGACTCTAACCAATTTGTAGCAATCGTTCGAAAAATTGGGACAGAGCCGGTTGTGAAAAACTTATGATAAGGTTCTTCTACCGAAGTATTCAATTGATTATAATACTCTAGTAAATCCTTTACTTCCTTTGCCGTTTCTTCCGCAGAGGAAAGGACAAATACATCCGGCCCCACTACTTTTTCGATATGATGCTGGATAATTGGATAGTGGGTACATCCTAATATAACGGTATCAAACTGTTTATTGGCTAGCGGCTTTAAACCTTTTGCAACTAAGTCGAATGCAAACTGTCCTTCATATTCGCCACTTTCTACAAGGGGAACGAACGTCGGACACGCAAGAGGAATTATTTTCGCCTTCGTACTTAAAGAAAGTAAGGCATTTTCATATGCCCCACTTTTAATAGTACCTTCTGTTGCAAGTACGACGATTTCATTTCGTTTCGTTTTTTTCTCTGCCGCCCTCGCCCCTGCATTAATCACACCGACTACCGGAATCGACATTTTCTTCTGCAAGCTCTCCAACGCGACAGCTGTTGCTGTATTACATGCGATGACGAGCATTTTAATATGCATCTTTTCTAATGCTTTAGCCATTTGCCATGTAAAATGTAACACTTCTTTTCTATTCCTTGGTCCATAGGGACATCTTGCAGTATCACCAATATAATAGATTGTTTCATTTGGTAAAACCTTCATAATTTGCTTTGCAACTGTTAAGCCGCCAACACCTGAATCAATAACGCCTATCGGGGCATTCACAAAAACCGCCTCAATCCTGTTCCATTTGTAAATGTAATTTGTGTAGTAATTTCGATAACATGTCAACTTCTTCTTTATCAAAATCAACTAATAACTCTTGTAAGTAATTTTGTCTTTTTTCAATCACTTCTTCGATGATTCTTTCGCCTTCTTGAAGTAAATGAATGTGTACAACTCGGCGGTCTTGATCGTCACGAATACGCACTACTAATTCATTTTTTTCCATACGATCGACTAAATCCGTCGTCGTACTAAAAGCTAAATACATTTTATTCGATAATTCTCCAATTGTCATATCGCCCGATTCATGTAACCATTGAAGCGCTATAAATTGCGGAGGTGTAATTGTGTAATTACTGAGTATTTCCCTACCCTTTTGTTTTATCAAATTCGAAGTAAAGCGAAGTTTCTTTTCTAAAAATGCTATCCTATCTTTGCTATGCCTTTCGTCATTCCTCATCTAGTGCAGTCACTCCTCAAGAATCAAATCAGTCTCAGCGACTTTTGAACCTGTGTGAACACTTAGGAACAAAAACTGTTTGCTGAATAAAATTGCTTTAACTCTATTTTGAAGTGTTTTGGACGAAATAGCAAGCATCCAATCAATGAAGTGATAATTCTTCTAGCCTTAATAATTCAATCAATGCTTGTGATCTACTGGATACGCCCAGTTTCTGAATCGTGTTTGAAATATGATTACGCACCGTTTTTTCGCTTATGCCCAACTTTTGCGAAATATCTTTAGTTGAATAATCCAAGATAAGTAACTGGAATATTTCCCGTTCTCTTTTCGTCAAAAGCGAACGATGCTGCGGGCTATTCATAAGGCAACACCCTCCTATCTCCTCTTCTATGTAAAGTATGATAAGAGTTTAAAGGCTGTGAGGGCATTTTAACTATTTCCCATGCAATATTAATTTTTCTTTTTCATCCCATGGAATTGGTTTTCCTGAAGCTTTATCGATTTGAACAATCGTGCCTCTACCCGTGAAACATGGTTCGTTATTTTCGTTTTTTGCTAGATAGTGAATATCGATGGATGAGTTTCCGATTCGTGCTGCCTTTACATAGATTCGAAGAGTTTCATCAAAATATACTTGTTTTAAATAATCACATTGTAAATCCGCCACAACAGGAATTTTCGTTATTTCCCCTGTGAAGCTGGCAAAACCTAAATATTTCAAAAATTCAATCCGTGCATATTCAAAATATGCAAAGGTTACCGTATTGTTCAAATGTCCAAACATATCGGTTTCCGAAAATCTTACCTTTACCTCGACATAAAATTCGAATTGTTCCTCCCATTTTTGTGGATCTTCAATATAACTTGCTTTCATGTTCGATAACCCCTTCCCCTTTATTTTCCCTATTCTCCCTTTATCATTTTGCTATGGCCATTGAACTAGTAATTCAGCTCGGAAAAGCCAACGGTCATAACTTCTTTTAAGTCCACACGATCATGATGATCCCAATTGGAATCCATCAACTGAATTTAGTGAAACTTAAGGAAGTAAAATGAATAGCGGTTCATTAAATTATAGCAAATCTAGTCCATTTACATAAAGGGGGAGCCGTGACCTTTTTGTCTATGTCGACATTCTTTGAACTAAATTTACGCCATTCGACAAAAAAGTTCCTTTGACTCTACTGAAATGAATGGAAAACAAATAGAAGAAATTAACGATCAAATGTTACAACCCTTTCCTCTGTAACATCGTTCTATCTTATGCAAGACATAATAAAAAGGGTATCTAAAAGTCATAAAAAGACTTAGATACCCTTCATATTTTTTGAAAAGGATTTGTTTCCTATTTCTCCTTCTTCAAGAAGCCAAATGATTAGTCAACCATGTGGTCTGAACCGAAGAAGTTACGGAACATTTGAACAGTTGTTGCACGGTTAAGTGCTGCAATAGAAGTTGTTAATGGAATACCTTTTGGACATGCAGCTACACAGTTTTGTGAGTTACCGCAGTTTGCAAGGCCACCATCACCCATAATTGCATTTAAACGTTCGTCTTTAATCATTGCACCTGTTGGGTGTGTATTGAATAGACGTACTTGTGATAATGGAGCTGGTCCGATGAATGAAGCTTTTTCAGACACGTTTGGACATGCTTCCATACATACACCACAAGTCATACATTTTGATAATTCATATGCCCATTGACGTTTACGTTCTGGCATACGAGGACCTTCACCTAAATCGTAACTTCCATCGATTGGAACCCAAGCTTTTACTTTTTTAAGCGCATTGAACATACGGCTACGGTCAACTTGTAAGTCACGTACAACTGGGAATGTTTTCATTGGTTCTAAACGAACAGGTTGTTCCAATTGATCAATCAATGTTGAACAAGATTGACGTGGACGACCATTAATAACCATTGAACATGCTCCACATACTTCTTCAAGACAGTTCATATCCCAAGTTACAGGAGTAGTTTTTTGTCCATCAGCAGTAACAGGATTTTGTTGAATTGCCATTAATGCAGAGATAACGTTCATACCTGGACGATAAGGGACCTCAAATTTCTCCCAGCGAGATTGTCCACCTTCAGTATCTTGACGAAGGATTTCCATTTTAACAGTTTTTCCAGTTCCTACTGCTGTTGTCATGATTAATGACCCCCCTTATGTTTATGAAGAATAGTCACGTTTACGTGGCGGAATTAGAGAAACGTCTACTTCTTGATAAGAAATTTCAGGTTCGCCAGTTTGTGGGTTGAACTTCGCCATTGTTGTTTTTAAGAAGTTCTCGTCATCACGCTCTGGGAATTCTGGTTTGTAGTGAGCCCCACGAGATTCGTTACGTAAAAGTGCACCTTTCGTAATAACGCGTGCAAGGTATAACATGTTTTTCAACTGACGAGTGAAGTGAGCCCCTTGGTTACTCCATTTTTGAGTGTCGTTGATATTAATGTTTTCCCAACGTTGTAGTAATTCAGTAAGTTTATTATAAGTGTATTCAAGTTTGTCGTTGTAACGAACAACAGTTACGTTGTCAGTCATTAACTCACCAAGCTCTTTGTGTAAAAGGTATGCGTTTTCAGTACCATCCATTTTAAGGATAGCATCCCATCTCTCTTGCTCTTCTTTTACACGAGCATCATAGATTGATTGAGGAAGATCTTCCGCATGTTTCTTTAAGCCTTTTACATATTTAACAGCGTTAGGTCCAGCAACTGAACCACCATAAATCGCTGAAAGTAATGAGTTAGCACCTAGACGGTTTGCACCATGTTGTGAATAATCACATTCACCGGCAGCAAATAGACCAGGAATTTCAGTCATTTGATCATAATCTACCCATAGACCACCCATTGAGTAGTGAACAGCTGGGAAGATTTTCATTGGTAATTTACGTGGGTCATCCCCTACGAATTTTTCATAAATTTCGATGATACCACCAAGTTTAATATCTAACTCATGTGGATCTTTATGAGAAAGGTCAAGGTATACAACGTTTTCACCGTTAACACCTAATTTTTGGTTAACACATACGTCGAAGATTTCACGAGTCGCGATATCACGAGGTACTAAGTTACCATATGCAGGGTATTTTTCTTCTAAGAAGTACCAAGGTTTACCATCTTTATAAGTCCAAATACGTCCACCTTCACCACGTGCAGATTCAGACATTAGACGGTTTTTGTCGTCTCCAGGAATCGCTGTTGGGTGAATTTGAATCATTTCACCGTTTGCATAAGATGCACCTTGTTGGTAAACAATCGATGCAGCAGAACCAGTGTTAATGATTGAGTTTGTTGATTTACCGAAGATAATACCAGGACCACCTGTTGCCATAATAACAGCATCAGACCGGAATGAACGGATTTCTTCTGTTTTCATATCTTGAGCTACGATACCACGGCAATGACCTTCGTCGTCAAGAACAACGCCAAGGAATTCCCAATGTTCGTATTTCGTTACTAAACCATCTACTTCATAACGACGAACTTGCTCGTCCAACGCATAAAGTAATTGTTGACCAGTAGTGGCACCAGCAAATGCTGTACGGTGCATTAACGTACCACCGAAACGACGGAAGTCTAAAAGACCTTCTGGCGTACGGTTGAACATAACACCCATACGGTCAAATAAGTGAATGATACCAGGAGCGGCATCACACATTGCTTTAACAGGTGGTTGGTTCGCTAAGAAGTCCCCACCATATACTGTATCGTCAAAGTGGATCCATGGAGAATCCCCTTCACCTTTTGTATTAACTGCTCCATTAATTCCGCCTTGCGCACAAACAGAGTGTGAACGTTTTACGGGAACTAATGAGAATAATTCAACTTCAGTGCCTTCTTCGGCTGCTTTCATCGTAGCCATTAAGCCTGCTAAACCGCCACCTACGACGATGATTTTGCTTTTCGCCATGATTATTCCTCACTCCTCTTTCTTTGCTATAATACTGCCAGGAAATGTTACTATGTTATTATACGAATGCTAGAATTGCAGCAACACCAATGATACTTAATAGAACGAAGAAGATCATCGTTACATAAGTTGCAACCTTTTGTGAACTTTTCGATTGTGTAATACCCCAGCTCACTAAGAATGACCAAATACCGTTTGCTAAGTGGAATGTAGCAGCTAAAATACCTAAAATGTAGAATGCTAACATAAACGGATTAGCAACGATTTCTTCCATCATATTAAAGTCAACATCTGCACCAAGAGCTTTTTGGATACGAGTTTGGAAGATGTGCCAAGCAATGAAAATAACAAGGAATACTCCCGAAATACGTTGCAACATGAACATCCAGTTACGGAATGTCCCGAAGCGCTGTATGTTTGAAGTGGCAGTAAAAGCAATAAACACACCATATAAACCGTGGAATAGAATTGGTATGTAGATTACTACCCACTCAACAATTAACAATAGCCAATGTGGAACCAATTCCATAATCCCTATTGAATTGTTGTAGTTTTCTTCTCCACCAGTAGCAGTGAAGTTCAGTGATAAGTGAAACACTAAGAACAGACCTACAGGAATAATACCTAATAGTGAATGTAAGCGTCTCCAGTAAAACTCATGATTTTTTGACAAGACTATTACCCCCCCTAGTACTTTTAAATACCCGAGCCAATTTCACTTCACGATTTTGTAAAGGTTCATAGATTGACTGTGTATTTCATAATGGTACAATATTATGACATGTCCATTGTACTCTCAAGAATTACGAGCGTCAAGGTTGCATACAATTTTTTATCTCATCATTTCATTAAAAAATATGCGCTATCTCGGTAGAATTTTCTCTTTTAAAGAATATTTTACTTTCTTATACTAAATAATGAAGAAATTAAGAAAGAGGTAATTTTAAAATGACTCACATCCACAACACTGTCCCAGCATTTGGCTACGAAATTATTCGAGATTATTTACTTCCTACCATTCTTGGAAAACATGAAAAGGATGTTCTTTACTGGGCAGGGAAAGATTTAGCCCGCAAATTTCCATGTACTGATATTCAGCTCATTATCTCCTTCTTCCAAGACGCAGGTTGGGGCGTTTTAACCCTTGATAAAGAGGAAAAGGATGGCTACATATTTCATCTAACAAATGACGCCGACTTATTAAAAATCGAAGAACGTTCCTTCCGACTAGAAGCAGGCTTCATCGCTCAACAAATTCAAGCATTACAAGGTTGTCTTACAGAATGTTTCGACGAAAAACGTGAGAAACAACAACAAGTCGTCTTCACACTTAAATGGGATAAAAAAGAAAAAGTAGATTAATTCCTACATATTATAAAAGCCAATTCCAAAGACTACTCCCCTTCCATATCGACATGAAAGGGGATATCTATGGAATTGGCTTTTTAATTTACGTACTCTTCCACTAATTGAAACTCATCATGTAACACATTTGCTGCCCGGACCATTTCATCTTGCGGTACGACAACGGATACTTTAATCTCCGAAGTACTGACCATTTTCACTATTATATTTTCTTTGCGTAATCGATCAAACATTTGGGCAGCGACACCTGGATTGGAAACCATTCCTGAACCAACAATTGAAACTTTTGCTAAGCCTACTTCAAAATCGGCAAAACTAAATCCTAATTGGGCTTTATTTTGTTCTAACACTTTAATAGCTTCAGCAAAATCTTCTTTTGCAATGGAGAAAGATACGGTTGGTTTCACTCCATCGATAACTGCTTGAACGATAATATCTACGTCGATGTTAAACTTTGATAGAGTCATAAAAATATTCGCTAGAGAGGAATTTTCATAGGAATCAAAACCTACTGTTAACCGAATAATGTCTGCTTCATATGCTACACCACGAACAACTCTATTTTTCTCCATTTTTACCTCTCCTTTTATCCATGTCCCCTCGACATCGTTTGTGCTAGATCGAACGACGATCGGCATTTCATATTTTTTCGCTAGTTCCACTGCCCTCGGATGAACAAAAGTAGATCCTAAATGGGCCAGTTCAAGCATTTCATCATAGGTCACTTCTTTTAGTTTCCGAGCTTCCTTTACAACCGAGGATTCGGCTGTGTAAATTCCATCCTGCTCAGTTAATATTTCAACATATTCCGCATCTAGAGCTGTACCAATGGCAATTGCTGTCGTTTCTGGACCGCCTTCTCCTAAAGTCCACAAATCTTTATATTGATCATAACCTTGAGAACCTGCCACAATAGCTATTTCCCCGTTATGTATCCGTTCAAGAAGAAAATCGTGGTGTATTTGTTCAATTAATATATTTCCATTGGACTTCACCACTTCAATTCCTGCCTGCCAACCAGAAAGGGAAACTGCCTTACATCCTTTCTTTTCTAGTAAAATCGCTAGTAAACTACTAGCAACTTGCGTGTTAATCGCTTTTAGCGCATGACTTTCTCTATCAGCAATTCTTTCGGTAAAAATCGACGAATAAGGAAGTAATTTTCCTTCTAGTAATTCAATAGAAGGAACAACTACTATAGTATTTTTTCCATTGCTTCGATGCTTTAAAATTCGTTCCGCTAGTTTATCAATTCTTTCCGGTGTTAAAAGGGAAGAACTGTCGACTTTCACTACAATTGTCTCCATTGGTACACACTCCTTTTACAACTTTCGAAAAAGTGTATTTTTCATCAATTCAGAAAACTTATACATTCATTATACCATTTCAAAATAAAAGCAGCTTCTCACTGAGTGTGAAAAGCTGCCTCAAAAATATACCGATCACAGTAAAATCTTTTATGAGATAGCCCTCCAGAATCACTCTGACTGATTCTGACAGTCTTACACTTCTTAAATGCAAAACCAGCAAATAAATCTGAACAATGGATTTATCGCTTCGGCAAGTCTCCCTTTCACCACCTTTCCTAGGAATTGTTCATCCTCCAGATGGTTACTATTGAACCTTGCACCTCTATCATGTTCGTATTCATATTTAAACTTACAATAGCACACCGTTATTCCTTTGACAATGTGTCTTTATGAAAGTGATTGTAGATAGCCATTGCTGTTGAACTTGGAATATGGGCTTCCATTAATTGCTCTACCGATGATTCTTTTATTTTCTTAATAGAACCGAAATGTTTCAGCAACTGTTGTTTCCTTTTCGGTCCAACCCCTTCAATGCCATCCAAGACGGATTGGATCGCATTTGTTTGATGTTGTTGACGTAAAAATGTAATTGCAAAACGATGGACTTCATCTTGAATACGTTGTAATAAATAAAATCCATCACTCGTTCTTTTCATTTCCACTGGGATTGGAGGTTCTCCGTACAATAATTGGGATGTATTATGTTTATCATCCTTTGCTAAACCTGCAATGGGAATGAATAATCCTAATTCATCTTCAATTACCTCCCGCGCCACTTCCATTTGCCCTTTCCCACCATCAATAATAATTAAATCTGGCAATGGTAAGTTTTCCTTTAACACCCTTGAATAGCGACGTCGAATTACTTCTTGCATAGCACCATAGTCATCGTGCTTAGCCGTTTCCCGCAATTTATATTTCCGATATTCCTTTTTTGCCGGTTTTCCATCGATGAACACGACCATTGCCGACACAGTATCCGCTCCGTGCATATGGCTATTATCGAAGGCTTCAATTCGAAGAGGTGGGGCTATGTTCATGGCATTACCTAATTCTAAACAAGCCCCAACAGTTCGTTCTTCTTGCCGTTCAATTAATTGGAATTTTTCTCGAATGGCAATTTGAGCATTTTTCGTAGCTAAATCGACCAATTCCTTTTTCGAGCCTCGCTTCGGCGTAACAACTTTCATTTGTAAATAGTTTTCTAATAACGATTTTTCCACATTCGTCGGAATGAAAATTTCCTTCGGTTTAATATGCTCAGGTATATCGTAAAACCGACCGATAAACGTTTGGAATTCCTCTTCTGGTTCCCGGTATATTGGAAAGATGGATACATCCCTTTCAATTAATTTCCCTTGGCGTACAAAAAAGACTTGAACACACATCCACCCTTTTTCAACTGCATAGCCAAAAATATCCCGGTTCGATAAATCACCCGAAACGATTTTTTGTTTTTGCATAACCGTTTCAATATGGGCAATTTGATCTCTATATTCCTTTGCCCGTTCAAATTCTAAATTTTCCGCTGCATCGAGCATTTTCTGTTGTAACTCTTTTTTCACATCTTCAAATCCACCATTTAGAAACTTTGTAATTTCCTCAATCATGTCATCATAAACATGTTCTTCAATCTCCTTTACACAAGGAGCTAAACATTGTCCTAAATGATAGTATAGGCAAACTTTATTCGGCAGTTTCATACATTTTCGTAACGGATACAACCGATCAAGCAGCTTTCTTGTTTCATTGGCTGCCCCTGCATTCGGATAAGGACCGAAATATTTCGCCTTATCCTTTTTAACTTTCCGTGTAATTAAAATGCGTGGATGTTTTTCATTCGTAATTTTTATATACGGATAGGATTTGTCATCTGTCAACATGATGTTATATTTCGGGTCATGCAATTTAATTAAATTTAATTCTAAAATTAAAGCTTCCAATTCACTGGATGTGACAATGTATTCGAAGTCTTCAATTTCACTTACTAACAGCTGGGTTTTACCATCATGGGAGCCGGTGAAATAGGAACGAACACGGTTTTTCAGGATTTTAGCCTTTCCAACATAAATAATCGTTCCTTGACGATCCTTCATTAAGTAACAACCAGGCTCATCGGGTAAAATCGCCAATTTATTTTGAATTGTTTCATTCATTTATATCACCCTAATAAGGTTTTTATATTCATTATAAAGGTTTAAAGAGGCAGATGGGAGAAATAATAAGAAACTATAAAGGAAAAAATGGCGTAAAAAAGGGGGTTCTAAGTCAAATGTTGGGGTGAGCATTTAGCTCACTCCTAATTTATGCGACCCGAACATCTATATTTTTATATTGATGGTGTAATAACACCTTTAATCTGAATCGATCAAATCGTTT
>NZ_RHLQ01000026.1 GCF_003711845.1 Lysinibacillus halotolerans
TCCGGTTTGGACGGAATCCATAACTCTGGTCCGAAAATGTTTTGTCATATTCCTTCGATAAAATCTGCGAGATAGCTTGTTGAATCAAACGGTCTGTCACGGTTGGGATACCTAGTAAACGCACACCACCATCTGGTTTCGGGATTTCGACTCGACGTACTGGTTGCGGTTCATAGGTTCCATTCAAAATCTACGATTTAATGTTTTTCCAATTTTCGATAATGTGCTGTCGTAAGGTTTGTACGGGCATCATGTCTACTCCATGGCTTCCTTTATTCGCTTCAACTCGCTTTAGCGCTTGTATCATGTTTTGCCGTTCGAGAATTTGATCCAACATCACCATTTCGTACCTTTCCGTGATTAGCTTATCTTCTTATGTCCATCTGAACTCCACCCTCCGCAAATACCCTCGTGGGATTCACCACTACTTTCTAAGCGTGAGGTTTCTCTGTTTTCTGTGCTTATTCATTCTAGATGGAAAGCCAAGGGCTAATCTCTCTCAATTGTTCAGTCCTTCCGAGTAATTCTAGACCTACTCGTACTATGACCTCTGCTGACTTCTGACAGTTCAGCTACTTGTCTCCAAGTAGGTTATGAAGGGTACTTCACGTTTCTGTCAGACCTCCCCGGGTAAGCGTATGCACTTTCACACCATCTATCCGCCTCATTTACTTGATATGACCTTCGACAGAAGGAACTTTGTTTTGTAATGCAAACTCATTCAATCATACCTAGCCTTATATGAGATTCGTGTTCCTCGGACCGGTGTTTTGCCTCCAGCTTCCTTCTGATTCCGCGTCGCCACGGACACCCTTGCTCTTAGCTAACCTCTACTTCTGTCTTCGGGGTTCGGGACTTGCACCCTATAGTTCATACGCATGCCGGGCGCACATTAAAAAGGATTTGAAATGATAGCATTCCAAATCCTTTAAAATTCATACATACAATTTTTTAGTTACATTTTAATGATTGTACCGTCTTCTTTTTCTTTCGTTTGTTTTACTACTTTATAGCTTACATAACCACTAACTTCTTCAAACTCACGAAAGACTGTTTTTTCTTCCGCTTGAGAAGGGACGATCTCTTTAAAGCGACGATATCTAGCAAGCATATCTTCCCGTTTAATTCCTTTTTCATATGCTTGTTCTACCCCTTCAAAAAACTTTATCACATCAATAATTTCAGTTGTTGACCAATCTGGTGATAGTGGATAAGAATATTCCATACAAAACCCTACCTTTAAATTTTTAGTGACCCCATTTTACTCTTATTTGTTCAGCTTGCGCAACCATCCGCTCAATTAACTCCTGTACGGATGGCACATCTTTTATCATTCCCGTTACTTGTCCAGCCCATCCAAAACCATTTTGATTGTCCCCATCATAAATAAATTTTTTATTTGCCTCTCCACTAATATAATCTTTTAATGCCTCGTATGTAGGTGTTTTATTTTCTATTTCTAAAATTTTTTCTGTAAACTCATTTTTTAATACACGAGCAGGAGCGCCAATTGACCGTTTAATAATCGTCGTATCCGTTTCTGAACTTTGTAGGAGTGCTTCAATATACTCCCGTGAAGCATGGACGCATTCCTTCGTTGCAATAAACCTTGTCCCCATTTCAATACCTTCAGCCCCTAACGCATGGGCAGCCATCCATCCACGGCCATCTCCAATACCTCCAGAAGCGATTACAGGAATGGAAACACTATCTACTACTTGAGGAACAAGTACCATCGTTCCAACATCGTCCCGCCCTAAATGACCTCCCCCTTCTTGACCCACGACCATGATCGCGTCAGCTCCAAGTTGTTCAGCCTTTATGGCTTGTCTTTTTGCAGCAACTAATACTAACTTTTTTATTGTTGTCCCTTCTAATAATTGGAAGATTGGTGCCGGATTACCTCCCGTCATTGAAATGACAGGTACATTTTCTTCCACTGCAACCTCCACCATTTCTTCATATCCTTTACCATACATTCCGATAGCAAAATTTACTCCAAAGGGGCGATCAGTTTTTTCCCGAGTTTTATAAATTTCTTCCCTTAGTAATTCCGGCGATTTTAAACTCATTGCTGTAATTTGACCTAATCCCCCAGCATTCGATACTGCAGCAGCTAAATCAGAGTATGCTAAATAAGCTAACCCTCCTTGAATAATTGGATATTTTATCCCTAAAAGTCGTGTTATTCTTGTTTCCCAGTTCATAACGTCATCCCCTTTTTCACATTCTATTAATAATTTCTCTCACATTAGAAAAATTCCTTTAAATTTATGTAGTCATGAAGTTGAATAGGTGCTATAATTCTTCTTGTTTTCAAAATTTATATAAAGTGAGGTGGTACCTGCGTTGTCACAATTAGAGACTCCATTGTTCGACGTATTACTCAAACATCGAAATAGACATCCAATACAATTTCATATTCCTGGACATAAAAAAGGTCAAGGAATGGACCCAGCCTTTCGTGAGTTCGTCGGAGACAACGTTTTATCAATTGATTTAATCAATATTGCTCCACTAGATGATTTACATTCACCAAAAGGCGCTATTAAAGAAGCTCAAAAGTTAGCTGCTGAAGCCTTTGGTGCTGACCATACATTTTTTTCCGTTCAAGGTACTAGTGGCGCTATCATGGCGATGATTTTAACTGTCGTCGGTCCAGGTGATAAAATTTTGGTACCACGGAATGTTCATAAATCAACAATGTCTGCAATTGTTTTAGCTGGAGCCATCCCTATTTTTATCCATCCTGAAGTCGATGAAGAATATGGTATTGCTCATGGTATATCAGCTGAATCGGTTGAAAAAGCGTTAAAAACATATCCAGATGCAAAAGCTATGTTAGTTATTAATCCTACTTACTTTGGTTTTGCAGCTGATTTAAAACGAATTGTTGATATTGTCCATGCCCATAACATCCCTGTTATTGTGGATGAAGCGCATGGTGTGCATATTAAATTCCATGACGAATTACCGATATCTGCTATGCAGGCAGGGGCAGATATGGCTGCAACGAGCGTGCATAAATTAGGTGGTTCGATGACACAAAGTTCTGTATTGAACGTAAAAGAAGGATTAGTATCGGTAAACCGAGTACAATCCGTTCTTTCGATGTTAACAACTACTTCAACTTCATATCCAATACTCGCTTCGTTAGACTGTGCTAGACGTCAATTAGCAGTACATGGATATGATTTAATTGATGAAACAATTCGCCTTGCTAAAGATGCAAGAAAACGAATTAATAAAATTCCCCACTTAAAAGTGGCTGGTAGAGAAAAACTACATTCCTCTGCAACATTTGATATGGATATTACAAAGATTCTAATCAGTGTAAAAGATTTAGGAATTACAGGTCATCAAGCTGAAGAATGGTTACGTCTTAACGCCAATATAGAAGTTGAATTATCTGACCTTTATAATATCCTCTGCTTAGTAACATTAGGGGATACGAAAAAAGAAATTAATTTACTAGTGAATGCTCTACAAAGAATGTCATTAGCTTTTGAGTCAGATGCATCCGTAAAAGAAACGAACGTAAATATCCCTGATATTCCAGCTCTTGCGATGACACCTCGAGATGCCTTCTACTCTAGCACAGAAGTAATGCCGTTAGAAGAATCTGTTGGGTATATTTGTGCAGAATTCATCATGGTATATCCCCCTGGTATTCCTATTTTTATTCCTGGGGAAATAATTACTGAAGATAATATCCGATATATCCAAATGAATATCGAAGCTGGATTACCTGTTCAAGGGCCAGAGGATCTTTCGTTAAAAACGATTCGCGTTATTAAAGAACGAAAACCAATTTTTTAATTACAATTTCAACTAGTAAAAGAGGATGTCTGCTATTTAAGACATCCTCTTTTTTTACATCAAAAGAAGATAAATACAAAAATCGGACATAATATGGCACCAATTACTGCACTTAATCCCATCGATAATGAACCAATTGACAAATCTTCTTCCCCATATTCTTTTAACTTTGTAATTCCAACACCGTGACTGGCACTTCCCATGGAGATTCCTCTACTAATAGGAGAATGAACTTTCCCCACCTTATAAATTACCGAGCCAAATAAAGCTCCAGTAAATCCTGCAATCATGACGAAGACTGCAGTTAATGGTGGAATTCCACCAATCGTTTCACTCACTTGCATCGCAATAGGAGTCGTCAACGATTTTGGCAAGGCTGTTAAAATATATGAATCATCCAATTTAAATAATTTTAAAATGATATATACACTAATTAAACCACTAAACATAGCGATGAAAATACCCGATAGAATCGTATATTTGAATTTCATGATTAACTGTTTTTGATTATATAAAGGATACGCTAACCCAACGACTGCAGGTCCTAATAAATGTTGAATATACTTACCACCTTCCATATAGTCGGAAAAAGGGATATTCAATAATAACAGCGCTGCGATGATAACGATTGTTGTTGTTAAGATTGGCAATAAAAAAGGGTAAGGATATTTTTTATGTAATTGATTGAATAACAAAAATAAAACAACTGTACTAATGATGAAGATGATTGCTTTTAACAACCTCGTTGCCTCCTTCCCTTTTCTCCTTTAATTTTAATTCCTTTTGTTCGATTTTTTCACTTAATTTACTCGTAAATAATATAGTAATTACAGTACTAATAAATATCGTCGCCATTAATATAATTCCTTCTATTGACAACAACTCAGGATAATCAATAATTCCTACAATTGGCGGAATGAAAAATAGCGTCATAAAGGCAATGAGAAAGCCCGCTCCTTCTCGAATGTATTCAACCTTTACCCATTTCATTTGTAAACAAATAGCGAGCAATATTAAACCAACAATACTAGCTGGTAAAGGTAACTTAGTTATTTCTACAAAGAACACTCCTAAATAATAAAAAATATATAAGATAGCGATTTGAGCTATAATACGGATAATTCTCATCTTTTAGCAAAAGGGCTAACCTTTTGCCTCCCCCCTTTCTTAATACAGTTATTGTACGCCTATGAAAAATAGCTGTCTATAATGTTAGAAAATAAAAGAAAGACAAAGCAGAATTTCTACTTTGTCTCGAAAAATGATACCTTAATTCTATTCTTCTTCATTTACAATAACTTTTCTACCTGTAACTTTTAAAATTAAAGGCACAATGATCCACGCTGCAGCAATGATTAAAAATACAAGGGATAAAGGACTTGTGACAAAAATACTCCAATCCCCATTTGAAATTGTTAATGCTCGACGCATATTATTCTCAATCATCGGTCCAAGTACTAATGCTAAAACAATTGGTGCTACAGGATAATCATTTTTTGACAATAAATACCCTAATACACCACAAGCAAGCAATAAATATAAATCAAAGGTTGTATATTGGACTGCATAAACACCAAAGAAGGAGATGGCAATAATAATTGGTAGTAAATACTTTTTAGGCGTTTGAATAATCTTTGCAAACACTTTTACTAAAGGCATGTTTAATATTAATAAAACGAAGTTTCCAATAAACATACTTGCAATTAATCCCCAAGCAATTTCAGGGTGATCATCAAATAGTAAAGGACCTGGTTGCACATTATACATAATAAGAGCTCCCATTAAAATTGCTGTTGTTCCTGATCCTGGAATACCTAATGTTAATAGTGGAATCATTGCACCGCCTGAAGCTGCATTATTCGCTGATTCTGGTGCTGCAACGCCTGCAATATTTCCTTTCCCAAAGGAGTCGGGATTTTTACTTATCTTTTTTTCTGTCATATAAGAAAAGAAGGATGCTAACGTTGCACCAGCTCCTGGTAATACTCCAATGAAAAATCCAAGTAAAGAACCACGGGTAATTGGCTTCGCACTATCTTTCAAATCTTGTTTTGTTGGCAAAATGCGATTGATTTTTGCTATAGGCGCATCACCATTATCCCTTTCTAAAATCGTTTTAAATACTTCTCCTAATGCAAATAGCCCTACAGCAATCGTTAAAAATTCCAATCCTCCATAAAGTACTGGAAGATCATATGTAAAACGGGCAATCCCTGATACTGCATCAATTCCAATCGTACCAAGCATTAAACCAAATACGGTCATCATTAATGCTTTTGTCATCGATTTTCCAGCTAAACCACTCACAGCACATAACCCTAATAACATAAGGGAAAAATATTCTGCCGGTCCAAATTCTAATGCAAGATTCGATAATGGTTTCGCTAATAGCACTAGACCAAGAAGAGCTATAATACCCGCAACAAAGGAACCTATTGCTGCAATAGATAACGCAGCACCTGCTCGACCTTTTTGTGCCATTTGATAACCATCTAAAGCTGTCACAACCGATGAAGACTCACCAGGTGTATTTAATAAAATTGAAGTTGTAGAACCTCCATACATCGCACCATAATAAACTCCAGCTAATAAAATAATAGAGCTTGCGGCTGCAGCATCTGTAGGCATTCCTGATGTTAAAGTAGCAGTAACCGGAATGAGCAATGCGACTCCACTCATTGGACCTATCCCTGGTAGAACCCCAACAGCAGTTCCAATAACTACCCCAATAAAGGCAAATAATAAATTATGCCATTGAAGTGCTACAGCGAATCCATCAAATAAATATTGAATTGTACTCATTTCAACACCTCTTATTTAAAATAACGAAAATTTCGGTAATGCCCCACCGAGCAACTGAACATACATTGTATACACACCTATTGCGAAAATTGCTGAAATGATTATCGTTGATAGGATTTTTCCTTTCTCCATCACTTGGAATGCAACGACTAAAAAGATGAAAGTTGAGAACACATACCCGATGATTTCCAATAAAAAAATATAAAGAATAGCAGAAATAAAGATTATGCCAAATTTTTTAAACTCAAAGGTTGTTTTCCCTTTATTTTCTGATTTACTTTTAAATGTTTCATATAACAAACGTAAACTTAAAAGTCCTAATATAATTCCTAATATTAATGGATATGTCTTTGGTCCAATTGTGGAGCCATAAGCACTTCCGGAAATTTTCAAGCTTTCCGAAATAAATAAAATGCTTATTAATAAAAAAACTATTCCAGCGATTTTATCAAACGTCTTTGTCATCACTGCACCTCATTCATTAAAAAAATGGGCTGTCCTCTAAGAAATTCTTATCGGACAGCTATTACATTATTTATGCATATCTAATGCTTTTAATAAGTCACCAATTACTTTTTCCTGTTCCTCTAAAAATGCTGTAAACTCTTCGGCATTACGATATTCGCTTGCCCAACCGTTACGTTCTAATTCCGTTTTCCATTCTTCTGTTTCTACCATTTCTTCGAATTTTTTCGTCCAATAGTCAAATGCTTCATCCGACATATTTTTTGGTCCAAAAATTCCTCTCCAAATCGTGAACTCTGCATCGATACCTAGTTCTTGGAATGTTGGGACATCTTCTAAGACGCCTGTTAAACGTTCAGTTGAACTAACCGCTAACACTTTTACATCCCCCGATTTCACATATTCACCTATTGCAGATGCATCTGTAGCAATCATATCAGCATTTCCACCTAATAACGCTGCAACCGCTTCTCCACCACCGTCATAAGAAACATACTTTACGTTTTTCGGATCGATACCATACTTAAAGGCTGGTAATATACCAATTAGATGATCCATTGAGCCCGGTGCTGAACCACCAGCTAATGTAATAGAAGAAGGATCTTCTTTAATCGCATCTAATATTTCCGTTAAACTGTTGTATGGTGAATCCGCTTTCACAACAATTGCTCCATAATCTCTCGTTAACTGAGCAAGTGGTTTTGTATCTTTATAACCGTAAGGACTATTTCCTTCTGCTTTTAAATTATTGACAATAATTGGTGGTGATTTTGCCATTAACATATAATCGTTATTAGCTTCTTTTGTAGCAAACTCTGCCATAAATACCGCTCCGCCACCACCGGCTCTATTTTCAACTGTAATTGCCTTTTCTACTAAACCTGTTTCAGACATAACCTTTGAAACAGCACGTGCTGTTAAATCCCAGCCACCACCAGCTCCAGATGGTGCAACCATTACGATATTACTTTCTGGATAACTAGAATTTGAATCTCCCTCACTTGAAGATTTTGAACTATTGCTACCACACGCTGCTAAAATAAAAGAAAGTGTAAGTACAATACTAAGCATTAATTGTTTTTTCATAATATCCCCCTTATGCATCCCCATTTTTTATGAATGTCTAACTGTACTTTAATGAAAGCGCATACTTATTACAATAAAAGTAAAATAAAATGATATTAATTCCATAAAGCCTATTTTGTTCATAATGTTCACGAGAATATGTAGAGATGAATAGAAAAATAAAAAAAGCACCAAAACTGGTGCAATTTAAATGGAATCGTTATTAAATTTAACTTCCCTTTTTATGGAATTTCTTATTATTCTTTTTTTAATATGTACCTTCTTTCCGGTCTACCAACTGTTCCATAAATTAAATCTGTATAGGCTTTATTGTCAGCTACTAAATGTTCTAAATAACGCCTTGCCGTCGAGCGACTAATTCCTAAATCTTTTCCTAACGTTTCAGCAGTTACCCCTTTTTCACATGTACCTAAATATTGATATACTTTCGATTTCGTAATCGCATCGATCCCTTTTGGTGTTAAATCATCCCATCTTTGTGCTTCTTTCGTAGAAGCCCAAATCTCTTTAATTTCATGTTCTTCCAGATGGGCATTTTTTTCAAGTAGCAATCTCTTAGAACGATATGATTCTAAACTTTCCTTAAATTTATCAAATGTAAGCGGTTTTAATAAATAGTCTACTACACCACCATGAAAGGCTTTTTTTAAGATTTCTGTTTCAGATGCTGCAGTTATAAAAATTGTGTCCGTCTCAGGACTATTTATTTTAATATATTCTAAAATGTCTGTCCCTAATTTATCAGGAAAATAGACATCTAATAAAACTAAATGTGGATGAAAGGAATCAATCCATTCAAAGGCCTCTTCCGCATTATAAGCAATTCCTACATTTTGAAACCCGTCAATTTTTTCAAGAAATTTTTGATGAATGCGTGCAATTCTTTTATCATCCTCAATGATTAAAACTTCTATTATGTCATGCATGATTAATCCCCCCTTTTTGAATCACGATGATAAATAGTGCTCCCCCTAAATCACCATTTTCAATATATATTTCACCTCCTAGTTCCGCAACATTTTCTTTTACTTTTATTAGACCAAACCCATGCTGATTTTCCTCATTTTTTGTTGTTATTCTTTTTTCAAATAAATGATCTTTTATGTCATCGTCAATTCCGTTGCCGCTATCTTCAATCTCAATTAAAATTTCCTTTCCATTATCTAGTATTAATATCCTTACTGAACGCTCCTTTTCTTCTAGATGTTCAACAGCTTCAAAGGCATTTGTTACTAGATTTCCTAAAATCGATACAAAAAGATGTTTTTGTATTGATTTAGGCAACTTTTCTAAAAGGCTATCTTCATCGATAATTAATTTTATTTTCAATTCTTTCGCTCGATTATAAAAACCGATTAAAATCCCACTAATTAATGGATCATTAAATCTTTGGGATATAAATTGAATTAAACTCCCTTGTTCCGCCCGTTCACTATGTATTAAATCCAGTGCCTCATGATAATTTTCTAGCTGGATTAAACCAGAAATCGTATATAAGAAATTATTATATTCATGGGTTTGGGCACGTAATGCTTCGGCATATTTTTTTACTTGGGAAAGTTCCAGTGCTAAACGATCAATTTCCGATTGTAAACGGAAGCTTGAAACAGCACCGACTACTTTATCACCATTTAAAATAGGGATTCGATTTACAACGGTTTTCTTTCCAGCTATAATCATCGGTCGATCCAACTGTCTTTCACCGGTAGATAGAACCTCAAATAAATGGGAGTTCGGAATTACTTCACGTATGTCTTTGCCGACTAATGGAACATCTTCGCTAATAGACAATGTTTTGTGAGCTGCCGAATTGACAACCGTAATCGTCCCTTTATGATCCACCATAATAATTCCTTCTCGTACGGATTCAATAAGGGCATTTTGTTGTTTTAACAGCTCGGCGATTTCGATTGGTTCGTAATCTAGTAGTTCCTTTTTTAAACGTTTTGATAGAAGGGACGAGAAAATAATTCCTATCATTATACCAAAAATTAAAATATAAACAATATTATCCAAGTATCTTAAAAACATTGTACTAAGGTCTGTTTTTAAATATCCAACTGATACAACTCCAATAATTTCGCCTTCATATCCAATGACCGGTGTTTTCCCCCTAATGGCTGGCCCAAGGGTTCCAGTTGCCTCTGAAATATAAGTTAGTCCCTTTTCTAGCGCATCTTCGTTATCATCTCCGACCATTTTTTGACCGATACGTTCCTCAACTGGATGGGCATAACGAATCCCTTCTTCATTCCCAATTACGACATATTCGGCATCGGTTTCCCGTCTTATTTCTTCAGCGATTGGTTGAAGTACTTCTGATGGATTATCGGCATAAAAACCTGCAATAATATCCGGACGATTAGCTGTTGTTTTAGCAATTTGTACTGCTTTTAAACCAATTTCATTTTTAATGACACTTGATAATGTAAAGTAAAATGAAATGCCAATGGCAACTATAATTAATAAAATAACGAAAATATTATATGTAAATATTTTCGACTGCAACGTATGAGATTTCATCGGTTCTCCCTAAAAATAAAATATAATGAACTATCATCATTATAATCAACTTAGCGAAAATTTTGTAGGTTTTGATTATTCAGCTAAAAAGCAGTATATGAAAATCGCACCCTATTTTTTATACCAAAGCAAACAAAAAAACGTATTCATCTACAAAATTGCAGAATGAATACGTTTTAAACATACTATTATTTTGAAATGATATGGATTGGATTGCCAAGTAATACTTCAGCAGTTTCCATTGTAATTTCACCTAATGTTGGGTGTGGGTGAATTGTTAAAGATACATCTTCAGCAGTCATTCCACCTTCAATTGCTAAACATAATTCCGAAATCATATCAGAAGCGCCAGCACCAACAATTTGAGCACCTACAAGTAAACCGTCTTCTTTACGAGCTACTAATTTTACAAAACCTTCAGTTTGGTTTAAAGCAAGGGCACGACCATTCGCAGCGAATGGGAATTTAGCCACATTTACTTCTAAACCTTCAGCTTTTGCTTGTTCTTCACTGTAACCAACAGTTGCCATTTCTGGATCTGTGAAACATACAGCTGGAATAGCTAAGTAATCTACGATTGATTTTTCACCAGCGATTGCTTCTGCAGCTACTTTACCTTCGTAAGAAGCTTTATGAGCAAGTTGTGGTCCAGCAACGATATCACCAATTGCATAAATGTTAGGAATGTTTGTACGGCATTGTTTATCAACTTTTAATAAACCACGCTCTGCAAACTCAATACCAATTTGTTCTAAGCCAAGCTCATCCGTGTTTGGACGACGACCTACTGTTACTAATACATAGTCAGCTTCAACAGTTTTCTCTTCTCCACCAACTTCATAAGTAACAACTACGCCATTTTCGTTTTCAACAACACCTTTAGCAGATGCGTTTACTTCGATTGTTACACCTTTTTTCTTTAAGCCCTTTTTAACGATTTGAGTCATTTGTTTTTCGAAGCCAGCTAAAATATCTTTACCACCTTCGATAATTGTTACTTCAGTACCAAAGTTTGCAAATGCAGAACCTAATTCTGTACCGATATAACCGCCACCGATAACGACTAATTTTTGTGGTAATTCTTTTAAGTTAAGAGCGCCAGTTGAATTTAAAACGCGATCAGAAAATTTAAATGTTGGAATTTCAACAGGGCGAGAACCTGTAGCTAAAATTGCGTTTTTAAATGTATATGTTTGAGCAGAATCCCCGTCAATCACACGAACTGTGTTAGCATCAACGAAGTATGCTTCACCTTTAACGATATTTACTTTATTTCCTTTTAATAGGCCTTCTACACCGCCAGTTAATTTGTTAACAACGCTATTTTTGAAAGCTTGAACTTTTTCAAAATCAAGTTTCACTTCAGAAGCAATAACTCCCATATCTTCTGAATGTTTAGCATGTTCAAAACGGTGACCAACAGAAATTAAAGCTTTTGAAGGAATACATCCTACGTTTAAGCAAACGCCACCTAATACATCTTTTTCTACAATTGTTACTTTTTGTCCAGTTTGAGCTGCACGAATTGCGGCTACATAACCACCAGGGCCTGCTCCAACGACTAAAGTATCAATTTCAATTGCGAAATCTCCTACTACCATTTTTTACGCCTCCATTAATAAAAGTTCCGGGTCACTGAGCAAACGTTTTAAATGATTTAAAGCATTTTGCGCTGTGGCGCCGTCGATCATACGATGATCAAAGCTCAATGATAATGCTAACACAGGTGCCCCTACAATTTCACCATTTTTTATTACAGGTTTTTCTGAAATTCTTCCAATTCCTAAAATTGCTACTTCAGGATGGTTAATGACAGGAGTAAACCATTGACCTCCAGCAGAACCAATATTCGTGATCGAACATGTTCCACCTTTCATGTCATTTGGTGAAAGTTTTCCTTCACGAGCTTTTGTTGCAAGTTCATTAATTTCCGAAGAAATTTTGAAAATGGACTTGCGGTCAGCATGTTTTACAACTGGTACAAGTAATCCTTTTTCTGTATCGGCTGCAATACCAATATTATAATAGTGCTTTTGAATAATTTCATTTGTCGCGTCATCGAATGAACGATTTAAGTCTGGGAATTCACGTAAAGTGGAAACTAATGCTTTCACCACGTAAGGTAAGTAAGTTAGTTTAATTCCTTTTTCTAAAGCAATATTTTTAAATTTCTTACGATGGGCAACTAATTCAGTTACATCTACTTCGTCCATTAACGTAACGTGAGGCGCCGTTTGTTTAGAATGAACCATTGCTTTTGCAATCGCTTTTCGAATACCAGAAATTTTTTCACGTGTTTCAGGGAATTCTCCTTCAAAGCTAACGGGTGCTTCGACAGTAGTAGTTGTTGTTTCTAATTTCGTTTCTTCAACCGTTGAATCTGTTTCTGGTTTGCTTTTCGCACCACCATTTAAATAGTTATCGATATCAGATTTTAAAATGCGGCCATTTTTTCCTGTTCCGCTCACTAAATGAATATCTACATCGTTTGTTCGAGCATATTTACGTACGGATGGCATTGCGATTACACGCTCATTGTTTGCAGTTGCAGCAGCTGTAACTGGCGTTGTCGTTTGCTTTGATTCAGTTTCTTTCGAATCACCTTCTACTGGTGCTTTTTCTACAGGACCACCGTTTTCTGCTGTACCTTGAACTTGCGCACTCGTAGTAGCGGTAGATTGTTCTTCCTTGTGATGATCATCGCCTTTAAACTGAAGATTTTCATATCCAGGGGCATCGATACGGATAATAACATCTCCAACGACTGCTACTGAGCCTTCTTCCACGACGATTTCCTCAATTGTTCCTTCTACTGGTGAAGGCATTTCAACGACTGCTTTATCATTTTGAATCTCACATAGTACATCATCTTCTTGAATTTTGTCACCTGGTTTAACGAACCACTTTACAATTTCACCTTCATGAATACCTTCTCCAATGTCAGGCATGCGGAATTCAAACGCCATTTATTTCACCCTTTCTATCTACAAATCATTAGAATGTTAAAACTTTTTTCGCTGTTTCTAAAATATCTTTATAATTCGGTAACCAAATATTTTCAGCTTGTGGGAATGGATATACTGTATCAGGAGCTGCTACACGTAAAACCGGTGCTTCTAAACTTAAAATAGCACGCTCTGTAATTTCAGCTACGACATTCGCCGCAATACCAGCTTGTTTTTGAGCTTCTTGTACAACGATTGCACGGTTTGTTTTTTCAACAGACGCAATAATTGTATCAATATCAAGCGGTTGAATCGTGCGTAAGTCAATCACTTCTACTGAGTATCCTTCTTTTTCAAGCTCTTCAGCTGCTTTTAAACTTTCATGAACCATTAAGCCGTATGCGATAATCGTTAAATCTTTCCCTTCACGTTTCACATCAGCTTTACCAAGTGGTATTGTATAAGACTCTTCTGGTACCTCTTCACGTACTGAACGATATAGTTTTAAATGCTCTAAGAAAATAACTGGATCATTATCACGAATAGATGAAATAAGTAACCCTTTCGCATCGTAAGGAGTTGAAGGGATGACAACTTTTAATCCAGGCTGTTGAGCCATTAAACCTTCTAAACTATCAGAGTGCATTTCAGGTGTATGAACGCCACCACCGAAAGGCGAACGGATTGTCACTGGCATCGCATAAGTATTGCCTGTTCGATAACGGTAACGAGCTAACTGACCGTTAATTGAATCCATTACTTCATATACGAAACCGAAAAATTGAATTTCAGGAACTGGTCGAAAACCTGTTAATGATAACCCGACTGCTAACCCACCAATTCCAGATTCAGCTAGCGGTGTATCAAATACACGATCGGCGCCAAATTCATTTTGAAGGCCTTCCGTTGCACGGAATACCCCACCGTTTACACCTACGTCCTCACCGAACACTAAAACATTCTCATCGTCTTTTAGTTCGCAACGTAGTGCATCCGTAATTGCTTGAATCATTGTCATTTGTGCCATAGGTTATTTCGACTCCTTCGCTTTATAGATTTCATATTGCTCTTGTAAATTATAAGGTTTTTCTTCGAACATATTTTCAATTAAATCTGTTACTTTTTGTTTTGGTGTTTCATCAGCTTTTTTAATCGCTGCTTTTATTTCTTCTTTAGCACGTTCAATTACTTCTGTTTCTTTTTCTTCAGACCATAATCCTTTGCCTTCTAGGTAAATTCTGAAGCGAACGATTGGATCTTTAGCTGCCCATTCATTATCAATATCCGTTGTACGGTATCGAGTTGGGTCATCACCAGACATTGTATGTGGTCCGTAACGGTAACACATTGTTTCAATTAAGGAAGGTCCATCACCATTGACTGCACGTTCACGAGCATAACGAGTCGCTACATAAACTGCTAATGGATCCATACCGTCAACTAAAATACTTGGAATTCCGGCTGCAATCCCTTTTTGAGCAATTGTTTTTGCGGCAGTTTGAACGTCACGTGGTGTTGAAATCGCATATTGGTTATTTTGTACGACGAAAATAGCTGGTGATTTAAAGGCTCCTGCAAAGTTAATTCCTTCATAGAAGTCACCTTGAGAAGAACCACCGTCACCTGTATAAGTAATCGCAACATTTTTTGTTCCACGTTTTTTAATACCTAACGCTACTCCAGCTGTTTGAACGTATTGTGCCCCGATAATAATTTGTGGAGGTACAACGTTAACCCCTTCTGGAATTTGGTTCCCTACAAAATGCCCACGGCTAAATAAAAACGCTTTCCATAACGGAAGGCCGTGCCATACGATTTGAGGAACATCACGATAACCAGGTAAAATCCAGTCTTCTTTTTCCAATGCAAAATGAGAAGCTAATTGAGATGCTTCTTGACCTGCAGTCGGTGCATAGAAACCTAATCTACCTTGACGATTTAAAGAAATCGAACGTTGATCTAAAATTCGTGTGTAAACCATACGAGTCATTAGTTCAACTAATTCTTCATCCGTTAAATCAGGAACAGCATCTTCATTAACGATTTTTCCCTCTTCATTTAAAATTTGGAACATCTCAAACTTACTTTCGATCTCTTGTAAAATAGCAGTTGGATCAAATTGTTTTGAAATTTTTTCTCCCATAAAGCACCTCTCCTTAGTTCTGTATTAAAATTTCTCTCAAAAAAAATAGTACAATATATTGTTAGATTGAGTATATAAAAATAATTTCATTCGGTCAATCATTGATTATTGTTTAATTTACACTTTTTTTCTCAAATTCTTATTTTCTCTCCAAAATCAATCTGTTATACCGAAAAAGAGAACTGTATTATAACAGAACATTTCAACTTAACATTTCATTTGTTTTCATTACATAATTTTTCTAAAATTATCATTCCTTCATTTTTATATTTACATATACTGTTATAGTTAAACTTTTCTAAAGCAAAAAAGTAAAACATATGATATTTTTAAAATATAATCGTCAGTTTTGTATACTTTAATTACATAGTAGCTGTTGAAAGGAAGAATAAATATGATTTTAATGAAAGATATTATTCGTGAAGGTCATCCATCATTACGAACAAGAGCAGAGGAAGTGACATTTCCTTTAACTGAAGATGATCGTAAACTTGCCTCTGACCTATTGGAATATTTAATCAATAGTCAAAATCCAGAGATTGCTGAAAAATATGGTCTTCGTCCTGGTATTGGTTTAGCTGCCAATCAAGTCAATCAACTAAAAAGAATGTTCGCCTTACATGTAGAAGATGATAAAGGGGAACTTTATAGTTTTGTTGCAATCAACCCAAAAATCGTCAGTCATTCTGTAGAAAAAACTTATATACCTTCAGGTGAAGGTTGTTTATCCGTCGATCGTGAAATACCTGGCTATGTTCCTCGTTATGCACGAATCACTGCTAAATTTTATACAGTTGATGGTGAAGAAAAGAAAATTCGTTTAAATGGTTTACCAGCCGTTGCATTCCAACATGAATTAGATCATTTAAATGGTGTGATGTTCTACGATCACATTAATGAAGAAAATCCTTTCGCTCAAGTACCGGATTCATTCCCACTTAACGGTGAATAATAGATAAAGGAGGTGTCTTATAAGACACCTCCTTCATTATTAACAAAATATTTTAATTATAGTCTAGGTAGGTATCAATGTCCTACATAAACTAATAATAAATAACAATGTTTCATTTGAATCTATATAATTCGAAGCTCTTTCATCGCTTTAGACAAACCATCATTATCAACATGATCCGCAATGTAAGTAGCTACCCTTTTTGTTTGCTCGTGGCCATTTCCCATCGCAACAGATGTCCCAACAGCTTGTAGCATTTCAATATCATTCAAACCATCTCCGAATGCGATGGAATTTTCAATCGGAATATTCATTTTCTCCAATAATTTTTTTATCCCTCTCGCCTTCGATCCGTCTTTCGGAATAATATCACAGGAATATCGATGCCATCTAATAAATTTCACTTCCGGAAAAGTCTCATGGTAAACTTTTTCGTCTTTTTCTTCAATAAAAATAAGCGTTTGGTATACCTCAGCATTTTCATAAAAGGAAGGGTTTGAGACAGGATAAGGGTATTGAAGTGTATTTATACTTTCTTCTATAAATGGGTTTCCTTCAACAGAAGCAATCATTTCTTTATCATCTAAGAAAACAACCGGATGATTTCTTTTGTGACCGAATTCAATAATTTTAGATAAATACTCTTTCGGAACGCTATCTGTATAGATGACCTTCCCTTTATAGACGACATATTGGCCATTAAACGTAACGTATGTATCAATATTTAACTCCTCTAAAATACTTTGAATCATAAAGGGCGCTCTACCTGTCGCAATAGCAATTTCATACCCATTTTGTCGGGCTCGCTCTATAGCTTCTTTGGCAGAATTCGGTATTTCCTTCCTCGTATTATAAAGTGTTCCATCAACATCAAAAAATAGTATGTTTGTCATGTCAAAACCCTCTCAATGCATATTTATATGTAAATGAAAAATACTTTACATATAGAAAAATAACAGTATAATGAACTTAAGGAGTGATGTGCCATGTTAAAACGACTCAAAAAGAAAATTTTGAAACGATTAAATGGCATCCTCGGAAAAAAATCAATTGCTTAAGCCCTTCAAAATCGAAGGGCTTTTCTTTATTTTAAAGGAGACGCATGATAATATAAAGGAAATGCATCATTTAAAAGATTAGAGACATTTATCTTTCTTCAAAACAAGACTCTTCAACCAATTGATGGTAATATGGAGACAGGTGTTTTCAATGTTTAAATAGTCTATTTACTGAAGAAAGATAAAGCTTCTAGAAAATGTCGTAGATTTTAGTATATGATTGAGCCAATATTCTGCTATATTTTCTAAGGCACAATGGAATTTTTAAAATCTAGTCGATGCAAGAAAATGTACGTTAATTAAAGGAGAGAAAATATGATTTACAAAGTTTATTATCAAGAAAATGCTTTAGAGGTACCAGTTCGCGAAAATACAAAGAGTCTTTATTTAGAAGCATCTTCTGAAAGAGAAGTCCGCGAGTATTTAAAAGACCGTAACTACAACATTGAATATATTCAATTGCTAGAGGGCAACTATTTAGAGTATGAAAAAAATAGCCCGAACTTCCGCTTGGAGAACGCTTAATATTTATGAAATTTGTAAAAAATGATCAAGCGGCTGTTTTCGCTCTCGGCGGACTGGGCGAAATCGGTAAAAACACATATGCAGTACAATTCCAGGATGAAATTATTGTCATCGATGCTGGAATCAAATTTCCTGAAGACGATTTATTAGGAATCGACTATGTTATACCGGATTACACTTATTTAGTACGTAACGCTGATAAAATTAAAGGTCTATTTATTACCCATGGACACGAAGACCATATTGGCGGTATTCCTTATTTATTACGCCAAGTGAATATTCCTGTATACGGTGGGAAGCTTGCTTTAGGTTTATTGCGCAATAAACTGGATGAACACGGTTTACTTCGAACAACAAAATTAATCGAGATTAAAGAAGACGACGTCATTAAGTTTAGAAAAACATCTGTCAGCTTCTTCCGTACAACACATAGTATTCCAGATGCCTTTGGGATTGTCGTTAAAACACCTCCTGGAAACATCGTCCATACAGGAGACTTTAAGTTTGACTTTACTCCAGTAGGAGAACCTGCAAACTTAACGAAAATGGCGGAAATCGGCCGAGATGGTGTACTTTGTTTATTATCTGATAGTACGAATGCAGAAGTTCCAAACTTTACGATGTCTGAACGTAAAGTTGGCGAAAGTATTCATGATATTTTACGAAAAGTTGAAGGACGTATTATTTTTGCAACCTTTGCATCAAACATCCATCGTCTTCAACAAGTGACAGATGCGGCTGCCCAATATGGCCGTAAAATTGCTGTTTTCGGACGCTCGATGGATAATGCCATTTCCATCGGTCGCGAACTAGGTTATATAACTGCACCAAAGGAAACTTTTGTCGATGCACAAACGATCAACCGTTTACCAGCAAATGAAGTGATGATTTTATGTACAGGCTCTCAAGGGGAACCGATGGCAGCATTATCACGAATTGCAAATGGTACCCATCGACAAATCCAAATCCAACCTGGTGATACAGTAGTATTCTCTTCTTCACCAATACCAGGAAATACTATGAGTGTTAATAAAATTATTAATCTATTGTTCCGTGCAGGTGCTGAAGTAATCCATGGTTCATTAAACAATATCCATACTTCCGGCCACGGATCACAAGAAGAACAAAAATTAATGCTTCGACTAATTAAACCGAAGTTTTTCATGCCAATTCACGGTGAATATCGCATGTTAAAAATGCACACGAACCTTGCGGAAGATTGTGACGTACCTATTGAAAATACATTTGTTATGGAAAATGGGGACGTTTTAGCATTAAGTTCCAATGAAGCCCACGTAGCTGGTCGAATTCCTTCTGGTGATGTATACATCGATGGTAGTGGTATTGGAGATATCGGCAATATTGTATTAAGAGATCGCCGTATTCTTTCAGAAGAAGGATTAGTCATCGTCGTTGTTAGTGTAGATATGAAGAAACAAAAAATTGTCGCTGGACCTGATATTATCTCCCGTGGTTTTGTTTACATGCGGGAATCTGGAACGCTTATTAGTGAAGCACAAAAAATGTTAAATAGTCATTTAAATGAAATGATTCAAGGAAAATCTACTCAGTGGACTGAATTGAAAAATGAAATTACCGACGTTTTAGGACCATATTTATTCGAAAAAACAAAACGTCGACCAATGATTTTACCTATTATTATGGAAGTATAAAAATAAGGGTTGTCCTATTTTAGACAACCCTTTCCTTTATTTTAATGAGGAAATTTTTTTAGCTCATCGCCTTTTTTACAAAGCGATTAATATCTACATCGGCTCCTATCACTAACAAAATATCGCCTAATAATATTTTATCGTCAGCTGCTGGAGAAATCACAATCGTTTCCCCTCTTTTAATTCCAACAATATTAATTCCATATTTCGCACGGATATCTAGATCAATTAAAGAAAATCCAGCAATTCGATCGTTGGCTCGAATTTCCATTATTGAATGCTCATCGGACAACTCTAAATAATCTAATACATTATTGGACATAATATTATTCGCAATACGAATCCCCATATCCCGTTCAGGATGAACGACATGATCTGCTCCAATTTTCTTTAATACTTTTGCATGGTAATCATTGTGGGCTTTTACCGTTATTTGTTCAACACCGAGCTCTTTTAAAATTAACGTCGTTAGTATACTCGCTTGAATGTTTTCTCCAATGGCTACTATAACATGCTCAAAGTTTCGAATACCCAAGGATTTAATAACTTCCTCATCCGTCGTATCTGCAATGACGCTCTGGGTAGCAATTTTCGCGTATTCATCTACTCTTTCAGCAGAATTATCAATTGCTAAAACATCCGCCCCTAATCGAACTAACTCCCGTACAATACTACCCCCAAAACGACCTAATCCTATTACTACAAATTCTTTTTTCATTATGCCCCTCCGTACAAAAAACATCAATGATACTATTTTAACCTAGTATTATCGTTTTGTACAAACTACGATTGTAAAAAATCTAAACATATTTACAGTACTTTATCCTGCTTTAAAACTTCTTTTTGGTTAGTATTCGTTGTAAAACGATATAAGGAAAATAAACCAAAGGGCTACTTCAATTTCTAATAAGAAGAAATTAAAGTAGCCCCTAAGAGAACTAGACAGTTTTTCGTATTATTTTTTATAATCGTTTCCTAAATTAGTGTTCGTTTCTCAAAAATTTAACGAGGTTTCTGAACTTTACCTGCTTGTTTATCGTAAACATACCAATAAAGCAATCCAACAAAAATCGCTCCACCTACTACATTTCCAAGGAACGTTGGAATGATGTTTCCAATAAACTCAACCCAAGTCATCTGTCCTGCAAAAATTGCTGCAGGTATTACAAACATATTCGCAACAACGTGTTGGAAGCCAATTGCGACAAACGCCATAATTGGGAACCAAATGCCTGCAATTTTTCCAATAAAATCATCTGCTCCATAAGCTAACCAAATCGCTAAACATACAAGCCAGTTACAACCAATCGCCGAAACAAAAGTTTCTAAAAACGTATGATCTACTTTTGACTCTGCAATTGCCACCGTTTTATCCAAATATGGACCCATCTCAGTTAAACCAACTACATGTCCAAAGAAATAAGCTACAAAAAGTGCTCCCACTAGATTTGCTAACGTAACCCAAACCCAATTATGAACAAGACTACCTAAAGTAATTTTCTTTGCATAATATGCCATGGAGACCGACATCAGATTTCCCGTAATCAGTTCTGCCCCAGCTAGAACAATTAATATTAGACCAACAGGGAAAACTGCTCCCCCAATTAAATTAGATAGACTTCCCCATTCTTTAGGCAAATCACCAATGACACGAATATCTAGTAAATAGCCTAGTGAAATAAATGCTCCTCCTAAAAATCCAAGCAACAACAGATGTGAAAAAG
The DNA here is from genome assembly GCF_003711845.1 of Lysinibacillus halotolerans. Lineage (GTDB taxonomy): Bacteria > Bacillota > Bacilli > Bacillales_A > Planococcaceae > Ureibacillus > Ureibacillus halotolerans. The sequence continues at coordinate 21,716 of NZ_RHLQ01000026.1, forward strand.
GAAGCTTTGTCTTCGTCACTCCTGTTTCTATCGTAATTTCTGCAATTTTTTGCGGTTTATGAAATGCCATAAATATTCCTCCTATTTCTAATTAAAAAAGGCAGCACCTTAAAAACCTTTTTTTACAAAAAGGTTTTTGAGATGCTGCCTAACGCCTCTGCACTCGATACAAAGAAATCAAACCATCATAATTATACATATATAGAATTCATATAAAAGCAAATAAGCAGGTCTTACTTATTTACCATTCTATGTTTTCACTATATTTGTTTTGGAAACGTTTTTCATTTTAACGTATAATGGCATTTACTGCAACACTTTTTTATTTTCTTATAATAAATTGATTGTCACTATAAAGTAAGAGCCTATATTATTCCTTTCTATTTTCTGTAATATCCCTATCAAAAACGAAAACTGATATGGCAATATCTTCTTCTACCTTGATATCGTTGAAAAGATGAACCAACTTCGCTCCAATGAGTTCTTCCATTCCTTCGGGTGGACTTTTCGCATAAATTTCTTGAATCATTTTCGTCCTCGCTGCATGTACCATATCCTTTCCATCTTCCGAACCCGTGATAAACTTTTCCGTCGGTGTTAAATTTCCATATAACGTAGCGATGGCCATATTTTCAATAAAAACTGTATGAATTCGTTCAGGTCCCTTCCCAAATGACTCTTTCCGTAGTTTTCGTATCATGTCATTGAATTCATGAACTAATTTTGACAAGTTTTCCTCCCCCTCTATACGTAGAATTGGCTCTAAAAAAGGGAATCTCCAAAAGATCATCATGAACGCTAAAAGAAAGTCAATCCAAGAATTAAACAATATAATTACAGTGTGACTGTTACAGTTCTAAGTTATACATTATGTATTTATTCAAAAACACCCTATTCAAATATTTTTTAACTCAATCAACAGTTCTACATCCAATATCTAAATTTCCCCATTCTAAGTTTTTGATTATAAAAATATGCATTCCAAATACTTTTATCCCTTTCACTAATTACTCCCCGACCAATTAATAATCGGATTAATAAAGTTAAATAAACTAAAAACATTATGAATTTTATTTATAAAGGGTAGTGATTTTTTAATAAACTGGAGCATCTTTGAATACTTTAAGATGAAGTGAAAAAAGGAGTGGGTATAACTTGTCCGATTATGTAAAGAGTGCCGTTTTTGAACATCGATTTTGGTTACAAGTTTTAGGGGATCACGCTCGATTTATCCATGATTCACTTTATCCATCAGAAAAAGATGATATTGCGAAAGCAACTTATTTTATTCAACAATTCGATCAGCTTTTAGCCCAAGTAAAAATGTTGAATGAATCCAATATGCAACCGTTTACTATTAAAGTAGAAGAGGCTGCTAACCAACTAAGGGACTTTAAGCTATCGATTATTAAACGCCATATTACAGAAAATATGAAAATCCATCTTACGCCTACTTTTATTAATCATATGGTTAATGAATTAGAGGAATATTTACTAATATTAAGCTATTTAAAACAAGGGAAAGCCCCACCAATCTTCCACGAATTACATCATCATTTATTATGGTTAGTTGATGCTTCAGGACACGCAGGGGCTATTAACGATCGTCTGGACGGTGTAGAAAAAAGATTAAAAGACAAAAGCCACACCTTTACAAAACATTTTGAACAATTTTATTTAAAAGCGATTGAGTTAACAGGCTACTTACGAACAAATATAAGTAAATTTCCCGCCCTATCAAAATTTAACCATGATGTTGAAGTAGAAATAGGATTATTCAAAACCTTTTTAAACGAATTGGAAGAAATGGAGTTAAATGCTGAAGTACTAGGTATTTTTTCAGTATCGATGGCAGATCATATGGCAAGAGAAGAACAATATTATTTAATGAAACTAGCACAATCAAAAGCAATTTAAATGAAAAAGTGTAGCAACTAAATGCTACACTTTTCTCTTTAATCTACTTAATTTTCTGCTAGTATTTTATTTATTCTCTTTTCGAGCATTTTCATGCCGCTACCACCCGACTGAAAATGTCTAAGTAAACCAAACTTATCAAAAACATAATAGGCTGGAACATATTCGTTTTCGAAGGCATCACTTAACTTCAGGGCATTATCAATAAAAATAGGATGGGATATTTTATATTTTTTTGCCACCTTCTTAATTTTATCGACGTCGGTATCTTCATAGGATCGAGGCATATGCACTGCAATCATATTCAACTCATTTTTGTACCGCTCTTTTAATTGGATAACTTCAGGCATTATCTCTTTACATAAATGACAACTAACCGACCAAAAATGAATTAAAGTTGGTTTCTTTCCTACTAACTCTTGATTTGATACTGCACCGTTTAACCATTTCGTTTCTCCCATCAATTCAGGCATTGGTGAACGTAATTTCATAAACATCCTCCTTGAAAGAAATTGAGAAGAACTCCCCCCTTTCGAAATATCTACAAAGTTTCATCTCCAGGCCGCCAGTTTGCAGGACATAATCCACCTGTTTGAAGGGCTTGAAGTACCCTTAATACTTCGTCGACATCTCTACCAATATTATCATGATGAATTGATTGATATTGAAGCTGCCCTTCCGGACTTATAATAAATAACCCCCTCAATGCAACTCCTTCCTCCTCGACTAATACTCCATATTTTTTGGCAACTTGATGATTATGATCTGCTGCAAGGGGATATTTTAACTGGCCAAGTCCGTTTTTCGTTCGATCCGTATTAATCCAAGCTAAATGGGTATAAACCGTATCGGTTGAAACACCGATAACTTCAGTATCCAAATCTTCAAATAGCTCATATTGATCTGAAATAGCCGTAATTTCTGTTGGGCAGACAAAGGTAAAGTCCATAGGATAAAAAAATAAAACAGTCCATTTCTCCTGTTGTATATTTTCTTTTAACGACACTTTCCCAAAGGTTTTATCTGGCATTACCGCATCCATTTCAAACAGAGGAGCTTGTTTTCCTACTTGTAGTTCCGTCATTTCCTTCCCTCCACGTTTAAACCAATTTCAATAAGAAATTCTTCCATTCAACTAACAACATATTCATTTAGTTGGAGAAATTTCCACTTACGAGAAATATTCTATTGATTTTTTACTCGAATTTTGTATAATTGTATCGTTAATAATAAACAAAAAGTTTTGTTATAGTAAACTTTTATATTTGAAGTTTATGTATACTAAACAATCCAAGGAGTTATAACATGCAAATTGGTGCGAAAATTAAAGCATTGCGACTAAAAAAAGGTCTTACACAAGAAGAGTTAGGTGAACGTACAGATTTAACAAAGGGATATATTTCACAGCTAGAACGGGATTTAAATTCCCCATCAATTGAGACATTATTTTCAATATTAGAAGTTTTAGGAACGACTCCAAAGGAATTCTTTGACGATTCGTTACAGGAGCAAAAGGTTGTTTATAACAAAGACGATCAAACTTCCTATATTGATGAAGAGAAAAACTATAAAATCCAATGGCTCATACCAACTTCGAATGAAAAAGAAATGGAACCTGTTATTTTAACTCTTCAAAAAGATGGTGAATACAAACAATTTGAACCTTCCTTAGCCGAAACCTTTATCTATGTACTAAAAGGTCGTATACGACTCGTAATAGGTGAAGAAGAATATATCGCTAGTGAAGGTAACGCTATTTATTATGAAGCATCATCTAATCATCAAATTTTCAACGCCAACAATGGCAAAACAGAATTGTTATTAGTAGCGACAGAATCTTATTTATAGGAGGTAAGAACATGAGTGATACAATTATCCGATTTGAAAATGTCTCAAAATCGTATGATGATGGCACCGTTGTATTAAAAAACATCGATTTTGAACTGGAAAGAGGCAAGTTTTATACACTGTTAGGTCCATCAGGTTGTGGTAAAACAACAATTTTGCGTATCATAGCCGGATTTACAGATCCTTCTGAAGGAAATATTTATTTTAACGATCAAAAAATTAATCATGTACCAGCGAACGAGCGGCAAGTGAATACGGTTTTTCAAGATTATGCCCTTTTTCCCCATTTAAATGTTTTTGAAAATGTTGCTTTCGGTTTACGTATTAAAAAATTAAAAGAAAAAGAAATTCAAGAACGAGTTCTGGAAGCTTTAAAGTTTGTTAATTTAAGTGGTTATGGGAATCGGGAAATTTCTGAAATGTCCGGTGGTCAACGGCAAAGGGTTGCGATTGCTAGAGCGATTGTTAACGACCCACAAGTCATTCTACTAGATGAACCATTATCTGCCCTAGATTTAAAATTGCGTTCAGAAATGCAATATGAATTGCGGGAATTACAGCAACGTTTAGGAAAAACCTTTGTCTTTGTAACCCATGATCAAGAAGAGGCATTGGCAATGTCCGATGAAATTTTTGTCCTTCATGATGGCGAGATTCAGCAATCTGGAACACCTGTTGACATATATGACGAACCAATTAATCGTTTTGTCGCAGACTTCATCGGTGAATCAAACATCGTTGACGGTGTAATGATTGAAGACTTTAAAGTCCAATTTACTGGCAAGACTTTCGATTGTGTTGACAAAGGAATGAAACCGAACGAAAAAGTAGATATTGTTATCCGCCCGGAAGATTTAGAAATGACGACAGTAGATAAAGGTAAGTTAGTTGTAACAGTCGATACCCAACTGTTCCGAGGTGTTCATTATGAGTTATCAACCTATGATCAAGATGGGAATGAATGGTTAGTACACTCTCTTAAAAAGGCCGAAGTAGGTGAACAAATAGGTCTGGACTTTTCTCCAGAGGCGATTCATGTTATGCGATTAAATGAAACAGAAGAAGAGTTTGATAAACGACTAGAGTCCTATGGAGAAGAAGAAAATGTTTGATAAAGCTTCGAAAGGGTCACTATTCCCTTATGCTTTTTGGATAGCTTTATTCGTCATCGCTCCTATCGCCTTAATCGTTTATTATTCCATGCTCGACTTAAATGGTCACTTTACTTTCGATAATTATAAAGCCTTTTTTACACCAGTTTATTTAAAAATGACGCTTACTAGCTTTTGGTATGCCTTTTTAATTACGTTCTTCACATTAATGATTGCATATCCGACTGCTTATTTGTTAACTAAAACAAAACATAAACATTTATGGTTAATGTTAATCATTATTCCTTCTTGGATTAACTTATTATTAAAAACTTATGCTTTTATTGGGATATTCGGACTTTACGGACCTATCAATGCTTTTATAAAAGTATTCGGTCTTGAACAACAACAAATTTTATTTACAGATTTTAGTTTTATCTTTGTGTCGGTTTATATTTTTATTCCATTTATGATTATTCCAATTTTTAACTCATTGAATAAATTAAACCCGACATTAGTTTATGCAGCTCGAGATTTAGGGGCTTCAAGTTTTACCACATTCCGTCGCGTCATTTTCCCATTAACAATTGATGGAGTGAAATCAGGTATACAAGTCACATTCATTCCAGCATTATCTTTATTTATGATTACTCGATTAATCGCTGGGAATCAAGTGATTACTTTAGGTACAGCAATTGAACAACAGTTCCTTGTATCTCAAAACTGGGGTATGGGCTCTACAATTGCCGTCTTCCTCATTATATTAATGGTCATTATTATGCTGTTTACAGGTCAAAAGAAGGGAGGCCGCGCATAGTGAAAAAACTATCTTCCGTTTCAAAAATTTACTTAATTGTAGTCTTTATCATTTTATACGCACCTATCTTTTACTTGATCTTTTATTCCTTTAATAGTGGTGGGACTATGAATCATTTTGAATCTTTCACCCTTGAGCATTATAAAGCTATTTTTGATGATTCAAGATTAATTGTCATTTTGATGAATACAGTCATTGTGGCTCTTTTATCAGGATTAATTGCTACGATAATCGGAACATTAGGAGCAATTGGAATTGTCTCCATTAAAGATCATAAAATGCGGAATACACTTCTCTCATTAAATAACGTCTTAATTGTAAGTCCGGACGTTGTCATTGGTGCAAGCTTTTTAATACTCTTTACAATCATCGGCATCAAATTAGGTTTTGCTTCTGTTTTAATATCCCATGTTGCCTTTAGTATACCTATTGTCGTTTTAATGGTTTTACCAAAGCTTTTAGAAATGAATACTTCTTTAATTGATGCGGCAAGGGATTTAGGTGCTACAAAACGGGATGTTTTAACTAGAATCATCCTTCCATATATTCAACCAGGAATATTTGCTGGATTCTTCTTAGCTTTAACCTATTCATTAGATGATTTTGCTGTTACATTTTTCGTTACTGGTAATGGATTTTCCACTTTATCCGTTGAAATTTATTCGATGGCAAGGGCAGGTATTTCCCTTACAATTAACGCAATATCCGGTCTTGTATTCTTCATAACAGTGTTAGTTGTGATTGGCTATTACTTTGTAACGAATCGAACTAAAAACAATACAACAGAGGGGGTACATCGATGAAATCATTAATACAAGCAACCGTTGCAATCATAGTCGTATGTGCCCTCCTTTTCTTTGCGATTCATAAAATAGAATCCACAAGTTCTTCTAAAACGACAGATACGATAACGGTCTACAATTGGGGAGAATATATTGATCCTGATTTAATTGATCAATTTACAGAAGAAACAGGTATCAATGTCATTTATGAGACATTTGATTCGAATGAAGCGATGATGACAAAGGTGCAACAAGGTGGCTCCGCTTATGATGTAGCAGTACCGTCGGAATATATGGTGGAAAAAATGATTGAAGAAGATTTACTTTTACCTATCGACCATTCTAAAATACCTAATCTGAAAAACATTGACCCATATTTTTTAGATTTAGCATTCGATCCGAAAAATCAATATTCCATCCCATACTTTTGGGGAACAGTCGGAATCGTATATAACCCCAATTTAGTAGCTGACCATTTAACGTTCACAACTTGGGAAGATTTATGGGACCCATCCTTAAAAGATAAAGTATTTTTAGTTGATGGTGCCCGGGAAGTAATTGGAATGGGTCTGAACTCTATCGGTGAGTCATTAAATGTGAAAGATGATGCCTTACTTCGTAAAGCGACAGACAAATTAATTACTTTATCACCAAATGTGAAGGCGATTATTGGGGATGAGATTACTCCTTTAATGATTAATAACGAAGCAGCAGTTGCTTTAACTTGGTCTGGCCAAGCTGCGGATATGATGTGGGAAAATGAAGAGCTTGATTTTGCCGTTCCTGAAGAAGGCTCTAATTTATGGTTCGATAATTTCGTTATACCTAAAACGGCGGCAAATATTGACGGTGCCCATGCATTTATCAACTTTATGTTAGATGCTGAAGTTTCTGCTCAAAATAATGATTATGTCGGTTATTCTACTCCTAATCAAGCCGCAATGGAATTAATGGATCCTGAAGTTATAGAGGATGAACGTTTCTATCCTAATGAAACATTAAGGAATAAATTAGAAGTTTACAAAAACTTAGGCTTGGAATGGTTAGGAAAATATAATGAGTATTTCCTAGAGTTTAAAATGAGTATACGGTAATAGATTCCTCACCACTTAATCAACGAACAATCCATGTTGAAAATTGTCGATAAATCTAATTTGTTTCAGCCTTTAGTCCACTACTTATTTGTAGTTAATAGATATACAATATGATAAGCTATGAAACATGAATTATATAAAGGGGATACAAGTAAGAAAGGGTGGACAGAAATGACACAGAAAAAGAAAAAAATTGTCTTACTCATTTTGATGACTAATATGTTTATTACGATGGGAGGTATTGGGATATTAATTCCTGTATTGCCTTCCTACCTCGAAATTTTCGGCGTCGGCGGGCAAGTACTAGGATTTTTAATCGCTTCCTTTGCCTTCGCCCAATTTTTATTGTCTCCAGTAGCAGGTGATTTATCAGATCGCTACGGTAGAAAAATTTTCATTATCGGGGGACTGTTTGTTTACGGTGTTTCCCAAATATTATTTGGATTAGCTACTCATGTGTGGATACTATTTATCGCACGCTTTTTAAGTGGTGTTGGCGCTGCATTTATTATGCCACCAATTATGGCCTATGTCGCCGATATTACTACTGTTGAAGAAAGAGGAAAAGGGATGGGAATGATTGGTGCTGCCATTTCCCTTGGATTTATGATTGGACCAGGCTTAGGTGGATTTTTAGCAAATGTCGATTTACACTTTCCCTTCTTCTTAGCAGGTATTATTGCATTAATTGCTTCCATCTTCTCAATTATCGTATTACCGAATGTCCCACCACAAATGAAGGAAACAGAAGAAGTGAAACGGGAAAATATTATTAACCAATTAGTACGTTCGGTGAAAACACCTTATTTCATTTTACTAATTGTCGTATTTACCTTTAGCTTTGGTATTTCAAATTTCCAATCAACTTTATCGATGTTTTTAACACATAAATTTGATTATTCACCTACTGATATTGCCATAGTTATTACTGTTGGTGGATTTGCAGGTGTCATTCTTCAAATGTTTATCATTGATAATTTATTTAAACGTTTTGGCGAAATGAAAGTGATTTATGCAAACTTAATTGCTGCTGCTATTTCAATGGTCTTAATGATTTACATTAGTGGCTTCTTTGTCATTTTATTCGTTACGACGCTATTCCAAATTGCAACAGTATTTATACGACCAGCTGTTAATACGTTAATTTCTAAGTTTGCAGGTGCCGATCAAGGGTTTGCTGCTGGTATGAATAATGCTTATATGAGTTTAGGAAATATGGTTGGACCTGCCTTAGCAGGTGTATTACTTGAATGGAATATGGCTTCTCCATTTATATTAGGAACAGTAATATTACTAGGTTGTTTCGTATTAGCATATAGTTGGACGCTGAAAAAAGCGCCCCATTTATTGGGTAGCCCTACTCAATAATTTATAACGGGACAATCTCATAAAAAAAGAGTCATCCCTTTTCACGATGTAAATACATAGAAAAGAATGACTCTTTTTATTTTTATAACGATCTAATAAATTGTTCCACAAATTGGGCATTGAAGGATAATAATTGTTCATCTGGACTAATTTTTGCGTGATGCAATCCATATTCACAATTTGCACCTGCCCAAAACATAGCACCAGGAATGTCCTTTAAGAAATAACCGAAATCTTCACCAGTCATAGCCGCTGGGCAATGATAAGAAGTTGCCCCCTCAAATTGATCAGCAAAATCTAATAATCGTTTTGCGCTTTCAGGATGATTATTCACTTCATAATACATTGAACCATAGTCGATTGAAACTTCACAATCAAAGGAAGCTTCAATCCCTGCACAAATTGCCTCAATACGTCGCTTCACTTCTGCCATTGCCTGAGCGTTCAACGTTCGAATAGTGCCTTCTAACCTCGCATTTTCAGCGATAATATTTTGCACTGTTCCAGAAGTCATTTTACCAATCGTTACAACGGCACTATCCATCGGGTCCACATTACGACTAACAATCGTTTGCAATTGTACAATTAAATTGGCAGCAGCAACTGTCATATCTTTTGTTTTATGGGGATAAGCAGCATGTCCACCTTTCCCTTTTAAATCGATAAACAGTTCAGATGTATTTGCAAATAACAATCCTGGACGTGTTGCAACAGTTCCCACTGGATATTCAGGAGCAATATGTAATGCATAAATTTCATCGGGTAAAAGGTCTGGTCGTTCCGTCTTTAACCATTCGAGCATCGGTTTTGCACCACCAGGTCCTTCTTCAGCCGGTTGGAAATAAACGACTACATTTTGTTCCGGTTGATTGCTAGCAAGCGCTTGAACTAATCCAAGAGTAATTGTCATATGACAATCATGGCCGCACGCATGCATATTGCCTTCATGGATAGAGGAATAGGGTAAGCCCGTTTCTTCCACTATCGGAAGACCATCGATATCAGATCGCCAACCAATCGTTTTCGTTGGATTACTCCCTTCAATTTGCACTACAATTCCTGTCTTCCAAGTAGTAACTGATAAATAATTTTGGGGAAATTCGGATATCTTTTCGAGCAAATATTTTTGCGTTTTAAATTCTTTAAATCCGAGTTCTGGAATTTGATGCAATTCTCTACGGATTTGGACAAGTGTATCCATTATGACACCTTCTTAAATATTTCTTAGTGCATCAATAATTTCCGTTTTTGATTTTGTTTTTTCATCAAGTTGTTTTAATACACGTGCAGGTACTCCACCTACAACTGTATATGGCTCAACATCACTAATAACAATCGCACCTGCTGCTACAACAGCGCCTTTACCTACTCGTACACCTTCTAATACGACGGCGTTTGCACCGATTACAACATCGTCTTCAATAATAACTGGTGTCGCTGATGGTGGTTCGATAACACCTGCTAAAACTGTTCCTGCACCAATGTGGCAGTTTTTCCCTACAGTTGCACGTCCACCTAAAACCGCACCCATATCGATCATTGTTTTTTCACCGATTTCAGCTCCAATATTTATAATGGCACCCATCATAATAACGGCATTGTCACCAATAGTTACTTGATCACGGATAATTGCACCTGGCTCAATACGAGCATTTTGATATTTTAAATCTAGTAAAGGTACACCAGAATTGCGACGATCGTTTTCAACGACATAATCTGCAATTTTATCACTATGTTCTTTTAGTGCACTTTCAATCTCGCTCCATTCACCGAAAACTACAGCATTATTTTGTTCACCAAAAACTTTTGAATTTTCACCATATGATAAATTGGCAACACCTTCACCTTTAACATATACTTTTACCGGTGTTACTTTTTTAGAATCTGAAATAAATTGAATAATTTCTTGCGCGTTTAATTTTTTTGACATTCCTTTAAACTCCTATCTATGTAATTTCCAATAACATAAATTGATTGTACTAAATTTTCAATCAAATAGCACGTATAAAAATTCATTGTCCTTCATAAAGGAACGGGTATATACATTATTTCGTATAATCGTAAAGGCAGCTTGCATGTTCCTTTACAACATCTACAAATGCTTCTACCTGTCTTAATTTAAAGGAAGAGTCATAGCCTATTAACCACGTATCACGAGTTAATCCTGTATCTTTTTCATTATTCGTCAATGGAATTTTATTCACCTTTTCTTCACCATTTAACGTAATGGAAGGTAAAATCGCATATCCAATACCATTCATGGCCATTTGTTTACACGTTTCAATTTGATCCACAATAATTTGACGTTTCGGATTGGATGAAAAATGTCTTTGCCACCAAAGTTGGATTTCTTGGTAGTAATTGGAGTCACTTTTGAATTGGATAAATGGACGGTCCGTTGTTAAAATGTCTTCAATTTTTTCAATTTCCTTATCAACTAAGTACATCATATCTCGAAACAGATGGACCCTTTTCCCTTTCCATTCTGCTTGGCCACGCACAATACCGACATGGGCTTCCCCTTCATAAAGCGCCTTTACAATTTCTGAGCTCCAACCTGTAATAAGGGAAATTTTCGCATCAGGATATTGGGTTACAAAATCCTTTAATACTTTTGGAAGCCAATTTTGACCGACAATGGAAGCACAAGCAATTTTCAATGTACCATGGACTTTCGAATTAAGTCCTTGAATCGTATCGAATACTTCTTCCCTCCGATTAATCGATTCAATGGCATATTGGATAACTAATTCTCCCGCTGGTGTCGGAGTTAACCCTTTTTGTGATCGAATGAACAACTGGGCTCCCCAATCTTTCTCGATAGACTGCAAGCGTTGAGAAAGGGCCGGTTGAGTAAGAAAAAGTCTTTCTGCTGCTTTTCTCATATTTTTTTCTTCAGCTAATATTTTAATGATTTCTGCTTCAGTTGTTGTCAATGGAAACTCCCCCAATATTTGCGAATATAAAAAATGACAAAATCCATTTGAATGGATTTTGTCGATATCACTTGATTTCCTTTTACTTTATCAATCTACTTGATAAATATATTTTTTTAATTGCTTTAAAATGACACGACGAGTTAATATGCCTGCAAAGGTACCTTCCTCATCAACGACACATAAAAATGCATGATTAATGACTAAATCTAGCGCTTTTTGAAATGTATCTGTAATTTTTAAAAAAGTAACGTTTCTATCCATTACATCATCAACTTTAATATTTGTAAGCTTTTCATATTCGATTCGTTCTAATCCTAATATAGATTCTGTTATCATTTTCATGCTTAATAAACCTTGTAAACGATATTTAATATCTAATACAGGTACAGATGAATAACCTGTTTTCGTTAAGACGAGTAAAGCATGTTCAGCACTATTCCCAATTTGTACGTGTGCAACTTTCTCTGATGAAATAATAAAGTCGCTAATTGGTGTATCTAATAATGCTCTTGTGTTTGTTGAAATCATACCTTCTACTCCTTTTTCTGTAAGTCAACTTTCAGAACAGGGATACCACATTACTTATATAATATCACAATTTGTTCACAATTGACCATGATATGCAGCAAGTAATTTGGAGTAGAAGGATGTTATTCCTAAAACTTCACATACTAATAACCGTATATAGACCAGTAATAAAAGATCATAATTCCAGCAAACAAACCGAAAATAAGGTACATAATAATAATCGGGTTCATTGCTACTGGATGCTCTTTTACCATTTTATTAATTGGTGTATCTGTAGCTGATGCACGTTGTCTTGCCTTTTTCATTACGCCTGCCGTTAAGAAGTAGGATACAGCGATAATGAGTATAACTGTAATTATCATCGGAATAGTCCACATGCCCATACATTACACCTCCTAATGTTTAGTATTGAAAGTGTACTTAGTATGAGTCGACGGGGTGTTGTTTTATTCTTTTTGAAAAAGGAAGTTCTTTATTTCATTTTTTAACGTGCAGTCTTATTTACAACTTAAAAAGGATATTGATTTAACCATTGTCCACCGTCTAGAGTGACACATTCACCATTCATATAAGAAGCTTTATTCGACATAATAAATGTAGCCAGTTCAGCTATTTCTTCTGGCGTACCGAGTCTTTTTAATGGAACAGATTGAACCGTTCGTTTCGCTTGTTCTTCTGATTCCCAAAGCTTCCCTGCTCCTCCAGTTCTCTCAATAGGTCCTGGTGCTATCGCATTAACACGAATTCCATATTTATGTCCCCATTCTACAGCAAGGGACCTTGTTAACGATAATACCCCAGCTTTGGCAGCAGCAGAATGAATAACTCCTGCTCCTGCTCCCCAGGCATACGTAGCAACCATATTTAAAATTTTTCCTTTAACCCCTTGTTCAATCCAATATTTTCCTACTTCTGATGAACAGTAAAACGTACCGTTTAGTACAATATCAATCACTGCTTTCCAACCATTCGGCGATAAACTTTCAGCAGCGACAATAAAATTTCCTGCTGCATTATTTACTAAACCGTCAATTTTTCCAAAGCGATTATTCGTAAATTGAACCATCCCTTTTACATGTTCTACTTCTCGAACATCCATTTGGAACGTTTCAACGGTTGAACCATAGGCTAAAATTTCTTTTTTTGCATTTTCCAAACGTTCTAAATCCCGTCCAGTAATGACAACATTAGCCCCTTCTTTTACAAATTGTTTTGCCATAGCTAGTCCCATCCCACTGGAACCACCTGTAATAATATAAGTCTCATTTTTTAACATACATACATCCCCCATTCCCAAAATGAATAACCATTCACTTCCAATTTTACTATAAAGATAGTGGGATGTCATTCAATTATCAGAATATATAGAAAAACATTTTATTGAAAATAAAAAATCCAACAATTTGTTGGATTTCTAATATAGATTAATCTTCTACTACAACAGTACTCATTGCCTCTAATAAAAACTGTTCTTGGGAGTTAAGCTTTGTAGTCGTTTCACTAACTTCTTTATATCGATATTCACCATTGGAGTCTTGAATACGAGCCTTTTCCGTATCAGCCATTTGGGTTATAAAAATATCCATTACCCGTTGTTTAATCTCTTCGGAATAAATCGGAAATAAAATTTCTACACGTTTCACCATATTGCGTGTCATCATATCAGCCGATGATAAGAATACTTTATTCTCACCATTATGATAGAACCAAAAAATTCTAGAATGTTCTAAAAATCGTCCGACAATACTAGTTACACTTATATTTTCGCTAATACCTGGTATCCCTGGGCGTAAACAACATATTCCTCGAATAATAAGTTCAATTTTAACCCCTTGAATTGACGCTTCATACATTTTCATGATTAACTCTTTATCTGTTAATGAATTCATTTTTGCACGTATAAATCCATTTCCATGTTCTTGATGCATACGTATTTCTTCATCGATTAATCGAATAAACTCATCCCGTATATCAAAGGGTGCGACAACTAAATGATGATATTTTGGTTTTTCTGTATATCCACTTAAATAATTAAAAAAGTTTGTTGCATCTATACCGAATTCTTTGTCCGTCGTGATAATGCCCATATCTGTATATACTTTCGCTGTTGCATCATTATAATTGCCTGTTCCTAAGTGGACGAAGCGTTCTATTTTCCCATTTCTTCTTCTAACGACAAGGGTAATTTTAGAATGGGTTTTTAAATTATTCACTCCATAAATAACAAGACATCCTGCTTGCTCAAGTTCCTTAGCCCAATGAACATTGTTTTCCTCATCAAAACGAGCTTTTAACTCTACTAAAACAGTTACTTGCTTTCCGTTTTCCGCTGCTTGTTTTAAAGCCGTTATAATAGGGGAATTACCGCTTACACGATATAATGTTTGCTTTATTGCTAATACTGTCGGATCGACTGCCGCATCCGTTATAAACTCGACTATCGGTTCAAAGGATTCATACGGATGATGGAAGAAAATATCTTGAGTTAGAGCTTTTTCAAATATATTTTCATCGGAATTTAAATCTTTTGGTCTTTGCGGAATAAAGCTTTCATATTCTAAATGTTCTCGATAATTGGATATTTTTTTAACAAAACTAAATAAGCAAGTTAAATCTAAAGGTCCGTCAATTTTAAATACGTCGGACTCTTCAATTTCAAACTCTTCTAATAAGTAGTCGAGCACTTCATCGCTCATCTCGCCGTCCCTTACTTCTAGTCGACTACCAACGCCCCATTTTCTTTTTTTCAACTCTTTTTCAATTTCGACGAGTAAGTCTTGTGCACCCTCTTCATGAATTGTTAAATCAGCATTTCTCGTTAGACGGAAAGCTTGCGTTGATTTTACATTATACCCATAAAACAATTGATTAATATGACTTGTTATGACGTCTTCCAATAAAACAAATACTTTCTCATTATTGTCGGTAGGTACTTCGATAAAGCGGTCTAAAACCGAGGGAACTTGAACAATTGCTACCTTTTCATTTTCTTCCCCTAAACCATTTTCTTCTAACAGAACAAGTAAATTTAATGTTTTTCCAAGTAAAGTAGGGAACGGTCTATAAGCGTCTACTGCAACGGGTGTTAATACTGGGAATATCGTTTCTTCAAATAACTCATGTACATACTCTTTCTGTTTTTCATTTAATAATTTGAAATCAGAAATATGTACTCCTTCTTGTGGTAATAAATCGTAAATTAAATGACGGAGTACTTCCATTTGCCGCTTTACAAGGGCTTGTGTCCTTTTAGCAATTTTAGTTAATTGTTCCTTCGGGGTAAGACCTGATTTATTTTCTGGTTTATGGAAACCAGCCCTAACTTGATCTTGTAAACCAGCTACACGAACCATAAAAAATTCATCTAAATTTGAGCTAAAAATAGCTAAAAATTTTAACCGTTCAAGCAATGGATTTTGTAAATCTTCAGCTTCTTCTAATACACGTTCATTAAACGCTAACCAGCTTAACTCACGGTTATTATAATAATGTGGTTTTGCAATTTCTTCTAACATCCGCTCATCAGAAATAGCCTTTTCCATTTCTTTTCCATGGGGAATTTCCAATTGGAAATCTTTCGTCATCACATTTCACCCTTTTTATAAAAATGAATTTTTACCGGTTTTTTGAACACACGTTCAATATGTTTTTTTTGTTTGTCAGATTGATATATTTCCGTCATCGGATAACGATTAGCTAATATCATTACATGAATCGTATCATCCATTTTTTTCAATTCAATTGATTGAACAATATTCCGTTTCGTTATATTTAATGAATAAATAAATTTTAAAATTGCTCCATAGTCTTTTAATATTTTCAATTCTTCTCTCGATAACCAAGAGGAAAATGGCGATGCAAATCTTCTAAAATAATCTTTGTTTTTATATGAAGCCATTAATGCAAGTTTTACTCGGTCTATATGATTTAAGCCTGCTATCGATTGATTAGCTAGTAAATAAAAGGTGTGCTGATTGGATGAATCTTGCTCAATATAATCGCCAATCGCATAAACTTGTGCAGCCTTTTTCAATAATTGTAAATGTTCATCATGATAAGTTAATAAACTTAATCGGCAACATTCTTTATAAAAAAGCTCCGTCATTCTTTGAAGAAATTGATACTCTTGTTCAGAACGTCCATACCTATGAATAAGCCTTTTCGCATTTTGTTCATACACTTGATGTTTATCATAGGCTGTCGGATCATTTTGAAGTACACGATTAATCATAATGCCTTCTCTTAAACCTTTTTTACTTATTTGAAAGGCAGGTGCATTCACTACGAACAATAAAACTTGGAAAACTTCTAATGCTATGCCAATAATGTCGGCCCGATCTGAGGATAGCCCGTCCAGTTGTTTCAATTGTTCAAAACTCATGTTTTCTATATAGCTACTAAGACTCGCTAATTCATCAAATTTCAATTCATATTGATGAACCCCTGATATCGGATAATTAATAAATTGCTGATGAATTTGAGCAACATTTCGGGCACTACCTCCAATTCCAATGACAGGTAATCCAATTTGTTGAATCCAGTTTAATTGTTCAAACTGCTCCTTGACAAATTGTCGCAATAATTTTCTTTCGTCTCCATTTATAATGTCTCCGGAAACAAACTTTTGTTTTAATGATACGGTTCCAAAGGGAAAACTAAAGGCTTTTTGTAATTTCTTATTTTTAAATAATGTAATTTCAGTGGAACCACCGCCAATATCGATTGTGACTGCTGAGGGGGTATCCATTGAATGGGCGACTGCTAAAAAGCCAAAATATGCCTCCTCCTCCTCTGTAATCAATTCGATTAAAAGGCCAGTCTCTTTTTCTATATGATGAATAATCATTCGATTGTTTTTTGCTTGGCGAATTGCTGCAGTGGCTGTTACTTTAATATCGACCACATTGAAATCATCAATGATTTTTTTAAACGATGTTAATGTATCAACTAATAATTGGATTCCTTGCTCAGACATATCACCGTTCGGTTGAATATATGTACGCAATCTAGCAACTGTTTTAAAATTTCCTAACTCCCGTAATCCTTCTAAATTATTGTATTCATAGACAACTAGACGTATCGTGTTGGATCCAATATCTATAATGGCAGTTTTTAATCTTTCCATAGGTATCACATCTCTTTCAACTTTAATCAAACTTACCTCTCTTTTCAGAATGGTTGAATTAGTCAGACTTTAAACGCTGTTAAACATCTTTAACCTATTTTTTTAAAGAATAAAATAATCCCCTATAAAAATGTTAGGTTAATAGATAATTTCATGATTTTTCACTAGTTTACCATATGTTAAATAGAGGCGATATAAAGTTAACGGTCGGAAACTATTTCAAGTATCCGACCGTAGAAAGGAAATATAAAATTTAATGATTAAGGATACCTATTCGAACTTTTATTATAAAATCAATTTATCCATTGTTAAGATAAGCTCTGCAATTTCCGGTTTACTAATTTGCTCGTCAGCTCCAACCGATTCACCTTTATGACGAAGATCATCTGTAATTAAACTTGAAAAGATAATAACAGGCAATTTGCCAAGCTCTGTATGGGATTTGATTTTCTTTGTAAAGTGGTGACCGTCCATTTGAGGCATTTCAATATCTGTAATAACTAATTGAACATGTTCTTCAATCGCACTATTTGTTTGCGTTAATGTCTCTAAATAATCATATGCATCTTGCCCATTTTCGAAAAACTCTAAATTCACATAGCCTGCTTCATGCATTGTATCATGTAGTAGTTTTCTTAATAACGGTGAATCTTCTGCAATAACAATTTTCTTCTCTGAACGATCACGTTCTCCAAGTTTTCTTACAGAATTCACATTAATGCCCGATTCTGGGTTAATATCGACCATAATCTTCTCAAAATCTAATAATAGAATCATCGAATCATTTTGTTTAATAACCCCAATGACTTGCGACGAACCGCCTTGATACATATCTGAAGGTTTTTCAATAGCATTCCAAGAAATACGGTGGATTTGCGTAACGTTATCGACATGGAAAACAACCTTTTGCTTATTAAATTCTGCAACAATATATTTTTGTTGAGCGCTGTAGGAACCATTGGAAATTCCTAAAACTTTTAACATATCTACAACAGGCAACACTTCGCCCCGTAGTTGTATAACTCCTTCTACATGTGGATGGGCATGTGGAATAAAAGTAACTGGTATAGGCTGAATAATTTCTTTTACTTTTATCACGTTTATACAAAATTTATTGTTTGCCACTTCAAATTCAACTATTTCTAGTTCATTAGTACCGCTTTCTAATAAAATTCCTTTTTGTTCCAAAATGTTTTGCCCCTTTCCCTACTACGATATAACTATTTCATCGCAATGGTAAAAAACATAGATTTATAAATAGATTGTATCATAGGGAAGCCTTTTCTCCTACTCTTGATTTTCATTTTTAGGACTTACATACAAATGAATATAGAGACCAATAATTGTTAAGATTAGTAAAGAACCTAGGGCAACTCTACTAGCTAAAGTTCCATAATCCTTTAGAAGTAATGTCACTGTTCCATAAAGAGCTGGCCCAATGATTGAGGAAACCTTTCCTGAAAAGGCAAATAACCCGAAAAATTGCCCCCGTTTCTCTTCGGGTGACAACTCGATAATAAGCGTCCTTGAAGTAACCCACATAGAACCAAGGGAAACCCCAAACATACTTCCAGCAACCCAAAACATCCACTGTGCCGTTGCAAAGACTGCTAAAAGTAGTGCCAAGGACATAATAACGGCAACAATTGTAATCGCACGTTTTGCCCCAATTGATTTTGTTATATAACCAAAAACAAAGGAACCGATAATCGTTGAAACGGTACTTACTAAATAAAGAATAATAAATTGCCCGGAAGTAAACCCGACGATTGCCGTTGCATATATTGCCATCATCGCAATTGTTGTCGCAATAGCATCATTTAAGAAAAAGTATGTAATCATAAAGGTGAAAATTGCTTTATACTTTTTCATTTCTTTAAAGGTTTGATAAATTTCTTTATAACCTTCAATAAACTTAATTTTTTTTCTTTTCTCCTTTGGTATTGGTTGATCTTTTATAAAGATAAATAAAGGTAAAGAAAAAAGAAGATACATAATAGCCGTGGGGATAAAGGAACGGTGGAAGTCGCCATCGTTTACTATCAAATAAACTAACAACCCAAAAATCGTACCTAAATAGCCGACTGCTACACCAAAACCAGAAATAAGGGGCATCTCTTCTTTCGTTCCGAGATCTCCCATCATCGAATCATAAAATACTAAACTCGAATTAAAGAAAAACTTTGCTATAACGAAACTGACTACGACAAAAAATAAACTAAGTGGAATACCAGTAGAACTTACTCCAAAATCAATACTCGCCAATATTCCCATCATAAAAGTAAAGAAGATGGAAATGGAAGCAAACCATGCAATAAATCTTTTCTTATAACCCGTTTGATCAATCCACACACCAAAAAGGGGTGAAAACACTACTAAGAAAAAGCTAGCTACTGCATTGGCATAAGATATAAACGTGCTTGCCACCTGTTGTCTTACTTCGTCTGTCCCCAATACTTCATCCATGTAAAAAGGGAAAAAAATTGTATTAATATTCGATGAAAAGATTGTGTTAGCGAAATCATAAAAAGCCCAAGACAAAATAGGTAAAGATAAATATAAGGCAATCGGACTTCTTGGTTTAGCGTTGTTCTTACTATACGTTTTCCCCAAAGCACTCGCTCCTAAATGTAATTTGATATCCCCAAACTAACATTACGTTGTTAATCTTCCACATAATATTTGATTAATGCTTGAGTTCCCTTCTCACCATATCCTTTTTCTAGTAAAGTGTTATACAGCTGTTTTGAAAGTTTAACACCTGGCAAATCTAAATCCATACGCTCTGCTTCTTCAATAGCAATTTTCATATCTTTAATAAAGTGCTTTACATAAAATCCTGGTTCTAAATCGCCTTTAATCATCCGTGGTCCTAAGTTACTTAAAGACCAGGACCCCGCAGCACCGGTAGAAATCGATTGAAGAACCTTATCGATATCTAAACCAGCTTTTAAAGCATAGGCAATCGATTCGCAAACACCAATCATATTTGTAGCAATTAATAATTGGTTGCACATTTTCGTATGCTGCCCTGCCCCAGGTCCCCCTTGGTATACTATATTCGAACCAAATATTTGTAGAATCGGTAATAACTCATCAAAAATTTCTTTATCGCCGCCTACCATAATGGAAAGGGTTCCATTTTGTGCTCCAACGTCGCCGCCAGATACAGGGGCATCTATACTGAAAATCCCCTTTTCTTTCGCCTTCGCATATAAATTTTTGGCTAATGTTGGCTCAGATGTCGTCATATCTACAACAACAGCTCCTTTTTTAGCTGTTTGAAATATACCATCTTGACCGCTATATACTTCTTCCACATCAGAAGGGAAACCAACCATTGTAATAATAATATCTTTTCCATCTGCCGCTTCTTTTGGTGTCGGTGCCCATTTTGCACCTAGTTCCACTAATTCGGCTGTTTTAGATTTCGTACGAGAGTATACCGTCACGTCAAAGTCCGCCTTTAATAAATGCTTTACAATACTCGCTCCCATTACGCCTGTTCCGATAAATGCAATTTTTTTACTATGTAACGTCATATCCATTACTCCTTTTTCAACTGAATTAAAGCAACAATATTTTCCACTTTAATGTAGTTTAGCAAATAATCAAACTTTTGTAGAGGTATCGGGAAAAGAATTAAGGGAATATTTACAAAGGGAAGGAAAATAAAAAAGAGAGCAGAAGACTTATCTTCTGCTCTTAAAGGGGGAAATGAGAATGTTGCTGTGTTCATTTATAATATCTCCACCTATTTCATTCTTTAAACAAATTTCTCCAAAAAAATTTTTGTTTTTTTATTATACGTAATAATAGTCATCATTACTTTTAAAATCTTCATCTTCATATTGATTCATTAATCGATCTAATTCTTTACTTAATTGAATCGTTTTTGGGTTCTGCAGACCATACTCAATCCCAGATTTAATCATCATTTGTCTCTTTTTTTCCAGTTCTTTTAAAAGGTCTTTTCCCAAGAAGACTCCTCCTAAAAAATAAAGATGATTATATTATAAAGTTTTACAATCAAATAAGGGAGGAAATCGGTTGACAAAGTTCGACACTTCCTTAACTTCTAGGCACTTCTAAAAAAGTGAAAATGACATTCCCACCTTGTAATGCTTCCCCTCGAAAATGTTTAAACATTTCATCTTTCACTAATACTTCACGGAACTGTAAAAATTCCTCTTTGGAAATCTCAATACTATTTACTTCCCCAGTTTTTAATTGCTCAATCATTTGTTTATATTTTTCCATAAATACCCATACCACCTTTATAAAATTAAAATAAAATTGATTAATTATTCAAAAATGTATTTACTTTTTTTAGATTTTCATGCAAACTTTCTTAATATTAGTAATAAGGAGATGACTCTTATGAAAATAGCAGAAGTTGGAAATATCGTCGAGTTCAAAGAAGGATTACAAGGGGTAGTTGAGAAAGTAAACGAAAACTCAGTCATAGTCGACTTAACGATTATGGATAATTTCCATGACCTCGATATGGAAGAAAAGACAGTTGTTAATCACAAGCGATACAAAATATTAAACCATCCAGGTGGTAATTGATGCTAGATCAACATGTCCAATAATTTAATTTCCCTTTTCATTTATTAAAAGATGATAGGGAAATTTTTTTTTGTTAAAATAGGGAAAAGGAGGTCATTACCCAATGAACATATCAAAACAATTTGCTGGACTCCTTCTTTCCTTACTTTTCATTTATGTAATGCTATTTTTCACTTTTAAAGAATCGAATATTTTTTGGTATCTTTATACCTTTACTCTTCTAGTTGGAATGGCCATCGCTATTATTTATGGGAAATTTAAAGACGAGCTCCCAACGTGGAAATATTTATTATTTGGTATTGGATATAGTACTATTTTATACGGTATTATTCGCCTTGGCTATATTACGCTAACGACTTGGAATGGAAATATCGAACAAAATGTTCATACCTTTTTAGAAACTTATGGTCCAAATAATATCTGGCATTATTTATTACTAATTTTTGTTATTGTCGTAGGCGAAGAATTATTTTGGCGTGGGTATGTTCAACAACAAATAAAAAAATGGATCTCACCAAAAATAGCAGTAATTATTACGAGTTTTTTATTTGCGTTATCCTTTAGTTTTAGCGGATTTTCCCCTGGTATTTTAGTAGCTTTATTAAGTGGACTAGTATGGGGAACTCTTTATGAATGGAAAAAAAGTATGCCTCTTATTATTGTTTCCCATGAAGTATTTATTTTATTATTATTTATGATTTTACCTTTCTTCTAAAACCCCGATAGGAAATTTTATTATTTTAAAATAACGAAATGAATTATATATAACAAGTCAAAAGGAGTTGTCTCATACTTAAGATGAGACAACTCCTTTTAATATGACAAATCTTTAATTGATAGTCCTAATTTTTTCAACAGTTCAATTGCCGTATCCTTTTCCTCAGGTGTAAGCACACTTAACAACTCATGTAAATTTTGCTCATGTTCAGGGAAAAGTTGTTGCATAAATTCCGAACCCGCTTCAGTTATATCTGCAAAAGTGACACGACGATCGGAAGGACAAGAAACCCTTTGCAAGTAGCCTCTTTTCTCTAATTTATCAATTACATACGTAATGGAACCACTTGCTAACAAAATTTTATTACCAATTTGTTGAAGGGGTTGACGTCCTTTATGATAAAGTAGCTCTAGAACGGCAAATTCAGTCGGATTTAACCCGTGCTGTTGGAAAAATTGATTCGTCACTTCATTTATGGCTTTATTTGCTCGTGATAAAACTATATACAATTTAAGCGATTGCTTAATTTCATTAGTAGACATGACAAAACATCCTTTTTATCTAGATATAAATGAATTATAGCGATAAAAAGAAAGTTTTGCAAAGCAAGTAACGGGTATTGTTTCTTAAACAACCGGTAATCGATCTAATGATTCTTTCTTTATCCAAACATCGATTAGTTTTTCTTTTTCTGTACAAATGACCTTCTTATCGCAAATTGGTAAAGAAATTTTAAAGGTTGTCCCTACGCCAACGGAACTCTCAATATTAATGGAGCCATGATGCTCTTCAATGACCTTCTTAACTAAAGGTAGACCGAGACCAGTACCTGTTGGCTTTGTTGTATAAAATGGTGTAAACAATTGATCAATTTCTCTATCGGTTAAACCTGGACCTTCATCAATAACTAATACATCAATTTCATCATTATTCGTTTCAAGTTTAATAGTAATAGTACCGCCTTCTACCATTACTTCGATAGCATTTTTTACTAAGTTAATAAGCATCTGTTTTAGGCGTGTATGATTACCTTTGATATTCAAATGGTAATAATTATAGCTATCTATTTTTAGCATTATATTGTTTTGCAGTGCAAATGGAATCATTAATTCCACGACATCTTGGACAATTTGAAATACCGAAATTTCTTCGTAATGGACTTGTTTCGGTTTGGATAAATATAATATTTCATTTAAAATTTCATCCATTCTTTGTAATTCGGAATCCATTACATTTAAATAATTTAAATTATCACCGGAAGAGTTTATTTTAATTAATTCGAGAAATCCTTTTAATGAAGTTAGGGGATTACGAATTTCATGGGCAATACTAGCAGCCATTTGTCCAATACTGTCTAGAGTTTCCTGCTGTTCCACTTGTTGCTTCAGTAACATGATTTCTGTTTCATCTGTCATTGTCGTAACGATCATATTCATTTTGTAATTAAATTTACTATCAAGTTTTAAAAAAATTTCTTCTCCATGTTTATTCATTCCTGAAACATGGACGGATGCTCGTCCAGTATTAAGAAGATTAGCGAAGTATTGTAATTTACTATATTCATAGTCTTCTAATTTCTCAAAAATCATTTCATGCTGCTTATTAATAAGATGATTTTTTCCGCATTGGAAGTATTCAAGTGCCATATCATTTGCATCTAATATATATCCATTTTTATCAGATAAAATAATACCATGGGAAATATCATTAAACATTGAATAAATATCAAGGTTACTTTTTTGATTCAAAAGACTTCTTTTTTCTGTCATTAAAGCAATTCTGGCAAAGACAAGATTTTTTTCTTTATGAAAATATCCAATCAAGCGAATTTCTTTATAACGATTTTCGCCTATTTTTACATTTAAATTACAAAAGCCACCTAATTCGTTTTGAATTTTCGACACAAAATCATTCCAACGAGCCTTTGATAACTCGTCCAATTGTAATTCCTGTCTGCTTGCCGGATCTATATTTAACAGTTGCGCTGCAAAGTCATTAATTGATTCAATTTGACAAGAAGTATTTAAAATAAGCACAGGATCATTAACGGTTTTAAACAATTTCCTAAAGATAGGTCTAACAGTTTTCACCATTTTGCATACACCAATCCCTTCCATTTGGAAAAATACTCTCTAGCACGCAATTCATTCATATCTATTCTATTAATTGGAAGTTCTATTTATGACTTCCTTTTTTTAATTTTACAAAATATTCTTAATATATATTTATAACAAATTATTCCATACTTCATTTGGTAATAAAATGGGCAATAACTATCATTTTTATTTAATTGATATTTATAAAATATTAATTTTCAATTTTTATAAATAATTATTTGTTATTAATGTGTAAAAAGTTCTAAGCAAAAATTCCCTATCTTATCAAAATAAAATTAAGAATCCCCCGTTCTTTTTACCCAATTTAATACTGAGTTAAACATCCAAAAGTAAATTTTTTATTTAATAAATATGGAAGAATAATAAATTCACTATTTGTATAGTATTTCCCACAAAAATATTCCTTATTCTTCCTTATGAAAATCCCCTTCAATGTATACCAAAAAACAATAAAAAAAGTCTCATAAATCGTATATGAGACTCCCTTTCCAAAAACTTCATTTAGTTTTTCATCATTATGTTCCATAATTCTCCATTATTTTGATCATTTCTTTCGTATCGTTTATGAAATCCGTAAAGACACCATCCACATTATATAATAAAATATCCATCATTAAATCTTGCTCGTTATCATGGAAAAACCATATATATACTTTTAATCCTTCCGAATGCATTCGTTCAACAAATTCTTTATTAATTTGATTTGCGTTAGGTGCGATAGCCATGGCGTATTGCTTAATACGACTAACGTCCAAATATGTTACATTATCATTTAATACCGTATACACAAGGGGAATATTTCGATTTAACTCTCTTATTTTTAAAAGGCTTTTTTCAGAAAAGGAACCAATCATCACTTGTTGTTGTAACCCATATTGATTTATTAAATGGATGAGTGGTTCTTCCATCTTCGGCTTGTAATTGACTAGTCTCGTCTCAATATAATAGTTCGTACTATTTCCGAAGTTAGAGAAGATTTCTTCCAAAGTTAAAATTTTTTCCTCATTTTTTAAGCTTAATTTTTTTATCTCCTCTAATGTCTTTTCCGATACGTCTCCCGTCCCATTCGTCGTTCTATCAACAGAGTGATCATGTAATGCTATTAAATGGCCATCTTTTGTCATCCTTAAATCGATTTCAATATAATCAGCTTGCCTTTCTATAGCCACTTTATAAGCTGTTTCAGAATGTTCAGGAGCAACATCATTAGCCCCACGATGAGCAATTATCAAAATTTCATCTTGTGAGTTTGCCAACACAACTATTAAAGAACTGAATGTGATCATAATAGTTAGGAAAACGATTAATTTCTTCATATGCTTATTTTATCTTAGTTCAATTTATTTCATGCTTACAGTTTGAAATAAGCTATAGAATTTCAAAACAAATTTTAATGGCATATAAATAAATATCCGCCTGTAAAACAGGCGGTTTTAGTAACGCCCTATAAGGGCTCCTTACTAACTGCCCCTAAAGGGGCTTTTTTAATTGACCGTCAACCGTATTTGTTCTTTAATCTCGTT
>NZ_RHLQ01000027.1 GCF_003711845.1 Lysinibacillus halotolerans
CACTTTCTTGTCCATTTACATAACGTAATAATATTCGTATTTTTTCATCTTTTGTAATTTTAGTCATAAAAAACACCCCGTAAAAGTTAGATTGGTGTCTAACTTTTACGGGGCATATCATTTTGAGACTGGTTAATGATTTTACATTTTTTCAGGAGCGGCTACACCAATTAATTTTAATGCATTAGCCAATGTTACACGAACAGTGTTAATTAAAGAAAGACGTGCTTCTGTTAATTCTTTATTATCTGGATTTAGAACTTTTTCCGCATTATAGAAGCTGTGGAATGAAGCCGCTAAATCTTGTATAAAGTTTGCAATACGGTGAGGAGTACGATGTTTCGCAGCCTCTGCTACGATTTGTGGGAATGACCCAACTTTTTTCAATACCTCTTCTTCTTTTTCAGCAGTTAATAAGTTTAAGTAATCCAATGATGCAGCAAATCCTTGTTCTTGTGCAGAACGAAGAATCGAACAAATTCGAGCATGGGCATATTGAGCATAGTAAACTGGATTTTCATTTGATTGGGAAACAGCTAAATCTAAGTCAAAGTCCATATGGGAATCGCAGGCAGTTTTTACAAAGTAGTAACGTACTGCATCGATTCCTACTTCTTCAACTAATTCACGCATCGTTACTGCGTTACCTGTACGTTTACTCATTTTATATTTTTCGCCATTTTTATAAAGTTGAACCATTTGAATAACTTCAACTTCTAATTTCTCACGGTCATATCCAAGGGCTTGAATAGCTGCTTTCATACGTGGGATATAACCATGATGATCAGCACCCCAAATGTTTATTAATTTTTCGAAACCACGTTGAATTTTATCTTCATGATAAGCAATATCCGGCGTTAAATAAGTATAAGAACCATCTGATTTAATTAAAACACGGTCTTTATCATCTCCGAATGTTGTAGAACGGAACCAAGTAGCCCCTTCTTCTTCAAATACATGGCCGTTTTCTTTTAATTTATTTAATGCCACATCGATTTTGCCATTTTTGTATAAAGAAGTTTCAGAATACCAAACGTCAAAGTTTACACGGAAGTTTGCTAAATCATTTTTTAATTTATCTAATTCTAGTTTTAAGCCGTGCTCACGGAAAAATTCAAAACGTTCTTCATCGGATTTATCTAAAATAGTACGACCGAATTCATTTACTAATTTACCTGCAATATCAATAATATCTTGGCCATGGTAACCATCTTCTGGCATTTGAGCATCCATGCCTAACGCTTGTTTATAGCGAGCTTCTAAAGAATAGGCCAAGTTGTTAATTTGATTCCCTGCATCATTAATATAGTACTCACGGGAAACATCGTAGCCTGCAAAATCTAACACATTACATAATGAGTCACCAAATGCTGCTCCGCGGGCATGACCTAAATGAAGATCTCCTGTTGGGTTAGCAGATACAAACTCTACTTGAATTTTTTGTCCGTTTCCAGTGGTAGTGCGACCGTAATTTTCCCCTTGCTCTTTTACGGCTTTTACTACATCTGCAAGAAAATCTTTACGAACTGTAATGTTGATAAACCCTGGTCCAGCAATTTCCACCTTTTCAATGTCTGTACCTTCTGTTACAAGGTTTTCTAAAATCGCTTCAGCAATAGCGCGAGGTGGTTTTTTTGCTAATTTTGTTAATTGCATCGCTAAGTTAGTGGCAAAATCACCATTTGCCTTATCTTTAGGCGTCTCAAGATGAATAGCATATTGTGCCCCTTCTTCAACTAAGCCTGATTTTTCCACAGCTACTTTTAAAACTTCTTTAATTGACTGTTGCAATTGTTCTACTGCATTCATTTTTGTCCCTCCGAATATTGAATTTCCAACGTATATTTTCCAACGGATTGCCCGCTAATGATGAGATCATATTGAACATTAAATGTTCCACTAATTAAACTTTCTTCATGATATTCATGGGCCAATTGATGGGTTCTAGTAATGATAGGTAATGTCCCAAATTGGGTATCATAATGGCCTCTTTCATCTTGACTAGCATTAAAGGGTAGTCTCATTTTTACTCCACCACTACGTAAAATAAGAGCTTGCTTATCGCCAAGTTTAACCGTTGTACGAATCTTTTTTTCTTCCAATTCTTCCACATAACGTAAATAGGTCTTACCTGATTTTTTTATAAAAGTTCCACTTAACCACATTTCATATTTTTCAGACTCTCCATCTGTCGGTATAATAGTGGAATTTAGTTTAATTTTAACATCTGTTTCTACTACACTCATTTCTGAGGTCAGCTCCTCGGGCTTTCATTTACTTATATAGATAACCTTTTTATTATAGGATGAATTAATGATTTTTATCAAGATGAAACTCGTGAATATGGAAAAAAGCATGGAAAACGTAATCGTCCCCCATGCCCTCTTCATAATTAGCATTTCCTAATTATTCCTTACTTTATCCAACCTAAAATCATTTCCCGCAATAGCTTCGAAGCAGTGTTAGCAGTCATTTCTGATGAATCGTAAATTGGTGCCACTTCAACTAAATCACAACCAACTACATTAACTTCACTACCAGCAATTGCATGAATGGAAGCTAACAATTCTTTTGATGTTATACCACCACAATCCACCGTTCCAGTACCTGGTGCGTGGGCCGGATCTAAAACATCAATATCAATCGTTACATATACGTTGCGTCCAGCTAAAGTAGGTAACACTTCTTTTAATGGCTCTAACACTTCAAATTTAGAAATGTGCATACCATTTTCTTTTGCCCACTCAAACTCTTCTTTTAAACCTGAGCGAATTCCAAAGGAATAAACATTTTTCGGACCAATTTGTTCTGCGATTTTTCGAATAGGTGTCGCATGGGAATAAGGCTCCCCTTCATAATCAGTACGAAGATCCGTATGGGCATCAAAATGAATAATTGCTAAATCGTTATATTTTTCATAAACAGCTTCCATAACCGGTAGAGATACTAAATGTTCCCCTCCCATACCGATTGGAACTTTTCCATCAGCTAACACTTTTCTTACGAAATCTTTAATTTCTTTTAAAGATTTTTCAGCATTTCCGAATGGTAAAGGAATGTCCCCAGCATCGAAGAATTTTACTTCATCTAACTCTCGATCTAAATATAAACTATACTCCTCTAATCCAATAGATACTTCTCGAATACGAGCCGGACCAAAACGCGAACCTGGACGATAACTTACAGTCCAGTCCATTGGCATTCCATAAAGGACTGCTTTCGACTCTTCATAATTTGGATGACTTTTAATAAATACATTTCCTGAATATGTTTCATCAAATCTCATTTATAATCACCTTCATATAGTTATTTTCAATGACAAAATTGAATTTATCATATTTTGTTTACTAATGTTAACTCTAGCTTCCTATTAAATCATTTTTACTATAAATTACCTTCATTAAACGAAGTTTTGATTTTTAAAAACTACCAGAAAATTCCGATTAACGTACTGTTCGAAACTTTATTCGACTTTTTTCGTATAATTTTTACATACAGAAAAAAAGTATAGATGTTTTTCGATAACTTGCAACAGTTTTTTTATGTATAAATTCGATTAAAGGTAAATAATCACGTCCATACTAACTTTAGCTAAAAGATTTGAGGTGAAATACGGATGAAAAGACAAAGCTATAGACGAAAGTTAAAACGTCAAAAATGGGTGAAGTATTCTGCTTTTTCTATTGTAGCGCTCATATGTGCGGTAGGTATATCTCTGCTTACATTACGAATTTATGCTCAAATCGCTGGTGCTCCCCCACTAACCGTTCCTAAAACATCCGTGTTTTTAGATAGTAATGGTAACAAAATTGGAGACTATTTAACTGCTGAAAGACGCTATTGGGTTGAATTAGATGAAATTTCACCCTATTTAATCGATGCGACCATAGCAGTTGAAGA
Organism: Lysinibacillus halotolerans; assembly: GCF_003711845.1. Taxonomy (GTDB): domain Bacteria; phylum Bacillota; class Bacilli; order Bacillales_A; family Planococcaceae; genus Ureibacillus; species Ureibacillus halotolerans. The sequence continues at coordinate 3,901 of NZ_RHLQ01000027.1, forward strand.
TAAAGATTTTTATGAACATAACGGGTTTGATTATTCTCGAATTGCTAGTGCGTTACTAAAAGATTTAAAGACCCAAAGTATGGCAGAAGGTGCTAGTACCCTTACAATGCAATTGGCCCGTAATTTATATTTAACCCTCGATAAGACATGGACAAGAAAACTACAAGAAGCTCTTTATGCATATAGATTAGAAATTTTCTATGACAAAGATGAAATTTTAGAGGGCTATTTAAATACCGTAAACTATGGCCACGGTATGTATGGCATAGAAGCAGCCAGCAAATATTATTTTGGAAAATCTGCAAGTGAATTAACTTTAGCTGAAGCTTCTTTATTAGCAGGTATTCCTAAAGGACCAAGCATTTACTCCCCAATTAATGATTATGAAAAAGCGATGGATCGCCAACAAATCATTTTAAAATTAATGGAAGATCAACAATACATTACAGCGGATGAAAGAAAACGGGCAAATTCAGAGGAAATTGTCTTAAAAAATGATCAATGGACTGCTTCTAATTCTGTCGCTCCTTACTTTTTGGATACGGTTTGGCAAGAAGCTAGTGAAATATTAGAAAAAGAAAATCTCAACATCGTTGAAGGCGGTTGGACTATTAAAACAACGTTGAATCAAGCCCACCAAAAGGCTGCTGAAGAAGCAATCGCCGACAACATGCCTGACAGTGATTTACAAGTTGGTTTTGTCAGCATGGATGTTGAGACAGGACACGTTACTGCTTTAGTAGGTGGAAGAAATTATGAAGAAAGTTCCTTTAATCGAGTTACTCAAGCAGTACGTCAGCCTGGTTCTTCCATTAAACCAATTTTATATGCAGCTGCATTAGAAAATGGATTTACTCCTTTAACCTTTTTAGATGTAGGAGAGACGGTTTTCACTTATGATAATGGTCGGGCAACTTATAAACCGCAAAATGTTAATGGTGAATTTGCAGATGGTGAAATGACGTTAGCCCAAGCTATTGCTATTTCTGATAATATTTACGCTGTTAAAACATTAGAGAAAATTGGCTATGAAAAGTACGAGGATATGTTAAAACGTTTCAATTTAAACTATTCCAATGCTAACAATCCATCCATTGCCCTTGGAACGATTGAAACATCTCTATATGATTTAACAAATGCCTATAACACGATTGCAAATCAAGGTAAACAAACGAAGCCTACAACGATCTTAGAAATTAAAAATTCAAAAGGTGAAACGGTTTATAAATATAAAAAACCAAAAGCGGAACAAGTCATTTCCGAAGAGGATGCTTATTTATTAACCGATATGATGACAGGGATTTTTGATCCTGTTTATAGTGACTACTCTCCAGCTACCGGTGTTTCTTTACGGCCGCGTATGACACATACTTACGCAGCAAAATCAGGTACAACTGTCAGCGATCAATGGTTAGTCGGTTATACACCAAGTTATACTGCAGGTGTATGGAATGGGTACGATCAAGGAAAAACCCTTTCTGTCCAACAAGATATGGCTGCTTCGAAGCAAGTTTGGATAGACTTTATGGAAACAATCAATAAAGATAAACAAAATGAAAATTTCGAAGCGCCAGAAGGTGTAGAAGGAGTTCTCATTGATATTGAGACTGGGAAATTAGCAACGGATGCTTGTCCAAAACAAAGAATGGTCTACTTAAAGAAAGAAGATGTGCCAACGGAAAAATGTTCATCGTCGGATTTCTTTGATGATGATTCTTGGAATAACTTTTTAGATCTATTCCCATTCGAAGCATTTAAAGATTTCTTTAACTAAAATATTATATTCAACAAAAAAGCTCTCTCTTATTCGGAATGATTTCCGACACTAAGAGAGAGCTTTTTTTTTGGCAAATCGAAAGCTTGAGATTCATGGGGCATTCGGCTTGGGATTGTACAAATGCCGCATAAGTCTCAAGCAAATCGGGTTGCCAAGTGTCCTAGCTTACTATTGCAAGCTTAGTTTCAGTGTACTTTTTTTCAAACTTACTTTCAATAACGGATTAAAACAGAAAACTATTTTTCACAAATTGTTCAAATTCTTTTATGGCGTATTTCAAAAAAGTATTGACATTTTAAATGATTCGTTTTAATTCTGAAATATTTTCTCAAAAAAATATACTATATAAAATTATTCTTAAACCGTTAAATCCTTTCGAAGTTGTTCTTCACTATTTTCCCACATTTCAATGTTATGGGACTTTAAAAATTCAGCAAGAACTTTTTTCGATTCATCATCCATATGATCCACAATAATTTTACGTTTCATCGATTTATCCATTTTATTTACGTGATCAGCTAATATTTTATAACCTCGTCTTTTTTCACGGTTTACAACCATTTCACAGGCAGTTACTCCTGCAAAATAAGGGCCAACTTCTCTAAAATCAATCGTTACCCAAACTAACCAATAAGGTTTACCGCCAGCAGAGTCCTCACGATTCGTTGTGAATTTAATACCACGCTCTACATCGCTCTTCGCATGCATCGCACCAATATCAATAAATGCTTGTTTTTCTTCTATATCAATAATCACTGGCGATACATTTTCTAAAGACAACGATCCGATACCAAACCCTTTATGACCGTCTGTTGGATCATTTTTAATAATTGTAAAGCCTAATTTTTGCTTTGGTGTTTCTCCATTTGCCATTGTAAATCCCTCCGTATAAGCCTATTATAATGAATATACACTACTTTTATCCACTTGGGAGGATGTAATATGCCAATTGTAACTGTAAAATTATTAGAAGGTCGTACTGACGAACAAAAAAAAGCTTTAGTAGAAAAAGTAACGGAAGCTATTGTTGAAACAGTAAACGCGAAACCAGAAGCTGTCACAATCGTGCTTGAAGAAATGTCTAAAAACCACTACGCTACTGGTGGCGTAAGAGCTATTGATAAATAAAATAAACGAACAAAAAGCATCTTAAAGTCATTAGGAACCTCAACTTTAAGATGCTTTTCATTTTTAACTAAATAACACTTTCTGCAACTCTTTTTTAAGCTCCGAATCAACCGATGGGTTCTGTAAAATTTCTTTTGGATAGTACACTTTATGATCCGTTTTAATACGACCAGCAATTGAATCCACGATTAAAGACTCTTGAGATAACTCACGAATCTCACCATTAGGCATCAATAAGAAAATTGGAAGTCTTGTAGTTTCTTTACCTGGACGATAGAAATCATAAGGTAAATCTGATGTACAGTCATGGTAAAAATAATACTCTGTATTAACTCCTGCCGCCTCTAGTAGCTCTTTCAAACGACGAAAACGTTCAGGTTCTTCCTCTGGATTTAAATTAACATATCCCAACAGTTTACGATTCATAAAACGAGTGCACAAATCGCTTAAAATCGAATCTTGTTCCTTTGTCCAATATTGGAAGTAGGTTAATAAAATATATTCATCTAATGCTAAATAATCGTCTAAGTTTATATTATTCTCGAAAAATGCTTTAAAATGAACTGGCTCTACTATAAAAGGATAGTTTTCCTCATTTAATTGCTTCACTCTTTTTAATATATTATTCAATAAAACTTCTGCACTTCTTGAAACTGGATGGAAATAGACTTGTAGATACATTTGATAACGAGACATAATATAATCTTCCACTGCATGCATCCCACTCGATTTAATTAAAACTTGTCCATTCCGTGGTCTCATCACCCTTAAAATACGTTCCATATCAAAATGACCATAACTTACACCTGTATAATAAGCATCCCGCTGTAAATAATCCATCCGGTCCGCATCGATTTGACTAGAAATTAGACTCACTACAAGTTCATTTGGATACTTTTTCTCGATTACTTGGGCGACCATTTCAGGGAATTGTTCTGAAACTCTTTTTAGTACGCCATTTACCTCTGTTTCTCCAAGTAAAATTTGTCTTGTGAAATATTCATGATCTGTCTGGAATACATTTTCAAAAGCATGAGAAAACGGCCCATGTCCTAAATCATGCAATAATGCCGCACAAAGAATGAGTAATCGTTCCCCTTCATCCCATTCAGGTCGTCCACGGAATATATCATCCGTAATACGCCGTACAATTTCGTAAACTCCAAGGGAATGATTAAAACGACTATGCTCAGCTCCATGGAACACTAAATAGGTCGTTCCTAATTGTCGTATTCTACGCAACCTTTGAAATTCCTTTGTACCGATTAAATCCCAAATAACCTGATCACGTACATGAACGTAACGGTGCACAGGATCTTTGAATACTTTTTCTTCTAGCAATTTAGCATTTGCATAATTTTCCATAGACCGCACCTCACTCCCAGTTTTGTTAATACTATTATATGTGAGTTTTGAAGGAAATACATCAAACTCCTGTTAAAATGACTCGTAAATAGTAAAAAAGCTATCTTCTATTCGTTAGAAGATAGCACCCTATTATGCTCATTTAAGTTTTGCTTTCACTTTTTCCATCAATTCTTCTTCAGTAAGTGCTGCAACCGGTCTACCATTTACAAAAGTAAAGGTTTTTTTTCGACCAGGACCACAATATGAATGACAGCCAATTTCAATCGTTGCATCTGGATCAATATCTTTTAATTTAGGAATTAACGTTTTTAAATTAACGGCCTGACATTCATCGCAAACACGAAATTCGTTTGCCATCTTGTCTACAACCCTTTCTTTTTGTATGTTTTATATACTTACACTATTCGTTTTTCGAAAAAAATAATCTAACAGATATTTTAGCCTAACAAATCATACCTGTTCAAGTCAAAACTTTACATATCAGTCAAAGGTCTTAAAATACCATTGGCTATCAAAATCTTTTTTCCCCATTCTAGCCAAACTCTACCTTCAAAATCCTATTGTTCGATAGGCCAATACATATTATTTCCTATAAATATAAAAATAATTGAATAAAATTGGAACATCTTGGACACGATAAGTTTTGAACTAACAAAACTATGAACTTTACAGGAGGTTAAAAAAATGGTGAAAGTTAGACAGGATGCTTGGCTAAAAGAAAATGATGAACTATTAGCTGAAGCAGTATTACGACATGTAAAAGAAGGTAGTACACAATTAAACGCCTTCGAGGAAGCAGGTGATGCATTAAATCGAACAGCAGCTGCATGTGGTTTCCGTTGGAATGCTGTCGTTCGTCGTCTATATGAAAAAGAACTTGCTGAAGCAAAAAAAGAAAGAAAAGAGAGAATGCGAGTATTAGGAATGAATGGTAGACGCCGTTCACAAGGTGTTTATTTACTACCAAATTCTCAAAATAGCGAAGAAGTAAAATCAATTCCGTTATCCGCATTAAATCTCGATATTGTCATTGCCTATTTATTGCGTTTACAGCATCAAACTGGGAATGACAATGAAGCTACTAAATGGCGTCATATTGCCAATACAGCAACCGAAAAAATTAAAGAATTAGAAAATCAATTAAAACGACTAGAACAAGAGAATAAAGAAATTCGTGAAGATTACGAGCAATTCGTTCAAATCATGAATCGCGCTCGTAGATTAGTAACACTAGAAGAAGATGAACCACGTGTTGCTCCAGTATTTAAAATGGAGAAAAACGGAAATTTAGTTGCAAACTATTCAAATAGTAGTAGTGAAAAAGAAAATGTGGACGTGCCAAATTAACGGCGCATCCACGTTTTTTTATTTTTTATTTAACATTTTTTCATTCCGTTCAAAAACTCGTTTCAAATAAAAGGAATATAGTTCCATTTCTTCTTCATTTAAAGAGGATAAGTGAGTTTCATTGCTTAGTTGCTGCAACACATTTTGAATACGGAAAACCGTATCTTGAACTGTGATTCTTTTATTTAATAATTCACTTAAACTAGCCATTACTTCTGGTTGTATCGTTGGATAAGCAAATTTTGTTTTTTCCCTTTTTAAACTGATATCATAAAAATCTTTAATCAATTTTGCCCGATTACTGCCACTACCTTCGATACATAAATAAATTTGCACAGCAACTCCTTGTCTTAATCGACGTTGGGAAATACCTGCAAATTTCTTTCCATCTATACTTAAATCATAGGATCCTGGACAGTAAGAACCGATAATTTCATAAGCTTCTATTTTTTCAGCGGCTTCAGGAAATAGTAATTTGATGAAGTCTACCATCATGTCATATCCAGAATTAATATGGATTGTTCCAGCCTGTTCTGACATAATAATAGAAATGTTTAATACTCCACTATCTAATAAAACTGCAAGACCACCAGAGTTGCGGACAATTGCTCGATATCCATTATTATTTAATAATTGAATACCTTCTTGAATGAATGGTAATCGATGATCTTGAATACCAAGAACAACTGTCTGATCATGAACCCATGTACGAACTGTTGGACTTGATTGTAATTGTCCTACAAGTTGACAAAGGGTATCATCCATCGCAAAGGATTCGAGGGGTGTTCGATTTTTCATTATAAGAGACTGGTCTATAAACCGCCATGTTTGTTGTTGTAATAACGGATGCATATTCAATTACTCCTTAAGAAAAACAATTTACTGTAAATTAAGCATACATGAAAACATCTCTTAATCAATGTTTTCTTCTTGTTTTTATTTCATTAATAAGAAAGATGAATGATTTAAACGTCTTTTGAACGTGTCTGATTGTTTATACTAATGACGAATTGGTGACATCCAACAAAATCCCTTTCTTCTAACAAGGAATTATTTTAAATTTATGCTAAGATAATTGTGAATGATTATCAATTAAGGAGTGTTTACTAATGAACGAAGCAGCAATTACATTAGATGGCTGGTATTGCCTACATGATTTTCGTGCGATTGATTGGGCATCTTGGAAATTAGTTTCTGCAGAAGAACGTACAAAAGCAGTAGATGAATTTGTACAATATTTAGAAAAACTAAACGAAGCCCATGTAGCAAAAACTGGCTCCCATGCATTTTATTCAATTATCGGGCAAAAAGCAGATTTTATGTTAATGATTCTTCGCGAAACACCTGAAGAACTTCAAGAATTGGAAGCAGAATTTAATAAATTAGCAATCGCTGATTTTACGATTCCAACTTATTCTTATGTTTCTGTAGTGGAACTTTCTAACTATTTAGCTAAGGATTCTGACGAAGATCCTTATCAAAATCCACATGTTCGTGCCCGTTTATACCCTGAGCTTCCACGTACTAAGTATGTTTGCTTCTACCCAATGGACAAACGTCGTGAGGGTAATGATAACTGGTATATGCTAAACATGGAAGAACGTCGTGAATTAATGCGTTCCCACGGTTTAATTGGCCGTAGCTATGCAGGAAAAGTTAAACAATACATTACTGGTTCAGTTGGTTTAGATGACCACGAATGGGGTGTCACTTTATTCTCTGATGACATGCTTCAATTTAAAAAGATCGTTTACGAAATGCGTTTCGATGAAGTATCAGCACGTTATGGAGAATTTGGTGAATTCTTAGTCGGCAACTTGTTAGATAACGATAAATTAGTTCAATTTTTAACAGTTAACAAGTAATTAGTAAGCGTATACTTTTCAATCATAAAAAACGAGACGTGGTCGAATTCCTTCGACATTACGTCTCGTTTTTTTCATCTTCCTTTGTCTTCAAAATAAGAATAATTGTATTAATTAAAAATCCGATAAATAAAATTAATACAAACAAATACCAATGCAATGGTTGTTCGTAAAAAAATGCGACTAGAAATGAAATAATCGCACTGATGACAATTCCAACCCAAATACCAATCTGCATAGGTTGAGCTCCTTTATCTTCACATAATTTCACTACGTCATCATTTATTATTCCCGGATTTATTCAAATTCAATCTTTTATCGAAACTCTTCCTTTGTACTATTTTATTAATCATTTAATCGTTTCATTCAATTTTTACGAACCAATTAGTACTCCAATCATAAATTAATGTCATAGGCATTTTTTTATCATTTATTTATTCTTAAATGGTAGTAAAAGCATACATTAATATAGGGAGCTTTGGAAAAACGGCGTAAAACTATCTACTGAAGCCCAATTCCCCTGCTTAGCCTATGAAACTCCTGTGGCAAAAAGGAGACAGAAATTTAGAAATGCTATTGTCGGAAGTATCGTGTGAATAGGGTCAGTGTAGACGGTCTGGTTTTTTGGAGAGAAACATATTGTAGGGATAGTTGCCCCTAGAGTTGAAAAGATTCATAACAAAATTTTGCCTGCCTAGTAGACACTATTATGGACTTTTTATCGTTCTCTTTCCTTCCTGCCCAGGCGAATATCTAAGTTAATGAGTACTTAAATATTTTAAATGAAAGGATGTTTTTGGTTGGTTTATTATTGGAGTCCAAGTGGTCAAAGACAACAACAAGGTTTCCCTCAATCTCAATTCGGACAGCAACAATTTTATCCACAAACAGGTCAACAATATTTCCCTCAAACTCAAACACCTCCACCTGTTTCCGTTCCAAGTGGAACAACTTTGCCACAAACAGGTACAACAGGAGCTGGAATGAGAGGCGAAGAATCTTATATTGAAAACATTTTAAGATTAAACAGAGGAAAGCCTGCTACTTTCCATTTTACTGTTCCTACAGCTACAGGCGGTGGTAATGGAAATACTGTATCAGTTCGAGGTGTAGTTGAGGCAGCTGGGCGCGACCATGCGATTATTCGTGAATTGCAAACAAACCATCGTTATTTATTCCCAATGATTTATTTCGACTATGCAGAATTTGATGAAGAAGTTGCTTATTTCAACCAAACACCAGGTGTAACAGATCGATAAAACAAAAAAACATCCACCTCAGGGCCATTATTGGTTCGAAGTGGATGTTTTTTTCGTTTATTTACTAGTGTTTAAATAGTTTAATGTAGCCATCCCTAATGTTTTAGCTGCTACTAACATCGCCCTTTCATCAAAATTAAAGCGCGCATGATGATGAGGATAAGCAACTTCCCAATTCGGATTCTTTGCTCCTGTAATGAAAAACGTACCAGGAACCCTTTCTAAATAATAAGAAAAATCTTCACCAATCATAAAAGGAGGACATTCGATCACATTTTTTACTTCAGGAACGTTGCAAGCAATATCAGCAATAAATTGAGTTGCCTTTTTATGATTGACAACTGGCGGATACCCTCTCTTAAACGAATATTCATAAGTAGCATGGGATCCTTCACATACCGACTTAAGAAGAAGTTCAATCTCTTTTTCTATTAATCCTTGAACCTCTTTATCAAAAGTACGAACAGTACCCTTCAGTTCAACTTTATCCGCAATGACATTGAAAGGATTGATGGCTTCAAAATGACCTACAGAAATAACTGCAGATTTTAAAGGATCTAACCTACGGGATACAATGTTTTGCAGCTGTGTGACAAACTGGGACGCGATTACAATCGCATCAACTGAATGATGAGGTTCAGCTCCGTGACCACCTTTACCTTGAATCGTTATTTCAAATCGATCAGCAGCTGCCATAATCGCACCATTACGCACTAATATATCCCCTAATGGTGTCGGTGCCCATAAATGGGTACCAAAAATGATATCGACTCCTTCTAAGCATCCATCATCAATCATTGGCTTTGCCCCACCAGGCGCTACTTCTTCTGCAAATTGATGAATCAATACGACGTTACCTTGAAGTTGATCTCTCATTTCAGTTAACACTTTTGCAAGTACTAAAAGTGTAGCAGTATGTCCATCGTGACCACAAGCATGCATAACGCCATCTACCTTCGATTTATAAGGAAGATCATTTTCTTCTTGAATGGCAAGGGCATCAAAATCGGCCCGTAAAGCTACGGTTTTTCCAGGTCTTGAGCCACGGATTGTAGCTACTACACCCCTTCCACCAACCCTTTCTCGAACCTCTAAACCTAATTTTCTATGATAGTTTGCTATAAAAGCAGGTGTATGTACTTCATGAAATGATAATTCCGGATTTTCGTGTAAATAACGTCGAATCGATATCATCTCTTCATAATATTGATGTAATGACGAAAATAATTGCTTCATCATTTAAGCCCCTTTCACACATTATTTTAATATACATATGTTTTTTAAAGGTATGTTCATTCCCTTTTACATTAACATCATTTTAAAGGATAAAAGCATAAATTGTTAGTTTATTCTAAAAATTTGAAGATAAAAAGAAGGAGTAGCCCTAAAAAACTCGGACTACTCCTTCCAACAATTATACGTTTTTATATTTTGATACCGAAACGATGAGAAGAATCCAACCAGCTAAAAATAATACGCCACCTATTGGAGTTATCGCTCCTAAAATGCGAATTCCTGAAAGGGCTAGCACATATAAACTTCCAGCAAAGAAAATAATTCCTGCATTCATAAAAATAGCTGCCATTTTAAGCTGTTTAACCGACCCTAATAACTTGGAACTCATCAATATACCAATTACTAAAATGGCCGCTGCATGAAACATTTGATATTGAACCGCCGTATCCCAAATACCTGTACTATAGTCATCTAATATTCCTTCTAATGCATGGGCACCGAAAGCACCTAATGCTACTGCTAAAAAACCATGAATAGCCCCTGATATAATAGAACCTTTCATTTATAAACCTCTTCTCTTTAATACAGTCTTTTTTATGTAACCAATTTTAAAAACTAAAAATCAAAAATCGAATCTCCATTTGCATCTTTTTCTTGTAACTTATGTTCATTAATTGAAGAACGATGAATAACGTTTGATGAAGTGTCACTAATTTGCTGATGAACTTGATAAAAACTAGTTGCTAACGTTTGATTGGGTAATGCTTGCTGATTATTACTTCTTGTTAAAGCAACGTTGCATAATGCACGAATAGCACTTAATTGTTCTCTTATTTGTTGTTCATCTTGGACACCTTTTGCATCTGCTACAAGTTGCTCGATTTCATCTAACAATTGATGATAAGAAATCATACGACTACCGTTCCTCCATTTTTAGTTTAGGGGTAAATTGCATACAATCTAAACCAGAAGATTGCTTCACAACAAGTGAGGGTAATTGTTTGGATTTAAATTGATATGCTGTACATCCCCTAGGGTTATGCTGATCCCACGTTACGCGGAAGTATCGGCATTTAAAGCAATCCACTTTCATTTACAGCAACTCACTTTCTATTTCAATTTATCATGATTCGATTCGAGAGAAAAGTTTTCCGATTTCTTCTGTTCACCTTCTTAGCCTAGAAAGGCAAAACAAATTCTATAAAATGCGAATCCGATTTTATTCATCTAAACGCCAATCAATTGGTTGTTTCCCCCACTCCTTAAGCTTTTCGTTTATTTTTGAAAATGGTTTACTACCGAAAAATCCTCTATAGGCACTTAACGGGCTTGGATGAGGAGCTTGGATGAGGAAATGATGATTCCCCTTCTTATCAATAATCGTTTTCTTCTTTTGTGCCGGTTTTCCCCATAACACGAAAATAATCGGATCTGGTCGCTCTGCTAATTTTTCAATAACCTTATCCGTAAATTGTTCCCACCCTTGTCCTTTATGGGAATTGGCTTCACCTTGTCGAACCGTTAACACTGTATTTAATAAAAAAACACCTTGGTGTGCCCATTTTATTAAATATCCATCTTTTGGTATAGGGTAGCCTAGATCACTTTGCAACTCCTGGAATATGTTTCGTAAGCTTGGAGGATGGGGTACTCCTTTTTTTACCGAAAAACACATTCCATGGGCTTGACCAGGACCATGATATGGATCCTGCCCTAAAATAACAACTTTTATATCTTTATAGGCAACTGTTTGAAAAGCACTCATGACTTCTTCCTTTGGTGGATACACTGTGGATAGACGATATTGTTCATCTAAAAAATTTTTTAAACTTATGTAATAAGGTTTATTCATTTCATCTGCGAGTACTTCTTGCCAATCATTTTGTATCGACATATTCATTTAATCAACACCTCTCTTTTTAAACTACTTGAACTATTCAGCAGTTGCAATGATTGATTAATATGTTCACTAAATTTATACAGAATCCATATGAGGGATTTAGCCATGATGAAAAAAACTGACATTATACTTTTTATAATATCTGACTATTTTTATAAAGTCAGAGTTGCTTTATACTTTAGAACCATATATATAATGACATAATTAAAGGAGTATGAGATAGATGGCATTGAAAAAAACATTAACAATTGCTGGCTCTGACGCTTCAGGTGGAGCTGGATTAGAAGCGGATTTAAAAGCCTTTGAAGAACATAATACTTACGGAATGGCTGCTGTAACGGTAATCGCTACAATGGATCCTGATAACAATTGGAGCCACGGCGTTCACACATTACCAATCAATGTATTACAAGCCCAATTAAAAACTGCCTTTTCTACTGGCATCGATGCATTAAAAACAGGCATGTTATCTACAGAAGAAGTTATTCAAACTACTGGTGAAGCAATTTCTGCTTCTGGAGTTGAAAAAGTAGTCATTGACCCAGTTATGGTATGTAAAGGAGAAGATGAAGTATTAAATCCTGGTACAGTTGATGCAATGATTCAATACTTATTACCAAATGCTCTTGTAACAACACCGAATCTTTTCGAAGCTGGTCAACTAGCTGGAACGGGAACTCCAAAAACAATTGAAGAAATGAAAGTAGCTGCTCAAAAAATTAACGCCCTCGGTGCAAAAAACATCGTTATTAAAGGCGGACGAGCATTAAATAGTGACAAAGCAGTAGACTTATTCTACGATGGACAAACTTTCTATTTATTAGAAACTCCTAAAGTAGATACTACTTACAATCATGGTGCCGGCTGTACTTTCGCCGCTAGTGTTACTGCAAACCTAGCAAACGGTTTATCTGTAAAAGAATCAGTTATTGAAGCAAAAGAATTCGTAGCAGCTGGTATATTACATGGATGGAAGTTAAATGAATTTGTTGGTCCAGTATACCACGGTGCAAAACCTCGCCTTGGTGCACCAGAAGTAACAGTAACGGAAATATAATTTTTTATTAAGTTAGCAGTGTGAACATCTTCACACTGCCTTTTTTCATCTAGAAACCTTTTTCTTTTCATAAAGTAACATTTTTTACTATACTTATTAATAAATAGATGTGAAAGGAGAATTAAGATGAAGGAAGTACAAATTGACGAGCTCCAAGAATTGCTTAATTCTTTTGCGAACAAAGACGTCTATATTCATCTAGAAACAACAAATGGAGCTTATGCTACACATTTTGATGAAAAAGTGTTCAATGCAGGGGCTTTCATTCGCAATGCTAAAATCCGATATGAACTAGCAAAAATCATTGAAGATACCCCACACCGAGTAGGACTAAAAATGGAGCATGGTTGGGTCTATGCCCAAGGTATTACTCATTATGAAATGGATGAAAAAGGTCGTTTATTAATGGCTGGATTAGACTTTACAGGAAAACTTGCTGTTGCACTAGAAATTAGTGAAACACCATTTTCTTATTAAGGAGTGGATTTAATATGACTTTACAACCACAACGTCAAATTTTAGTTGTCTTTCCCCATCCAGATGATGAAGCCTTTTCTTCTGCAGGAACAATAAGACTTTACCGTAATATGGGTGTCCCAGTTACATATGCATGTTTAACTCTTGGTGAAATGGGCCGAAATCTTGGAAACCCTCCATTCGCCACACGGGAATCATTACCAGAAATTCGCCGTGAAGAATTAAAGGCTGCTTGTAAACATATGGGAATCGAAGATCTTCGAATGATGGGATTACGTGATAAAACAGTCGAATTTGAAGATGATGAAAAAATGGTTAATCTTGTAAAAGATTTAATTGATGAATTAAACCCTTCATTAATCATCACTTTCTTACCTGGCTATGCGGTTCACCCAGACCATGAAGCAACAGGTCGCGCAGTAGTGGAAGCCGTTAGACGTATGCCGAAAGAAGAGCGACCTACCCTTTACACAGTAGGCTTTGCTAATAATACAGTGGCAGAAAAAGGCGAACCAAATATTGAAATTGATATAACTAGTGTTAAAGAAGATAAAGTAAAAACTTTACAAGCCCATGCATCTCAAACAGCATGGATGATTGAAGATTATAAAAAGCGAATAGATGAAGGCGATAATTGGTTAGATAAAGAACGTTTTTATCTATTTAATTTTGAAGATTAATTATGATAATATAAAGGGGCAGGTAATTATTTCCTGCCCCTTTTTCCATTCATTATAAGTTATTTTTATTCAATACTATAAAGTCATTTACTTAAATAATTAGTCATTTTACAATCCTTTTATTTCCTGTATATTCATTTTTCATACATTTATAAATTTCGCAATATTTTTATTTTTATAAAACGTATTTACAACTGTATATAAAGACTTTATAGTGTATAAATATTCACCATACTATTTAAAGAGGTAAACAAATGACAAAAAAATTTCCTTCATATACATGGTTTCTTTTTATCTTTTTGTCCTTAGTGGGTATTTTCTTATTTATTACACCCGTTAATACAGCCGATGGATTAAAGGTACCTATCGCTCTATTAGCAAATGCCCTTTCTGCAAACGTTGTAAGCTTTATTCATTGGTTTGCTTGGATTGTCTTCATTATAGCTGCAATCGGCTCTGTCATTGCGCAATTCATTCCAGTAAAAGAACAACGTACTTTGTTCGATTCTTTATTCCGTGTTAACTGGTTCTGGACTATTATGCGCATATTAGCAGTGATTTTTGCAACAATGTATTTATTCCAAATAGGTCCTGAAATTTTTACTAGTGAAAATACGTCTGGTCTTTTACTGACTCCAGATGGCGGTCTAGTAACAATGATGTTCTCACTGTTCCTATTTGCCGGCTTATTACTTCCATTATTAACAGACTTTGGTTTACTTGAATTTTTTGGTTCCATGATGGTAAAAATCATGCGTCCTTTATTCAAAATCCCCGGTCGCTCAGCTATTGACTGTTTAGCTTCATGGGTTGGAGACGGAACAATCGGTGTACTTTTAACGAGTAAACAATATGAAGAAGGCAACTATACAGCGCGGGAAGCAGCTACTATTGCAACAACGTTCTCAGTTGTATCTATTACTTTCTGTTTTGTCGTATTAGAAACGGTTGATTTAAACCATTATTTCCTCCAATTTTATGGATCAGTTATTTTAGTGGGACTTATTTTAGCACTTATTATGCCACGTATTTTCCCATTAAGCCGTAAACCCGATACGAATATCGATGGCTCTATTCCTGATGATAAACGGGAAGATGTTCCAAAAGGGTTTAACGCTTTTTCATTAGGTTTACACAACGCGTTATCAAAGGCAGATAGCAATAAAAATCTAGGTAAAGTAATTGGAGCAGGTTTTAAAAACGTACTAGAAATGTGGTTTGCTATAACACCTGTTATTATGGCATTCGGTACAATTGCTTTAGTTCTTGCTGAATATACCAGTTTCTTTAAAATTTTAGGTATGCCTTTTGAGCCAATTCTAGCCGCATTACAAATTCCATTTGCCGATCAAGCAGCTCAAACAATGATCGTTGGTTTTGCAGATATGTTATTACCATCCGTTTTAGGCTCTGGTATTGAGTCAGATTTAACTCGATTCTTCATCGCTACAGTTTCTGTTACTCAATTAATTTACATGTCAGAAGTCGGAGGATTAATTTTAGGTACGAAACTTCCTTTGAAAATTTGGGATTTATTCCTTATCTTCTTAATCCGAACGATTATTTCTATTCCAATTATTGCAGTCATTGCACATATTTTGTTTTAAATTTTAAAGACTGGCATTCGCCAGTCTTTTTTTATTTTCATGGAAATTAGAACTCTATTGAAAAATGTTTTTTATTTTGTCAAAAGGAAAACGCTTTCGTCTATTAAATTTTTTGAATTTAAAAATAATTTTAAAAAATTCCCCTTTTTTATGTTAGAATAAGTAAATGTTTTAGTTAAACGGAGGTTACAAAACGATGGAAGTTGCTAAATCAAAAGGAATTACGGTGGAAAATATTTTAATTGCCCATCATCATTTAAAGGATGTTGTTTTACATACCCCACTACAAAAAAATGACTATTTATCTGAAAAATATAGTGCCAACATTTATATTAAGCGAGAAGACTTACAACATGTAAGATCATTTAAGCTTCGAGGTGCCTACTATAAAATAAAAAAAATTGAAGATAAAGCACGGAATAGCGGAGTTGTTTGTGCCAGTGCAGGAAACCATGCACAGGGTGTTGCCTTTGCTTGTGCACAACTGAATATTAAAGGCACAATTTTCATGCCTTTAACGACACCAAAACAAAAAATTGATCAAGTTCGAATGTTTGGTCGCAATAATATCGACATTATTTTAGAAGGTGACACTTTCGATGATTCTGCTTCCGCAGCAAAAGAATATTGTGAAGAACATGAGATGATTTTCATTCACCCCTTTGATGATGTCGATATTATGGCAGGACAGGGAACGGTGGCTGTTGAAGTGTTGAACGACATTGAAGAACCCCTTGATTTCATTTTCGGAGGAATTGGTGGCGGTGGTTTAATGGCTGGTATCGGTACGTACGTAAAAAATATTTCACCAAACAGTCGAGTAATTGGTGTTGAGCCGGCTGGAGCTGCTAGTATGAAAGCTGCCTTTGAAAACGGCGGACCGATCTCCCTTGATAAAATTGATAAATTTTGCGATGGAACGGCTGTACAATGTGTCGGATTCAATACGTATGAGATTTGTCATGAATATTTAGATGACATTGTACTCGTCCCAGAAGGAAAAGTAAGTACAACCATTTTAGACTTATATAATAAACACGCCATTGTAGCTGAACCATCCGGTGCCCTTCCAGTAGCTGCCCTTGATTTTTATGCGGATGAAATTAAAGGTAAATCGGTTGTTGTTGTCATTACTGGTGGCAACAACGACATTAGTCGTATGCAGGAAATTCGAGAGAAATCTTTATTATACGAAGGCTTATTATATTACTTTATCGTCAATTTCCCACAACGGGCTGGGGCACTCCGTCAATTTTTAACGGTTGTTCTTGGACCTAATGATGATATTACCCACTTTGAATATACGAAGAAAAACAATAAAGAAAGCGGTCCAGCATTAGTCGGAATCGAAGTGAGCAGTCCAGACGATTATCACGGCCTTATCAATCGCATGCGCATGAATGGCTTTGAATTTACCGAAGTTAATAAAGATAGCCAACTGTTCGGATTGTTAGTTTAATTTTTGAAGGAAACACTCAGTAAAAGCTGGGTGTTTCTTTTTGAATATAAAAAAGAAGAAACGACATTTTTCCGTCATTTCCCCTTCGTTTTCTTCCTATTTTTCAACCTAACAATGCTCTATCCGAATTCATTTTTTCACCGCGGATATTTTCAAATTCAGCCATTAAATCTGGAATTGATAATTGTTGCTTTTTCCTTTCATCGATCGATAATATAATTTGCCCTTTATCCATCATAATAAGGCGATTTCCTAAATCAATGGCTTGTTGCATATTGTGGGTAACCATTAAAGTTGTTAAGTTCCCTTCTTCTACTAGTTGCTTCGTTAATCGGGTAATTAACTCTGCTCTTGAAGGATCAAGGGCAGCCGTATGTTCATCCAATAATAAAATGGCAGGCTTCGTAAAGGTAGCCATTAATAATGATAACGCTTGTCGTTCTCCACCCGATAGTAAACCTACCTTCGCATTAAACCGATTCTCAAGGCCTAACCCTAACTTCTCTAAAGAAGAACGAAAGAACTCTCGACGTTTACTATTAACTCCTCTACGTAATCCCCTTTTTGCATTGCGTGAATAAGCAATGGCTAAGTTTTCTTCGATTGTCATCGATGGTGCGGTACCGGCCATTGGATCTTGAAACACACGACCAATAAATTGAGAACGTTTATATTCTGGCAGCTTCGTTACTTCTTTCCCATCAATCGTAACCACTCCAAAATCAGGGGTTAATGCTCCGGAAATCATATTCATCATCGTTGACTTCCCTGCCCCATTACTTCCGATGACCGTTACAAAGTCACCTGGAGATAAATGGAGGTTAATATTATCTAAAGCAATTTTTTCATCTGGTGTACCTTCATTAAAAATTTTATTTATTCCTTCTAATTTAAGCAAGGTGGTTCCCTCCTTGCGTAAGTTCTCGTTGTTGTTCGAGACGTTGTATTCGCCTTTTTTCTTTTCTTATTTTTTCACGTCGCTTTTCGACTAGCTGCGGAATGACTAAAGCTAAAATGACAATGATAGCTGTAATGAGCTTCATATCCGACGTATCTAACCAGTCAATTTGTAAAGCTACTGCATAAATAATTCGATAAATAATAGCCCCTGCTACTACTGCTAATGTTGTACGGAAAATCGTCTTCGTTCCAAAGATTGCTTCTCCGATAATAACAGATGCTAAACCAATAACAATCATCCCAATCCCCATATTGGCATCGGCAAATTTCGAATATTGGGCAATTAAAGCTCCTGACAGGGCTACTAAAGCATTAGAAACCCCTAATCCGAGTACGATTAACCCATCCGTATTGGCTGAAAAACTTCGAATCATTCTTTTGTTATCACCCGTTGCACGAATCGCAAGGCCTACTTCCGTCTTCAAAAACCAATCTACTATACTTTTAATAATTAGTGTAAGAATGAGAACAATTAAAATTGTCCCCCAAGTAGATGGAGCCGTTTGAAATCCTAACGTATTTTTTAAGAAACTCGTTAATGCTTGATCAATACCGATATTTCCCCATAAGCTTTGAAACTGTGAAAATATCGAATCTGAACTCATCAATGGAATATTTGGCTTTACGACTGCATTTTCATCGGATAATCCCATAATGCGGAGATTAATCGAGTACAAAGCAATCATCATTAATATCCCCGAAAGAAGTGGATTTATTTTTCCTTTCGTGTGTAAAAGCCCCGTCATACATCCTGCAATAAATCCAGCAACAAGTGCCGCTAATGTAGCCAGTATTGGGTTGTAGCCTAGTACAATCATCATCGCTGCTGTAGCTGCCCCTGTTACAAAGCTGCCATCCACGGTTAAATCCGGAAAATCTAACACTCGGAATGTTAAATACACTCCGAGTGCCATAATTGCATAGATGATTCCTTGCTCAACTGAACCAAACATCGCTGTAAACATATTGAATCATCCCCTATCTTTCCTTTTAATCTATTCGTAAATTTCTGCGTTCCAAGAATCTTTAATTTCTAGATTTAAAGTTTCAGCAGTTGATTTATTGATTAATAATTTTAAATTTCCTGGATATGCAGCAGGAATTTCAGATGGTGTTGCTTCCCCATTTAAGATTTTCACTGCCATTTCACCAGCTTCATAGCCGATATCATAATATTCAAAACCGTAAGCACCTAAACCACCACGGGCAACCGAATCTAATTCTCCTACCATAGCTGGAAGTTGATTCGAATTCGCTACGTCAATAACTGACTCCAAAGCAGAGACAACGGTATTATCCGTAATGATATATAGAGAATCTACTTTCCCTACTAATGATTCCGTTGCTTGTTTTACTTCTGCTGAAGTGGAAACTGCTGCTTCGACCAACTCAAGACCAGCTTCTTCTAGTAACGTTTTCATTTGTTCAACTTGGGCAACGGAATTTTGTTCACCAGTGTTATAGACGGTACCTACTTTTTTAGCACCTAGTTCAGCCTTAAGGAAAGCTACTGTATTCGCAATCGTATCTGGATGTAAGTCAACTGTACCCGTCACATTACCACCTGGACTTTCCATTGAGTCAATTAATTCTGCACCTACTGCATCTGTAACAGAGGTAAATATAATCGGGATATCAGATGTTGCTCCTTTTACAGCTTGAGCTGATGGGGTAGAGTTAGCAAAAATCAAATCAACACCGTCATTCACTAAATTTTGCGCAATCGTTGTATTCATACTCGGATCGTTTTGGGCGTTTTCTTCGACAAATTCGACTTCTAATCCCGCCTCTTTTAAAGCTGCTTTAAACCCTTCTGTTGCCTCATCTAATGAAGGATGCTCTACGATTTGCGTAATCCCTACTTTGAAAGTTTTCTCCCCTTCTGATGTTCCAGCATTTGTACCATCTTTTGTATCAGTAGTTGTTTCCCCTCCGCCACAAGCGGCCAATAGTATTACTAATCCTAACGATAACAATGAGCGCTTTTTTGGACCCTTTTTCATTCTTTCTCCCCCTACTTCCCTTTCAAATTCCACTCAACATATGAATTTTCTAATATATTTAATTATTCTAAAAATTTTAAGTTTAACGATTATATTACATTGCTAACCTATGGGAGTCAACAGCATTAAATAGGCTCTTACTTACAATTTTCATAATTACTACTACAAGAAAAATAATTTGTCGCTTTAAACCGTTAAAGTACATAGTTTTTATGAAGAATTCATTATTTTAAAAAAATATAAAAAATGTGACTAGTTTTCGACATTTTCCTATTTTGTGGACAACTAATCTACCTGTCCTCCAAATTTTATAGTTCATTTGACATATGGAACAAAATATAATAGTATATTTTCTTGTGATATTTTCACCGTGGTTCGAAAACTCCCACGAAAAAAAACTAAGGAGAATGAATATGAAAGTTAAATTTATTGCCACAACTGGGATTATTGCGGCTCTTTATATGGCTGTTACCCTTTTAGTTGCACCCTTTGGATTTACAGAAATCCAATTTAGAGTTTCAGAGATGTTTAATCACCTAGTTGCCTTTAACCCTCGTTATATGCTTGGGATTATTATTGGTGTATTTATTGCCAATTTATTTTCCCCCCTCGGCATTTACGATTTAATTTTTGGCGTCGGTCAATCGGTTATTACACTAGCCATTTTTATTTTCATTTGTAAGTTCGTAAAAAACATTTGGCTACGTTTAATGATTAATACATTTTTATTTACTTGTACAATGTTCATCATTGCCTTTGAATTAAACATCGCCCTTAAACTTCCATTTTTATGGACTTGGTTTACATGTGCCGTTGGTGAATTCGTTGTACTTGCTGTAGGTGCCCCTATTATGTACCTATTAAATAAACGATTAAATTTCAAAGATTTAATATAACGTCTAAACCGAGAATTATCTTTCTCGGTTTTTTTCATACAATTTTCCTCTTCGATTTTTCTGAAAATATTGACAAGGATTAAATTTAAGTCTACAATTCTACTTAATTAATTGTTCGGATACGGTAGTAGGTCGCGGGAGCGTGACCACCGTTTGAGCAAAGCAGAGTTTAGATGAGAATAGCTGAGAAAAAATTGATGAATAAGAATAGTAGCGATTTCAGGCGCTTTAGAGAGCTAGTGGTTGGTGTGAACTAGTGCGTACATTTCGTGAATGGGCCTTATGAGAGCAACTAGCGTTAGTTAGTTGACGTCTTTCCTACGTTACAAGGAAGTGTTGGAAGTGCTTTTTTACTTCTTAACACACCAAGGTGGAAGTATTTTTATGCTTCAACAGAGGTGGCAACGCGGTATATATCGTCCTCTACAAAAGGAATTCCTTTTGTAGAGGACTTTTTTATTTCTCTAACCTGCTAATTTTAATTTTTAGGAGGATGAAAAATAATGGGGATTCAATCATTTACAAACCAAGTCAAGGAAATGAACAATTTATCCTTTGAAGAAATGCTTCAAGCTGCTGAATGCATATTTAATGAAGAAACTCCAAAAGAGGATATTGCAGATCTTTTAATCGCATTAAGTAACAAAGGTGAAACAACGGAGGAAGTAGCAGCCCTTGCGACTGTTATGAAATCGAATGCCCTTCCTTTACCATTGCCTGAAGGAAACTATCTTGATAACTGTGGTACAGGTGGGGATGGTTTAAAAAGCTTCAATATTAGTACTACGTCTGCCTTCGTATTAGCCGCAAATGGTGTATCTGTCGTGAAACATGGTAATCGTAAAATATCTAGTGCATCTGGAAGTTCTGATGTACTACAAGCTTTAGGAATTCATACAGAGTTTTCTATAGAAGATTCCATTGATTTATTACAACGAGAAGGAATTACTTTTCTCCATGCGCCAAACGTTCATCCAAAACTAAAACGAATAGGTGAGATTCGACGAACTATTGGAAAACCAACGATTTTTAATATGGTGGGCCCTTTAACAAATCCCGCAAATTTAACAACGCAGCTCGTCGGCATTAACCGTCCTGAATTTGTTAGCCAGTATGCAGAAGCCCTTCGTATTTTAGGTCGTCAACGGGCAATTGTCGTTTCTGGTTCACAAGGGATGGATGAAGCATCGTTAGATTCCAATAATACGTTCGCCTTATTAGAAAAGGGAGAAATTAAACCATTTTCAATCGACATACAATCCCTTGGCTTAACCCCCGTTTCCATCACGGCATTACGCGGTGGTACACCAGAAGAAAATGCCGTTATTTTAACAGAGTTATTGCAAGGGAAACAAAGTGTTTATTTTGATGTAGTCGTTTTTAATTCAGCCCTCGGTTTGTTTGCCCACGGTACCGTTGACTCGGTAAAAGATGGGGTCGAACTTGCACGGGATAGCATTTTATCTGGAAAAGCATTACGTAAACTTGAGGCTGTTGTGGAATATAGTCAAGGAATTGTAAAGGAGCGTGCGGTACAATGACGATTTTACAAACGATTTTAGATCATAAATCAACCATTCTTTCATCCCTTTTAGAAAATGAACCACAATTTGAAGTAAAGAGAAAAACACGCCCTTCTCTATATAATGATTTAAGAAAAGCAGAAACGCTTCAAATTATTTCCGAGATGAAGCGGGCTTCTCCATCTAAGGGTCTTATCGCTGAAGGGGCAAACCCAATCGAGCAAGCGAAAACATATGAACAGGCAGGAGCTGCTTGCATTTCTGTTTTAACAGAAGAAAAGTTTTTCAAAGGCTCCTTTCAAGATTTAGTTGATATCGCCAATCATGTGGATATTCCTATTTTAAATAAAGATTTTATTATTCATGAAGTACAAATAGATTATGCGAAAGCTGCCGGTGCTTCCGTCATTTTATTAATTGTTGCTGCCCTTTCCGATGAAAAGCTAAAAGCGTTTTACACTTACGCCAGCATGTTAGGTTTAGACGTTTTAGTGGAAGTACACAACGAAGAGGAACTTGATCGGGCATTAGCTATACATCCAAAAATTATTGGTGTAAACAATCGGGATTTAAAAACCTTCACCGTCGATCTTGCCCAGAGTGAAAAATTAGCCAATAAACTAAATGATTATGATGACATTGTCTTTATTAGTGAAAGTGGCATTTGGAATGCAGAAGATGCAACCCGGGTTGCTAAAGCTGGTGCTCACGGTGTTTTAGTCGGTGAATCATTAATGCGTAGTGGAGATGTGGGAGAAGCATTAACCTCCTTACAAGTTCCCCTCCCCTTTGTCGCAAAGGAAGTGAAGTAATGGCAAAAGTAAAAATTTGTGGACTTAAAGAAGAAGAACATGTGAAAGCCGCTGTTGAGGCTGGTGCCACATGGATTGGTTTTATGTTTGCCCAGAGCAAACGACAAATATCCTTTGAACAGGCCCGTAAGTTAGCTCAAAGTATTCCCGCACATGTGAAAAAAGTTGGTGTTTTTGTCAATCCAACCGCCCAACAAGTACGAGAAGCTGTTGAACTAGTTGATCTTGATTATGTTCAATACCATGGAAATGAAGAAGCCCAATTTATTAAACAGTTAGGCTATCCTTCCATCA
Organism: Lysinibacillus halotolerans; assembly: GCF_003711845.1. Taxonomy (GTDB): domain Bacteria; phylum Bacillota; class Bacilli; order Bacillales_A; family Planococcaceae; genus Ureibacillus; species Ureibacillus halotolerans. The sequence continues at coordinate 27,549 of NZ_RHLQ01000027.1, forward strand.
AAGCATTTTCCATTAAAAATGCGGATGATGTAAAAAGGGCTAGTCAGTATGAAGTGGACTATTATTTATTTGACGCGCCTGGTACGAACTATGCTGGAGGGAGCGGTCACATTTTTGATTGGACTTTACTAGACCAACTTTCCATTCCTAAGAGCAAGGTCATTTTAGCTGGTGGACTCAATAGTGAAAATGTTCTTCATGCTATTGCCCAAGTGAATCCTTTTGGTGTAGATGTCTCAAGTGGCGTTGAAAAAAAAGGGATAAAGGACAGTCACTTGATTAAACAATTTATCGAAACAGCATCACAGAAATTAACTAGTGTAGCGAAATAAATAGGATGGATGAATGAATGAAAAAGGAGCGGATATAAATGACAACAGAATTAAAAGGTCGATTCGGTCGATTTGGTGGACAGTTCGTACCTGAAACATTAATGACAGCTTTACAAGAATTGGATGCTGCTTATGACAAAGTCAAAAGCGACGAATCTTTCCAAGACGAACTTCGCTACTACTTAAAAAATTACGTAGGGCGTCAAACCCCCCTCTATTTTGCTGAACGTTTAACCGAATATTGTGGTGGAGCAAAAATTTACTTGAAACGGGAAGATTTAAATCATACAGGAGCTCATAAAATTAATAATGCCCTTGGGCAAACACTTCTTGCGAAACGTATGGGGAAAAATAAAATTGTTGCTGAAACTGGTGCTGGTCAACATGGTGTTGCTACTGCCACTGCCTGTGCCCTTCTCAATTTAGACTGTATTGTTTACATGGGAGCAGAAGATGTTAAACGGCAAGCTTTAAACGTCTTCCGCATGGAGCTTCTTGGCACAAAAGTAGTCGCCGTTGATAAAGGTTCTGCCACATTAAAAGATGCGGTAAACGAAGCATTACGCCACTGGGTAACAAACATTGAAGATACCCACTATATTTTAGGTTCTGCTATGGGTCCCCATCCATTTCCTACAATTGTTCGTGATTTTCAACGGGTGATTGGTGATGAAACTCGGGAACAAATATTAGAATTGGAAGACCGTCTACCTAACGCTGTTGTGGCTTGTGTTGGTGGTGGTAGTAACTCTATCGGCATGTTCTATCCATTTGTTGAAGACGAAGATGTCGCTTTATATGGTGTAGAAGCTGCAGGGAAAGGAATTGAAACAGGGATGCATGCTGCTGCTATTCAAGGTGGTCAAACTGGTGTTTTACACGGAGCATTTATGTACTTATTACAAGATAACAACGGCTTTGTTCAAGAAGCCCATTCCATCTCTGCCGGTCTGGATTATCCTGGGGTCGGACCAGAACATTGTCACCTTCACGAAATCGGGCGAGCATCTTACGGTACCGTTACAGATGATGAGGCGTTGGAAGGAGTTAAGTTACTTTGTCGCACGGAAGGTATCCTTCCCGCCTTGGAAAGTGCCCATGCCATCTATTTTGCAGCCAATCTCGCAAAAACAATGGCACCCGATGAAATTCTTGTCATTTGCCTATCTGGTCGTGGTGACAAAGACGTTCATACAATTTCTGCTGCCCTTGGAGGTGACCTTTCATGAGTTTGTTAAAGAAAACGATTTTATCTATCACAGCTCAAGGCCATAAAGCATTTGTACCGTATATAATGGCTGGCGACGGTGGTTTAAATAAATTACAACCGACGATTTTAAAATTACAACAGCTGGGAGTTACAGCAATTGAAGTTGGGATTCCCTTTACAGATCCAGTTGCAGATGGACCTACGATTGAACGGGCTGGTGAACGGGCTTTAGCAAATGGGACCACTTTACACACTGTCCTTGAAACATTAACTTCCTTTGCGAGTGAATTGACGGTACCCCTTGTAGCTATGACCTATTTAAATCCTATACTAGCCTATGGAACGGAGAAATTTGCTAAAGATGCCCGGGCTGCCGGTATTCGTGGAGTCATTATTCCAGATATGCCCCTCGAGGAAAGTGAAATTGTTCAGCCTGCTTTAAAGAATGCATCGATTGATCTTGTCCAGCTTGTATCTTTAACGAGTACTCCAGAACGGATTGAACGTTTAACAAAAAGAAGTGAAGGGTTCATTTATGCTGTCACTGTAAATGGGATTACTGGTGCCCGGTCCTCCTTTGCAACCCAATTGGATGAACACTTTAAAAAAATTCAAACGTATACGGATACACCTGTTTTAGCAGGCTTTGGTATTTCAACACCTGATCACGTAAAAAGTTTCGGATCATTTTGTAGCGGGGTAATTGTTGGTAGTAAGATTGTTGACTGTCTAGTTCAAGATGATTGGACTACCATTGAAAACTTAGTGAAAGCTTCAAAAACAGTTGCTATGAAGTAATCCTTTAAGGCCATTGAATCTTTATATTCAATGGCTCTTTTTTATAAATATAAAAAAATAGTGCCGACTTTAATAGAAGCCAGCACGTTTTATATCGTAATAAATTTAACGGGATGCTTTTGGTGGTTGGCAAACATCACATTTACGTTGGTTATTATTTTTAAATTTCGTAAACGTTTTTTCAAAATGACTACCACAGGCACATTGGAATAATAATTTTTGAGAAAACCCATGGAATTCCGTTGTTAGTAACTTACTATCTGAATTATTTTCAACAAATTGTTTAATTTTATCAATCGTCCATCGTTTGTTCATTTTTTTACTCCTTATATCGTTTAAATATCTTTCGTTGTTTCTTTAATCGTCATCTAAAATAGAATCCTTTTATATCAATATTCATTTTATTCCTGATTAAACCACAGTGGTTCTTTGTCATCAACATCGCCATTATAATTAATTAAAATTTCTTCTCCAGCTTTTATATCTTTAAATGCATAAAAATCAAAAGTATGATTGTTAAAATTAATTTCGTAAATAGCATTCGGTTCATAGGAATGATTAAATAACATTCCATACCCTAAAAGGATTGCAGTATGATTAATTCCATACTCAAAAGCGTAATCAGCGAGGAGGGTTTGTTCAATATGTTGATGTTGGTCATTTGGATAGGAAATGACTGGTGCTTCGTGTAATAGCTCCCCTTTTTTAATATCACATGTTGCAAATACCCCTCTATTGAATTCTCCATCACTTAGCGGAGATGTTTTTACTTCAATCATGTTGTTCGCCTACTCACTTTTAAATTTTCTTTCTAACTGTAACATTAATTTGCATATTAGTAACGAATTTTTCATTTTAAAACTTCTTTATAAACTTTTTTGTTGCATTAAACTTCCCAACAGACGAATAGGCACATTCCCCTTTTTTATTGTTACACGCCTTCTTTTTAGAATATTCCTTTCAGTCAATATTATTTATTTTTCTAACAAAAAAGTGCAAATCCCTTTGATTTGCACTTCTGTCTTATTTATGAAATTGCTTTTAATTTTCTGTTTAATTTTTCTAGCATATCAATTGTCATTTTTTCTAAATTATACTGAGCTTTAAAGCCCCATTCTTCTACTGCCGCTGAAGAATCAATGGAGTTTGGCCAGCTATCTGCAATCGCTTGACGAGTAGGATCTACGTCATAGTCCATTTCAAATGTTGGAATATGCTTTTTAATCTCCGCTGCAATTTGCGAAGGCTCGAAGCTCATTGCAGTTATGTTAAAGGCGTTACGATGTTTTAATTTTGAGCCGTCTGCTTCCATTAAATCTACAATCGCTTGCAATGCATCTGGCATATACATCATGTCCATATAGGTACCCTCTGCAATGTATGAGGTGTAGCGACCATTCTCAACCGCTTTATAATAAATATCTACTGCATAATCCGTTGTACCGCCACCAGGAGGAGTTGCATATGAAATTAACCCTGGGAATCGAACGCCACGCGTATCTACTCCATAACGAGTAAAGTAATAATCACATAATAGCTCCCCGGCTACTTTGTTTACGCCATACATCGTCGTAGGGCGTTGGAGCGTATCTTGCGGAGTATTATCCTTAGGTGTTGATGGACCAAACGCTCCAATGGAACTTGGTGTGAAAAATTGCAAATTTAACTCCCGTGCTACTTCAAGGGCGTTCATTAACCCACCCATATTTAAATTCCATGCAAACTGGGGATTTTTCTCTGCTGTTGCAGAAAGTAATGCAGCCATATGAATCATCGTATCCGCACCGAATTGTTTTGAAAGCTCATACATTCGGTTCTCATCAGTTACATCTAACACTTCAAAAGGACCATTAACGTCCTTTTCTTTACGGATATCCGTAGCTAAAACGTTGTCTTTTCCATATATATCTCGTAATTTTACAATAAGTTCTGATCCAATTTGACCCAATGCACCCGTGACAATAATTTTTTTCATATATATGCACCCTCCTCTGATGATAAACAAATGTACACTCCGAAAATACAATAAAACGTTGTTATATCAATGTTTTTGGCGATTTTTATTATAACCCGTTCACTTATAAAAGACAATACTTAATTGTTTGTCTTTTTTAAATATTTGTTCTCCATAGCATATGCAACTTCTTTAAGAGATGTAAAAAAGCTAACCAAATCCATACGAGTCCTACCTAACGAATGATTTCGGTAAGATTCTGAATCGGTTAGCTTTTATTTTATTTAATCAACAGAAGAATAGGTAATCGAAAAAATCGAATAAAAGGGAAATTTACGACCATCCTCAAAAGACAACGTCCCTTTCGTTACATTAAAAGCGGAAATAATGCCTGTTGCTTTAAAAATATGATTGTCTTCCCAAAGGCCTAATTCCACTTCCGCTTTATTATGATAGGCAATTTGCAGTTGCTCACTAAGTTCCTGCAATGCCCATTCGTCTAATTCGGGTTTTTTAACGTAATCATCCTTCTCATGCCATTCTCGTAATAATTCCACGTGTTCTGGCAGCATCATTGCGTTCCATTTAATATTTCCACGGTCTCGAATCATCATCTTCACCTCTTGTCATAAAATGTTCGTGACCTACTCTCTAACACCACTTTATTTTTTATGACCACCTACTAACTGGGCCCGTTTAACGGCTGTTCCTGCTTCTGTATAAGAAACGGCACGTAGAACTGCTGTAGAGCCATGCTTTGACCGTAAATAGTCCATTGTTGCACCTAGTTTTCGTTTTCTCCATTTCCTATCATCAAACAAACTTAGCTGCATGGAGTTTTCGGATTCTAACTTCGAAATGCTTAAAGAAATTTGCCTTACCGGGCGTTCTGCATAATGTTCATCGAGCAATTGCTCACATACTTTATAAATTTTCATCGTGTCGTTCGTTGGCTCGTCAATCGTCCGTGCTCGATGAAAACCACCTCCGAAAGCATCTTTACTATAACTAACCCCAAGGGAAATCGTTCTTCCAACTTGATACGCTTCCCTTGCTCTTCTTGCCACGTCCTCACACATTTCGAGAATGACAGCAAGAATTTCACTACGACTTCGATAATCCCGCATTAGCACTTGCCCTTTCCCAAAACTAATTTGCCCTTGTGCTAACGGTGCACCAAGCGGGGATAAATCAATTCCCCATGCATGATAGTAAAGCTGATTACCCATAATACCAAAACAATCTTCTAATGTTTTTAAATCGGTATTAGCTAAATCACCTACTGTAAAAATTCCCATATTATTTAACGTACGTTCTGTTCTGCGACCGATTCCCCACATTTCTGAAAGGGGGGATAAGGGCCAAAGTTTTGTAGGAACGTCTTCGTATGTCCATTTGGCAAAATCTTTCTTTTTCCCTTCTAAATCTAGTGCAAGTTTTGCCATTAACATATTAGGTCCCATTCCAACGGCGCTTGGTATTTGAAATTGTCGATAAATACTTTCTTGAATAAATTTAGCTGTTTCTTCTGGTGGTCCCCACAGTTTTTCAGTGCCACTAAGATCAACAAAGCTTTCATCGATGCTATAAACGTGAATTGCTTCCTTTGGAACAAATTGATTAATTAAATTCGTAATTTCCATCGACATTTGCACGAAAAATTCCATTTTCGGTTCAAATAATCGAATATCAGGATGTTTTGGAATTTCAAAAAGACGAGAGCCTGTTTTAATACCAAACCGTTTCTTCATCGGTGGTGATGCAGCAAGCACAATACTTCCCTTTTGCTGGAAGTTCCCTATAACCGCAATCGGTACTTTAAGGGGATCAAGATTTTCAAGCATCGCCATACAACTGGCATAAAAGCATCGCATATCGATACAAATAATCGGTCGATTCGGTGCATGTTCGTACTTTTCCAATGAATTTGTCTCATCCGCTTCTCTATCCTTCAACCCATGCATCACTACACCTCCAATTTATCTATTATTAATATATACGAACATTCGTTCTTATATTCATTTTAAAATGAGATAATTGAGACGACAAGAGGAAGTATATGGAAGATACTGAAAGGCGCTAGTGGAATATATTTCTTTCACCTTAAAGCGAGAGTGCTGAAACACGGTTTACTACAAAGATGCTAAGTTACTATTTTTATCCCACAAGTCACTCCCCTCTCCCCATCACTTATTGAAATGAAGATGATTGAAATGCAATGATTATATATAATAGAAATATATATAAGGGAGAAATGCATAATCAGCAAGTGAAAGAATAAAACTTAGAATAAAAGAGATACCTGAAAAAAATCGGATATTCTATTTGCAAACATTGAAAATACATAACGGTATCCACTTTAAGAAATGACCATTATCGCTAGTCAACTTCCTAATTAGTTACACGAGTTATAGAGGAATATACTAAGGGAAGGAATAGAATAAATATTTTTTGAAAATTAATTGTATCGACAATAACTGATAAAATCCCCTCTTTATTGGAAAAAAACGAATAAATTTGATAGGCTTAAAGAGTTGTCAACTTTTTTAATCATATTAAAAATCGTGAAAACTTTTTGAAGAAAGGAATTTAGGATGAAGAAAATTTCAAATGTTTTTTGGATTTCCGTTGCGATTGTTCTCGCAGCAGTTATATTCGGTGTTGCCGCCCCAAAGAGTTTTGAAGAAGCAACAGGAAATTTACAAGCATTTCTTACGTCGGCATTTGGATGGTATTATTTAATTTTGGTTACAATCATTGTAATTTTTTGTGTTTTTCTTATATTCAGCCCTGTTGGAGCGATAAAATTAGGAAAACCTGATGAGAAACCTGAATTTTCAAGACCCTCCTGGTTTGCCATGTTATTTAGTGCAGGTATGGGGATTGGCCTTGTCTTCTGGGGAGCAGCAGAACCGCTTTCCCATTTTATGGACCCCCCACTAGCTGAACCAGAAACAAATTCAGCATATAAAGAAGCGATGAGATACACATTTTTCCATTGGGGGATTCATGCATGGGGAATATATGCAATAGTGGCGTTAGCATTAGCTTACTTCAATTTCCGTAAGGGAGAACCCGGTCTCATTTCCGCTACATTAAAACCAGTCTTAGGAAAAAAAGCAATGGAAGGCACTTTTGGAACAGTAGTAGACGTTTTAGCTGTTGTCGCAACTGTTGTTGGTGTTGCAACAACTCTAGGATTTGGTGCAACACAAATTAATGGAGGGTTATCTTATTTATTAGGGATACCTAATAATTTTACCATTCAATTTATTATCATAGCTGTTGTTACCGTTCTATTCATCATCTCAGCATCAACTGGATTAGGTAAAGGAATCAAGATTTTAAGTAACACAAATATGTTTGTGGCAATTGCATTATTAGTTTTAATGTTTATCGCGGGACCTACAATCCTCATCTTAAACATGTTTACTGATTCACTCGGTGGCTATATACAAAACATAATTCAAATGAGCTTCCGTATCGCACCACTTAATGAAGAGCATCGTTCTTGGATTAATGACTGGACAATCTTCTATTGGGCATGGTGGATTTCATGGGCGCCATTTGTTGGTATTTTTATCGCCCGTGTATCAAGAGGTAGAACGATACGAGAATTTGTCGTAGGGGTTTTATTACTTCCAGCTCTCGTAAGCTTTATATGGTTCTCTGTGTTTGGAACATCAGCAATTGAGGTTCAAAAAGCTGTAAATATAGACATCTCTCAATTGGCTACTGAAGAAGTTTTATTTGCCATTTTTAATGAATCATCTTGGTCGTTCATTCTATCTGTCGTAGCAATTGTACTTGTTAGTACATTTTTCATTACATCTGCTGATTCCGCAACATTTGTACTTGGCATGCAAACAACGTACGGATCACTTATACCACCTACTAGCGTAAAATTAACGTGGGGTATTGCACAGTCGACTGTAGCTATAGTTCTTTTATATAGTGGAGGACTACAAGCACTACAAAATACATTGGTTATAGCAGCCTTTCCATTTTCCATAATTATTATTTTAATGATGGTTTCACTTTATCGATCTTTAGCAAAAGATAAAAAAGAACTCGGATTGTTTCACAAACCAAAACCACGGAAAAAACCGGAAAAATTAGAACAATAATATGTAAAAAGCTGTCCGAAAAGGGCTGTGCTAGAGAATGTAGTACCAGGTAATACTAAACAATTGCACGAACATACACTACTTAAGTAACAATGAAACACTTTGGTAAACTGAAGAGTAGATTAAACAATAAATTTAAAAAGGATGCCCCTAGTGCGTAAACTTAAGGGCATCCTTTTTGATTAAATAATTTCTGTAAAGAAACATGTTTTCATATGCTGAATAAATGTTTCACCTAAATCTGTAAATGTTGCAACCCCTTGTTTATGAATGGCTGTTTTAAATCCTTCTGCATCGGCTCCTGCTACTGTTAAAAAATCACAAATATCTGTGCAAACGCCTACGACATGGACTTTTTCAACATTGAGAGCTTTTAGCTTTTCAGCTAAGCCCGTTTTAAAGAAAGCGTTGTAATTTGTTTTTGGTTGATAAATAACATTTGGATGGGATTCATGTTCTTTAAACCATGTCATTAAATCCCCATAAAGTTCCTGTCCTTTTGTTCCAATTACATTATGCGGAGACCATAGTTCAAAATGCGGATCATTTTCCTCATGGGCATCCATAGCTACTACCACAACTTGGTCATTATGTAAAAATTCCGTTGCCTTATTAATAATATAAGGTACTATTTCTTGAGCCGGTTTTCCAGCTGTTAAACTCCCGTCGTCCGAAACAAAGTCGTTGCTCATATCTACTATAATGAGTGCTTCTTTTGACATTTCTCTTCCCCCTAAACCATCCTTATTATTATAAATAATTATAATTTAAAAAGAAGAAAAAGGAAAAAGTTTCTATACCGATTCCCTGCCAAAATAAAAAAGAACCTAACAAAAGTTAGACTCTTTCATTAAAAAATTATTGAACTTTTTCTAAAAATTGAATGACTGGTTTAATGAGTTCCGTTGCTGTTTTTTCTACTTCCCGATGATTTTCTACAATCGAAACCGTTAAGTAACTTGAATCATTCGCATCAAAGGCAAATATTAAGCTATTTTCTACTCCACGTTCTCCTTGCGAACCTTTTAACTCTGCTGTACCAGTTTTAGCAGCAAGATTACCTACACCTTTTAGACTATTTGCCGTCCCTTCAGAAGATGTAACGACTTTCATAAGCATTGGTTTAATTGTATCTACGGTTTCTTTTGCAAAAACTTCCTTCGTTTTACTTTCAGCATCTACTAATAGCTTCGGATAAGTTAATACGCCATCATTAGCAAAAACGGAATAGTTTGCTGCCATTTGAATAGGAGACATTAATAATTGACCTTGTCCATAAGCAGTATCCGCAAGTAAAATTTCGGAACCAAACGACTTTTCGTTGGAAATTTGAGCAGGTTCCATTGTTAACGGAAGGTCATAATTTTCACCAAAAGTAAGCTTATTTAACCCTTCACGGAACGTGTCTTCTCCCATTTCCAATACTTCTTGGGCAAAGTAAATATTATCTGATTTCACAAGTGCTGTTTCTAAATTGACTACATCTGTTTCCGTCACACGGGAAATTTTATAGTTCCCCCATGAGTCATCTTTTTGCCATTGCAAACCAGATATTTCGCGAGTTTTATCAACAGTAGTAACACCAGCCTCTAACCCAATAGAAGCAGTAATTGGTTTAAAGGTTGAACCAGGTGCATAACGTGTTGAAAAACGGCTAATAAACGGTTTATTTTCATCATTGTTGTACACATCGTATTGATCTTGCGTAATACCTACGACAAATAAATTCGGATCAAAAGAAGGTTTACTAACAAGGGCTAATAAGTTACCGGATTTCGGCTCCATTACAACTGTAGAACCGGCCGCGTTTTCCAACGAATCAAAAGCTACTTGTTGCACTTGTGCATCAACAGTTACTTGAATGTCTTGTCCATCCTTTTTTTCCACTTGTTGAATCGTTGCGCGTTTTTCACCATTTGCTGTTTCAATATAAATTTCTCCACCGTTTTCTCCACGGAGTTCATCGTTAAATGTTAGCTCGAGACCGCTTCTTCCGATAATATCACCCGATTGTAATGTCGGGTCCTTTTCAATATCTTCCGCAGTTACTTCACCAACATAGCCCGTTAATTGGGCTGCAGCATCCGCTAGTGGATATGCACGGGTTTGTACTTCTTGATATGATACGCCATCAATAACTGTCGCTTCCGTTCCATAGGCTAATGTTTTGAGTGGAACAAAATAGTCCGGCTGTACCCAACTTTGGGATAACTGTTCTTCGATAAATTCAGCCGATATGCCTAACTGTTTCGCAATATTAGCAATTTTAGAAGTCCTTGCTTGTCCTTCGCCTAAATTTTGAGGTACAACTCCAGCCTGATAAGTTGTTGTATTAAAGGCAAGAGGTTTTCCATTGCGGTCAATAATACTTCCTCGTTGGGCTTCATCCACTGTGTAGCGAATTTTATCGTCTGAAAGCATGCCAGGGAAAATTAATTCTGCAGTCCAGTCAATTTTATAAGTATCCCCATCTTCAACCAGCTTTGTTTTATAAGGAATCGATGAAATAGTACCTAGGACAGTATCAAAAGTAGCAGTATAACTTAATGTATGATCTTCTGATATTTCATAATCAATCTTCATATTGGAAACACCAATACCACCATAAATAGCATCATATTTCTCAACAACGGTTTCCTTTGTATAACCTGCAGCTTTAAGAGAATCGGATGTCACAAGACTCGGTATTTTATCAAAGGATTGTTTCTCAATGGCTGAAACCCAAGCCTTTGCCGCATCCTTTAATCGTTCTTCCTTTTTGGCCGATTGCCATTGGGAATAACCAAAGACGGAACCACCTGCTAGTAAAACAACAAGTACAATAGATAATATGACAATCCATTTTTTATTTTTCATATAATCCCCCCTACAATTACTTCTATAGTATATTTCTACATATTTTAAAAAGCTTTTGAACGAATCTATTACCACCTTACCATATTACCGAAATTTATAAAATTCAATATAAATTGGAAATCAAAAAATATGGTCAATAGAATGTATAAAACCCCCCAAAGCTCGAAAGCCCCGAGAGGTCTGCTATAGCTTATGTAAAATCTTAAAATTGTTGCATAAATGAAAGTTAAGAATTTGTAAATGTTAAATTTACTCCTCTACTACTCCACTATACAGACCAGGACGGCGATCGTCATAAACAGGAATGCGACTACGAACTTCATCTACTTTTGAAAAATCTACATCAATAATAGCAAGTTCTTCATCCTCTGCCCCTGTCCATAATACTTCTCCCCACGGTTCGATGATCATCGATTGTCCGTTATAATTTTCAACTTTATGGGAGATACGATTTACTGCAACGACAAAACATTGGTTTTCAATTGCTCTCGCCTGTAATAGTGTTTTCCAATGATCAATACGAGGGGTTGGCCATTGGGCAGAAACAAATAACACTTTTGCCCCCGCTAATGCATGGGCACGCAACCATTCAGGGAATCGAATATCATAGCAAATGACACCACCAGCTTCTAATTCTCCTAAACTAAAAAGATTCATTTCATTACCTGATTCTAAATATTTTTCTTCATTCATCAATCTAAATAAATGGGCTTTATTATATTCGCTCACAAGCTCGCCATTATGGTTATAAACATACATCGTATTATAAAACTTACCGTCACGCTCTGTTGCTACTGAACCACCAACAATATGCATGCCTAGTTCCGTTGATAAGCTTTGTAAAAACGCCTTTGTACGAATACCTTCGTGATCAGCTATTTCACCTAATTTTTCTAATGCATAACCTGTATTCCACATTTCAGGTAAAATAACAATTTCCGCACCTTTACTTGCTGCTTCGCGAATAAATTTTTCAGCACGTTCGAAATTTTCATCTACTTTTCCAAATCTAACATTTAGCTGAATACATCCGATTTTCATTGCGATAACCCCCTAGACATTTTTACTTAAAAGTACTATTATTCCTACATATCTAATAGTAATTATATTCTGAATTTGATACAAAGTATAGCGATTATACTATGTAGTTAGTTTAAGAAAAAGAATAAAATGGGAAGAAGAGGAATGAATAATGAAATTATCTAATAAACTGCAAAAACTCCCTACTCAATTTTTTGCATCCCTTGTACAAAAGGTTAATGCAGCGATTGCAGAAGGTCGAGATGTTATCAATTTAGGACAGGGAAATCCAGACCGCCCAACACCACCACATATTGTGAGTGCACTGCAATTGGCAGCAGAAGACCCTCAAACCCATAAGTACTCGCCTTTCCAAGGAATTCAACAATTAAAGGAAGCAGCTGCCAATTTTTATAAACGGGAATACGGTGTCGATATCGATCCAAACCGTGAAGTTGCCATACTAGGTGGTTCTAAAATTGGCTTAGTTGAGTTGCCGATCGCTGTTCTAAATCCTGGAGATTATATGCTTCTTCCTGATCCGGGTTATCCCGATTATTTATCAGGAGTTGTCCTTGGTGATGTCCATTACGATACGCTTCCGCTGACCGAGGATAACGACTTTTTACCAGATTATGAATCATTATCTGATGAAATAAAACAAAGAGCAAAATTAATGTATTTAAATTATCCAAATAATCCAACTGGCGCCACTGCCACTCTTGAGTTTTTCCAACAAACGGTTGACTTTGCAAAGCAAAATGATGTAGCCGTTGTTCACGATTTTGCTTACGGTGCCCTTGGATTTGATGGTGAACGTCCTCCGAGTTTCCTCCAAATAGAAGGAGCTAAAGAAGTTGGAGTTGAACTTTACACGCTATCTAAAACGTACAATATGGCCGGTTGGCGGGTTGGATTTGCAGTAGGTAACGCAGATATTATTGCCGCTTTAAACTTAATTCAAGATCATCTATTCTGTAGCATCTTCCCTGCTATTCAACATGCCGCAATTGCCGCTCTAAACGAAGATCAGCATTGTGTAGAAGAACAACTTGCCATTTACGAAAGAAGACGTAATGTTTTCATTGAAGAAGCCCATCGCATTGGTTGGGACGTAGTGGCGCCAAAAGGTTCATTTTTTGCATGGTTAAAAGTTCCTGAAGGCTATACGAGTGAACAATTTGCCGATCTTTTACTTGAAAAAGCAAACGTAGCAGTTGCGGCTGGTAACGGCTTCGGTGAGTATGGAGAAGGTTACATTCGAGTCGGCTTATTAGTAGATGAAAGTCGGTTAAAAGAAGCGATAAGTCGTATCGAAGCGTTAGGTTTATTTAAAGGCGAACCGATTTCAATAACGAAATCAAATTGAACTTAAAATAATAAAAAAGAAAAGGTTAAAGCGTTTATTCAAACGCCTTAACCTTTTTTATCTATTAGCGATTAACCATCCACTCTGGTTTACTAAAACCTTGGAAGTCTTTATCAATTACTTCTTCATATTCAACTGATTCAATAATTTCAACTAAATCTTTTGCTAACTGACTATCTTTATTTTCTGCTTTAATAGCAACAACATTACGATACTTTTCATTCATATCTTCTAAAAATACCGCATTCATTAAATCTAATCCTGCAGCTAGGGCAAAGTTACCAGGTACACCGGCTACGTCCGCATTTTCAATTTGACGCGGAAGGGAACCTGCCTCTACTGGTTGGAACACTAAGTTTTTATCATTTTTTACGATATCTTTTTCTGAAGCCGTTAACTCGTCAATATTGGGATCAATTTCAATAAGTCCCTGAGCCTGTAATGTTAAAAGGGTACGAGCAGCGTTAGATGGGTCGTTTGCAATCGCAACTGTTGCCCCGTCTTCAATTTCCTCCACAGAAGAATACTTTTCGGAGAAGAAGCCCATTGGTGCTGTAGGTACTGAAATTAATGCTTCTAAATCCATATCATTTTGCTGTTCAAAAGTTTCTAAGTAAATGGAATGTTGGAAAAGATTCGCATCAATATCCCCATTGTTTAAAGCATTATTTGGTTGAACATAATCACTAAATTCAACTCTATCCACTTTGTAACCTTTTTCCTCTAATTGGGGAATAATTGCTTTTGTTAACATGTCACTATAAGGACCTGCCGTAGCCCCTAATTTAATCTCTTTGCTTTCTCCACCTTCGTTCGATGAAGTCCCTTCATCGTTTCCACCACATGCCGCAAGTATTATCGCTAATGCAAGGGTTAAAAATGTTAATAAATACTTTTTCACATCTATCTCTCCTTATCGTTTATCGATTGATTTTGCAATCTGTTCGCCAATTAATTGAATGAGTTGTACGAAAATAATTAAAATGACCACAGTTGAAATCATAATTGTATCGTCATAACGGTAATAGCCGAACCGAATCGCTAAATCACCGATACCACCACCACCAATAGTTCCTGCCATCGCAGAGTAAGCAACTAAACTTATAACGGTTAATGTAATTCCTCGAATAATCGTTGACTTTGCCTCTGGAATAAGGACATCTTTTATAATCATCCAAGGGGTAGCCCCTACTGCGATTGTTGCTTCAATTACTCCTTTATCAATATCTCTTAAAGACGATTCGACAAGACGAGCAAAATAAGGAATTGCCGCCACAGAAAGGGATACACTCGCCGCAACAGGACCAATTGTACTTCCTACTAATAATTTTGTTAATGGGAATAACGCAACGAGTAATATTATAAAAGGGATAGACCTAATAATATTCACTGCAAATCCAAAAATACTTTTGATAAAACGGTTTTCCCAAAACAATCCTTTATCCGTAACAAACAATAATATACCAAGGGGTAACCCAATGATGAGGGAGATTGAAAGGGAAATTCCAATCATAATTAATGTTTCAGTAAAGGCTTTCCAAATATCTGGTAACATGCTAATGAAATAGGGAAAATCAAACATGTTCAATCACCTCCACTAGCGCGCCTCGTTGTTCCATATAATGCTTGGCCTCGTTTACAGCGGCTGGTTCACCTTGTAATTCCATGATGAAAATCCCAAGTGGACGTTCTTGTATGTATTCAATCGTGCCATGTAAAAAGTTCCCTTTCACATTAAACCGTTGCATCGTGTCCGAAATAACTCCCTCTCCTGCGACATCACCTTTAAATAATATTTTCATAACTTGTCCCTTTACCCCTTTTAAGATTTCATTAGGAATCTCAAAAGATACGACACTATTAATAAATTCCTTCGTTAAAAGTTCCTTTGGTTCTGCGAAGATATCATACACTTCTCCTTCTTCAATAACACGACCATCCTGCATAATCGCCATTCGATTACAAATTTCCTTTACAACATCCATTTCGTGGGTAATTAATACGATTGTAATACCAAGTCGTCGATTAATTTCCTTTAACAATTTTAATATGGAAAGAGTCGTTTTCGGATCCAGTGCAGAAGTTGCTTCATCGCAAAGTAAAATGGAAGGATTATTAGCAAGGGCACGGGCAATTCCAACTCGTTGCTTTTGACCACCACTAAGTTGCCCAGGATACACATCTCGTTTGTCCGTTAACCCTACCATTTCTAGTAATTCCGCAACTCGTCCTGGGATTTTATTTTTAGGGGTCTTTGCTGCACGTAAAGCAAATGCAATATTCTCTCCAACGGTCTTTTGACTAATTAAATAAAAGTGTTGAAAAATCATTCCAATTTTTAATCGGGCAACTCGCAGTTTACTACCGGATAGTTTTGTTAAATCGATACCATCAACGAGTATCTTCCCACTAGTCGGTCTTTCTAATAGATTGACACAACGAAGTAATGAACTTTTACCCGCTCCGGAATATCCGACTATTCCAAAAACGTCTCCTTTATTTATTTTTAAAGAGACATGATCTACCCCGACTACTTTTTTATTTTTAGATTCATATATTTTCGTAATATTTTGAAACTCTAACATGTACCTCTCCTAACTGGTCACTATTAATACCAACTAAATATCTATATTTTATCAAAATACATTGAAATCCCTGTATTGTCAATAAATACAGAGAAATTGTTTTATAAGGAACAAAATAGAATGGGGGCTGGGCCGTCCAGCAACTTTTACTTTTGGACGTCCCCACTTTAAATGTTATTAACCCCCATATGATTTAAGTTGAAAACCATTTACTCTCTCATAAAAATAATCCCTTTGTCCGCTTATCAAACTCTTCTAAATCGATTGCTTGATCTATTATTTCCCGTACCTTTCTCTCTTCCTGAGCATATAAATTGGCATTAACTGTCGCATCAGAAATAGCCGATTTATATTTTGCAACAATCTTTTGTATATTGTTTTCCTCAACCTCTGTTGGATGGCAATGCTGAGCAATGTCTAAGATTTCATCGCCAGCTCGGCTTTCATCTGGGAAGTAAACATGTGGTTCAGTGCTGTCAAAAATACAAAACTTTAGCTCTGGTAAAATCACCATATCTACTGAATTTGAATCAAGACCACACCATACCATTTGCACATCATATCCTCTTGATACTGCTTCATCAGCAATTTTTTTCATCATCGATGACTTTCCGGTGCCTGGGTAACCTTTTATAAACAACCTTCTTTCAAGATTTTGCGTAATGCTTTGAACCGTATCCCGCGCACCCCTTGGTGTTAATGTTCCAAGTAGACGGTGTGTTCTTTTTGCCATTTTAGCTTGTTTTGCGTCCCCAAAAAGAACGTTCTTTAGTTCATCAAATTGTTCATCTAATCCTTGCCAGTTCATATATCTTCTCGTTTCAACTTCCCAATCATCGTGAATTTTTATCGCATTAGCTAAAGCAGAAAAGCAATCTTGATAGTATTTCGCTTTTGTTTCATATAATTGTTCAAGTTGCTCACCATGTAAAATAAGCTTCTGCTCATCTAGACAATCGTATAATGAAATGACTTTATCTCTTTTTCCTAATACTATAGGTTCAACAGATGGGGTGTTAGCTTGGAGGTAAAGAATGTTGTATGGGTTTTTTACGAATATAGCCTCGAAGGTTTTTTCAAAAAGTGGATCAAGGAAGTATTCAACGTCTACTCCTTTGTTGATGTAATGAGTTGCAAGTTTTTCAAGCAGATCAGATATTTTAAAACTGTGGGCTCCTTTTAGAAGATATACTGTGTTTGCTTCCGTACTCATTAATTCTTTATATAAATGTTTCATGCCTTGCCCAGTCATTGCTTGCCCGAAAAAGTATGTTATTGTCCCAGTCAAAACTTCATCCTTCCATCGATTTGTTAACCTTATTTTTATGTCGATAGCCTAAAAAAGGTACCTAGTTTTCGTTCACTAGGTACCTCAATCTTTAGATTACTCCCAATTCGCGGCCTACTTTTTCATAAATTGCAAGTGCGTTATCAAGCATTTCTTTCGTGTGAGCTGCTGTTGGCATATTGCGCACACGTCCTGTTCCTTTTGGTACTGTAGGGAAGACAATCGCCTTTGCGTAAACCCCTTCTTCTACAAGGCGTTTCGAAAATTGTTGCGTTAGCTTTTCATCCCCAATGATACATGGAGTAATTGGTGTTTCTGACGCACCGATGTTAAATCCTAGCTTTTTCAAACCAGCTTTTAAATAATCACCATTTTCCCATAATTGATCATGTAATTCTGTGGAATCCATAATCATTTGCAATGCACGCGTAATTGCTGCTACATCGCCCGGAGTCACCGCAGTTGAAAATAGGAATGGACGGGAGCGAACTTTTAACCAGTCGATTAAGTTTTTCTTCCCTGCCACATAACCACCTACTACCCCAATCGCTTTCGAAAGGGTACCAATTTGGAAGTCGATTTCTTTTTCAAGTCCGAAATGTTTTACAGTTCCTTTTCCTTTACCTGTTACACCTGAACCATGAGCATCATCTACATAAGTAATTAAGTCGAACTCTTTTGCAATTTCCACAATTTCAGGAAGCTTTGCAATGTCGCCATCCATTGAGAAAACGCCATCTGTAATCACCATAATTTTATTGTATAAGCCTGACTCTTTCGCTTCTTTTGCCTTTGCACGAAGGTCGTCCATGTCCGAATGATTATACGCAATAATTTTTGCCTTTGAAAGCCTACAACCGTCAATAATGGATGCATGGTTTAATTGATCTGACAGAATCGCATCATTTTTATCCATAACTGCAGAGATGGCAGCCATATTACAGTTAAAGCCAGATTGATAAGAAATCGCTGCTTCCGTTCCTTTAAATTCGGCAAGCTTTTCTTCTAAAAGTACATGAAGGTCCATCGTTCCGTTAATCGTCCGGACCGCCCCTGCTCCTACACCATATTTATCAATAGCTTTCTTTGCTACTTGTTTTAATTCTTCATTTGTTGCTAAGCCTAAATAGTTGTTTGAAGATAAGTTAATTAATTGTTTCCCATTTACTTGAATCATTGGGCCATTAGCGCCTTCAACGGCATCGATTTCGTTATATAGCCCTTGATCTCGTAAAGCTTCTAAATTTTCATTCAGAAATGCATCTAAAATTTTAGACATGAATTTCATCCCCTTTTACTTCAGTTAGTTAGATTTTAGCATATTCAAAGGATTTTTCTACATGAAGGATTAATTTAAGCCATCCTCCCCTTTAGTGTAACTGTATCTGTTCAAAGATTCCATTCAATATCAAAAAAACTCGCAAAAGCTACGATTCTTTTGCGAGTTTATCTGTTTTCTGACTAGGGAAAACGTTGTTAGTAACCGATTCATTTAATTTAGTATGGAGCATGTTTCGGAAAAAAGGTAGCGCCGACTGCACAATATACCCTGTAAAAAAAGCTATAATAATCGTACCTAATCCGATAGGTCCGCCTAACAACCATCCGATACCAGCAATAAAGGCTTCCATCAACAATCGAGCATTTCCGATAGATAAAGAAAACTTCTCAGAAATAATGATCATCAATGTATCCCTTGGTCCAGCTCCAAGATTAGGTGAAATATAGAGGGCACAACCTATCCCTAAAACGATAACACCTAACATGAAATATATATAATCAACTATCAATCCAGTTGAATTTGGTAGTATCCAATTAAAAAAGTCAATAAAAGTTCCACATAGTAGCATGTTGATAATTGTAGCGAGTTTTGGCCACTCCTTTAAATAAAGAGAGGTCGATCCAACAATAACGACTCCCGTTAAAATGGACCAAGTCCCTACCGTTAATCCTATATGATGAAACAGAGCAACATGTAATACATCCCAGGCACTTACGCCTATTGCCTTTCCTTTAATAATCATGGAGACGCCAAGGGACATCACCATAAGTCCAATAAAGAAGAACAACCATTTCCACTTTAATTCTCTTCCCAATTTAAAGCCTTCTTTCTATTAAATAACAACTATAAAACTGTCAATTTCGCAACGCGTGCATTTGTTACGCTGATTAAATGTTGAGGATGTAATTTAATCTGCATACCAATTTTCCCTGCGCTGACTACGATATACTCCAATTGATGGACAGATTCATCTAGAAACGTTGGAAATAACTTTTTCATGCCAATAGGTGAACATCCTCCCCGAACATAACCAGTCGTTGCTAACAAATCCTTCACATGTAGCATTTCTAATTTTTTAACGCCTGAGATCTTTGCGCATCCTTTTAAATCGAGTTCTTCGGATACAGGAATGACAAAAACAAAAAACTTCCCACTTCCCGCTGTCGTAACTAAAGTTTTAAACACATGGGAAACTGGAAATCCAACTTTCTTTGCTACACTCACACCATCGATATGATCGTCTACATCATATTCAATTAAGTTATAAGAGATTTTTTGTTGATCCAATAAACGAACTGCGTTAGTTTTGACTAGTTTTCCTTTCGCCATTTTCATCACCGCTCCTATACATAATTAAAAAGCCTATATCTACTATAACAAAGTTGTCAAATTTCGTTTATAAATTTTTGTAGAAAAATAAAATGTCATAAAATTGCGGAATATCAAAAAGAGGCTGGGACAAAACCCTCCTCTAAATAAAAAAAGCCGGTGAAATTTTACGAAAAGTAAAATTTCACCGGCTTTGAATTTTTTACAATAAAATAAGGACCTCTTCTGATAAAATTAAGTTACCACACAAAACCATATCGAAAGAAGGATCCTTATGTTTAAAGATTATAACATGAATCAACTCATTTTGCCTTTAGATTTAGAAGTAAAATTACAAAATAATGATATTGCTTTCCATATCCATCATCTAGTTGAAAGTATCCCTCATGAAGCGTTCGAACCATTTCTACGAAATGAGGGGTGTCC
>NZ_RHLQ01000028.1 GCF_003711845.1 Lysinibacillus halotolerans
CAATTTTTTGAGAAGAACCTACACCAAGGAAGTAATCAGCTGCAACTCCCGCTGCCATTTTACCAACCGGCATTGCAACAGATTCTATAATTGTTGCCGGAATTGGTAATACCCCATAAACGTAATTTCCATCTGCTGTTAAAACTGTTGTAGCAGGGAATAGTTTTTCCCAATAATCTGCAGGGTTAACAACTAAAATAACATTACTCACTTTTCTTTTACCGTTTTTAGTAAGAGGGTACATCACATTTTTGCCAAGTGACTTTGGTGTTAAATCTGATAATGCTGTTGCTGTTTTATCAGGATATACACCATCTACTACCGCTCCATTTAAATCTTTAATCATTCCAATCGGTTCATCTTTACCAGTGCCCGAAACAACGGCTGTTTCTAAAGCGATGTTGCAAGCTTCTACTAATACCGCTCGAACATATTTATCTAACCATTCTGGCCCTAAGTTCAGCATTGATTTAGCGACTGGTAAATAAGCTGATAATTTATATAGATTTGTATTAACAACATTAAATCCGTTATCAAGTTTTTGCTTGATTGCGTCTGTTAATTTACCCCAAAATGCTGGGTTTACATCACCATTTTTAGTAATCCATTTTGTGACACCTGTTGTATTTACAAACGTAATTGCTTGTAATAAAGCGTGTGATTGCTCTAATTCATCAAATACTCGGTTAATTACCGTCGCAGGTACAAGCTCTTCAACTCCGCCAAAACCTTCATTGTTAATAACAGCATTGTAATACTTTTGTTCTGCAGAAGTTAATGGACGAATACCGCGCTCAGCTAAGATACGAGAATCGCTCATTTCATTTGTAACTAATGACTGTGCTTCTTGTAATATTTGGTTTTGAATGCCACCTGCAAGAGCCACAAGAGCATTTGCAAATTTTTCTGTGTCCCCCTCTTGTAATGCTGCAACGATATTAGACTTCATTTCATTTTGTGCTTGAATATTTTGATCTGGGTTTAAAATTCCTGGCATATTATTTGCCCTCCTATTTTTTTAAAATAAAAAACGCTACTCGTTTGAGTTGCGCTTGAATTTATTAAGAATATTTTGTTTTTCATTTTGCTCTGGTTTTTTATTTCGGAATTTTGCAAGAATGCTATTTTTTACTTCTAACGGATCTAGTTCTTCTTCTTCCTCTTCTTCTGACTGAGTTGTATTTCCAACACTATCTGCAAAACCTACTTCTACGGCTTCTTCATCTGTAAACCAAGTTTCAGCAACGATGAGTTTTTCTATATCTTCTTTTTCACCTTTGAATCTAGTCATATAAATATTGGCAATGGATTTATCAATACCTTCTAATGCATTCAATGTTTTTTGAATATCGGTTTTGGTACCCCAAACCCATGTTGATGCCTCATGAATCATGATCATAGAACCCGTATTCATAATCACTTCATCACCAGACATGGCTATTAAAGAAGCTGCAGAGGCTGCAACACCATCTATATGGATAATAACTTTTGCATCATGGTTTTTTAAAAGGTTATAAATAGCAATACCATCAAATACATCTCCACCAAGAGAATTAATGTGTACATGAATTTCATCGGCATCAATGTTTTTTAAGGCATTTTCAACATCATTTGCTGATGTTGAATTATCATCCCACCAACTTTCGCCTATGTCACCATAAATAATTAGTTTCGCAACATTCTCAGAAGCTGTTGCTTCAAACTGATTTGTTATATGTTTTTGTCCGTACGTATTGCTGTACGGATTGTTTTTAAAACGACGTTTCGTCAATTTTTCTCACCCCCTTCTGGTGCAGATGCATCTGCATAGTTCTTAGTGACATATCGTTTATCTGCCCATTCTTCATTAATTCTTTCGCCGCCAATGCGTTCAATAATATCATTTATTGATATTGCTCCAATGGCGAATAATTTATCGAGACCTGCAGCTTGTTCTGATAAATCAGTGACTTTAATATTCGTAGCATCTATTTTTATATAGTTGCCGTTTAGATAATCTTCTGGTTTGTACCATTTTTTATTGACTTCTGCTGAAATCAAATCGATAAGTGGTAGTAATCCGAACATTAATAAATAATTAACTAGCTCCTTTACGTTCACAACGTCACCTTTCACTAGTCCCCGTGGCACATGTAATGCTGATGAAACAAAATCAAATATATCATCTACTAAATTACGAACATCCCGACTATCATTTTTATTTGCCCCACTTTTTCCGTTACCACTTAAGTCTTCTAAGACATAACCATCTTGTAACTGAAAAATAGCTCCGGCATTATTGGCTTCCAACCAAGGTTTAAATTGAGCTGTAAGCATCTCGTTAATTTGTTCTTGTCGTTTGTCATTTTGTGGTCTAAAGAAATCCCCTTTTAATACTAGTCGTTTAGCATTAGAACGCTTATAAATATCTCTAGCAGAAGAAATAAGAGAACCATAGTCCGAATACAGTGTGTTTATAACATTCATCACGTTTTCGTTATTTAGTTTGAAATAGAAAACTTGGCTTTCTTTAAATGTTTTAGTTAAACTTAAATCTCCTATTGTCACACCAGAGTAGGTATTTTCTTTAAATGCATATTCTTCTTTGTCGAAACTATCAGCAACATACCACATTTCATTTTGTGGAATCACTAACACTTCATTGTCGTAATAGAGTTTGTATATAACCTTTTTCCAAAATTCAACTGCATTTTCATTTTGGTTAGGGGCTATATTCATTAGGTAATAATTAATTTTTTTCACCGATTTGTTTTCTTCCATTGTTTTAAATTCACATCTTGCAAATGCATCAGCAATTAAATTTACACATGCATCTATTGCTAAGCGTTTATATGAGTCTGCTACTGTAAGTTGTACAACGATGTTCATTAAATCTTTATTTGACGAAAATGGATTCCAATTTCTTAGCCAACCAAACATTGACATGGTACCACCCCTTTCTAAATAACAATTGGTTTGAACTCTGCTAAAGATTCATAGTCAATGTCTCCATAATCCTCTAATTCAGAGTCAAAATTCAGTGCATGTAAAAAAGCGAAAAAACCATCCGTTTTTCGCTTTTCAGGATCTATTTTTTTGTATTCTTTGTTTTGATTATCAAGGTAATCTACATAAACATTTCCGACATACCATCTCATTAAAGGATCATCGCCAAAAACTAATGTTTGATTAATAAACATATCATCAACTAATGGTGATAATTTAGCGTGTGTAAATTTCCCTGTACGACAGACCTCTACTTCAAAGCCTGCCTCTTTTAGTGCGGGACCTAATATTGTGGCTCTATAAGTATCTAAAGAGATTTTCTTTATATAAAACGTTTCTGCTTGTTTAACAAACCAAGCAACTATTTTTTCTGGTGGAATCGACTTACCATAAACTATTTCTGCAAGTCCTTTATCCAGAGCAATCTGTACAATATCCTTATTGATGTCTTGTAATTCTAATGCTTTTTGGTGAATAAACGTATGGTGTAACCAATAACGTTTCCCATTGTATTTAGCTAATAATCCAACTGAGCAGAAATCTCGAACATCTGCAAAGTCTACTCCACCGATAGTATCAAGACCTTCTAATTTGTTATATGGGATAGGTTGATTTGTTGCAAGTCTATCTTCATATGAAGCGACTTCAAAACGTGTATCTTCCATCGGACAATTCATTCGTTTTGTCATAAAAACAATTCGAAGAGCAGCATTTCGTTGCATCTTGTTATATTCTTTAATCATTTTTCTTTTCAATTCATTATTGAACGGAAGAGACGGATTTGCTTTTGGCCACATTTCCATATCATCAACTTCTGATGGATCATCTAATTTACAGATAAACGGGAAAACAGATGATTGCTCGATACCAATCTCTCCATTTAAAATCATTCGGGATTCCTCTTTTAAATCATCCAATGGTCCACCTCTAACCGTTCCATCTGTTGATATATGAAACTCTCGATAGTCTTTGATTTTACCTCCACCAGTTGTAAATACATTAATAGTTTTGTAATCTTCATATTCGTGCTCTTCATCAAAAATAACACAACCCGAACGCTTACCGTCTTTTGTCCTCGCATTAGAAGTATTAAATCTTAAACTACTATTCGTAGCATTATTTCGTATGTTTACCTTTGAACGATAAAATGCCTTTTTTAAACGGTCTTTATTTTTTCCATCTTCTAATACTTCGTAAACATCATCGAACGATCTCTTAGCTTGATCTTCACTCGTTGCAACAATATCAATATCATAATTTTTGATTCCATGTTGTTTTGTTAACATAAAAAAACCATCATACGATATAAAACCATTCTTTCCAGCGCCACGCCCCATATATAAAAAGTACGTATCAAAAACTAACGCATTCGATTGTTTCCACCGTAGACCAAATACAAAAACATTAATAAATTTTTGCCAATCGAATAATTTAAAGGGAAAATACTTTTCTGGAATCTCAACGCTGTTCTTCACCATTTCATCATCAATATAAACATCATCTCGATTTAATATATTTCTTAAATAATCGATTAATTGAAATTGCTCTTTGCATGCAGCTACTTTGCCAGATTCAATTAGATTAAAATATGTTTCTATATATTCATGCGAATTATACGTCGTCACCATCATCACCACCTGGCTTTTCTACTTTAGAAGCATCTAAGCCCAGCTCACTAAGAAGTTTTAGCATTTGTGCATTAGTTTTGTTCAACTCAGTCACACTATCATTCTTCTTTTTATTAACACTACGACCGTTTGCCACTAAAACCGTTACTCCACGTTCTTCAATGTCAGCGATTAATTTATTTTTTACATCCCATAAAGACATATAATCATTAATTAAATCGCTATAGTGAGCCTGTATTACTCCTTTTTCTTCCAGTTGTTTCCGTAAACTAGCTTCAATATTTTTACGGGTGCGTTTGTATTTTTCGTTTTTCACTGTTTTTGTGTGCAATTCATTACTATTCTGTTCTTCATTATCATCATTTTCAGTAATTTTTTTGGCCCAATCATACCGTCGATGCCAACTTTTCACTGTATTAATAGATACATCGTATTTTTCCGCAATTTCCTTGTATTTCAAACCTTTTTTATAATCAATTAATGCTAATTCATGATTCTTTTTTTCCATCTCTCCACCACCTTGCACCCCTAACTACTAGTTGCAACTTGTATGCAAATCGAACTCACGTGAGGAAATGAAAAAATATTTTTTCCCATCGCCCCCCTCCGTTGAATTGTCCCCCGAAAAAAAGCCGAATTTTTTTAAGGGGGGTATAAAATTGTTTTTGGTTTACCATTTTTCTTCGTTAACAAATCTTTTTCCTTGTTGGCCCATGATTGTCCCATAACGATCATGCATCTTGTTATGACAAGAGTTACATAAGCTTTCTAGATTACTAAGAGTTAAGGCAAGTATCGGAACCACTTTAACTTCTTTTAAGTGATGAACGCACTGTGCTCTACGATACCTACCTTTACGTTTACATTCTTGGCATTCATAATTGTCACGCTCAAGCGCTTGAAGTCTAAGCCTCATCCATTCACGAGACTTATAAAACTTCATGAGATTACCCTCATGAATGTATCTCATAAGCTCTTTAAAACGTTTCTGACTAATCATTTATAACGCTCCTTTTCATAGTTCAAAACGTTTTTCCCTTTCACTTATAAGTGGCATTCGTCAACCTCTGCACCCTATAACACAACATATCTATAATTCTGTTGCATTTTAAAATTAGAGTTGCATCCTTGAAATAACTGTATTTTTATTTTTTTATTGTTAAAAACGCACAATTTAGTTATTGTGTTGTATTTTAGGATTCAAGGTGCAATTTCATTTTTAAAATAAAAAAAGAGCTGTTTGAAAAATAATCAAAACTAGCTCTTATATATATATTTTATTTAATTACTTTTGGTAGATTCAATAATTGCAATTCGTGTAGATAATTTTTCTGATTTTCTCCAACTTAGGTCGAGAACAATATCTTCATCTATCTCTAGTTCCATTAATAGATAATATTCTATCATTAATTTTAATAATAATATTAATTGGTATAATTCTTCACCTTTAAGTGATTTTCTCTTTAGTCTTTCATCAAAATGAGTATTATAGTTTCTTGTATTCTTAATATCTCTAATAATTTTAACTTTATCTTTTTTACCTAATCTAAATAAATGATGATACTTTATTTCGTGAGCTTCAGTTTTACCTTTAGGTGTTAATAATTCTTCAAGTCTTTCGTGTAGACTTGGTTCGTTTGAAAAATTCAATTTCTCTTTTATCCAATTTTGATATTGTTCTGGTGCATTTGTTATAATACTTTGTATTTTTCTTTCATGTTCTTCCTTTGGCAACACATGATTTTTCCTAGTTAATCTATGATATGCCTCAAGAGCTTGTACTAAGTTAAGAAAATGACGTTCAAGTGAAGTTCGATGATAATTTATTGACAAATATAAATCTATTACTGGCCTTAACTTTTCATTTTTTTCAAACCAGTTTTTCATACATAAATTGAAATCCTTTTTTATATTATCTAAGCTTATGTATACGTGATAATTCTGTAATTCTTCAATATTTTTATTATCTCCAAATTCTATTGCATTACCATAAATTTTAATAGGGATTTGCAATTCGTCAGGATTAGTATAATGAGGTTTAGCAGTGATATAATCAATATACGTTCTTAAATTAGTGCATAGAGAAATAAAATCTCTAATTTGATATATAATACTATGTATTCTTTCCAAATGCGTTGGTTTGGTAAATTTAAGTTCTAATCGAACATAGGTTTTAATACTTACTGAACTTGTAGAATAACTATAATCCCCTGCGTAAGTATAAATACTAATTTTAAATTCAAATTCTTCATTTTTATGAAGGATTTCATCAGACTTATTAGTAGTTATTGAATATCTCGTATAATCATCGTGTGATTTTACCTCTACATTGTTTTGAAATGCCCACCTTTCTAAATTAGTAACGCTAAAATAAACTTCACTTATTAAAACTTCTTGTTCTGAATTGAAAATCGCATCTTCTAAAATATAATCGCAGTGAACCTTATATATATACTTAGTTTCATAATCATGTACTATTGAGGAATTCGTAGAACCTTCAATTTGACATTTATATAAAGTAAACGCCTTTCCCTGATAAGTTTTTCCATAGACAACATCAGCTTTATATGGAAGTGGCAATTCTTCATCACTATATAATTCTAAAACTCCTGATTCTTCAGTTAGGTTTAATATCCCATTCAAATTAATATCTAAACCACCAATAAACCACTTTCCAAATTGTAGATTGTTTTTACTGTTCATAATATCCTTCCTTTATAAATTCTTCGATTAATTTACTTAATTCTATAAAAAAAGCGTTAATCCTTTTAGATTAACGCAATAACAACTAAATAAATTTTTTAACTATCGATATAACCCTGCAATCTTCTCATCCAAATCATCCTGACCTACACCAATATAAAATAATGTTGTCGTTTCTTTGTTATGATTAAATATTTTCATGAGTGATGCAACTTCTTTATATTTTGAATAAAAGTTGTATCCAAAAGTTTTACGCATTGAATGAGTACCAATTGGCTCTGGATATCCAATAGCTATAGCAGCTTCTTGCAATATTCGATAAGCTCTTGTACGATCGATTGGTTTCTGTTTGCCAGATGATGTTGTTTTTTGACTTTTAAATAGATAATCAGTATTTCTTAAATCTTTGATATAATCATCTAATATTTTTTTTAATGGACGTGGAATAATAAAACGCTTCTGTTTTCCAGTTTTCTTTTCAAATAACATAATATGCGTCCCCAAAACATCCTTTTTCTTTAACAGTAAGATGTCTGATATACGTAAACCTGTATGGATTCCAACCATAAACATTACATAATCTCTCATGTTGTTTTCCTTGAAGTAATTTATAAATTCCTCTAACCAATCTGTTTCACGTATAGGCTCAACATATCTCATGACATTACCCACCCTTCGCCTTCAATTTTCTTTTTACAAGCATCAATCGTTTTCCATACTCCTTGTTTTGTGATACCCAACATCTGCCCTATTTCCTCACAAGTAAATCCCTGTGAGTAGAGTTCTAATATCTCTCTTTGTCTCTTTGTTAGAGAGGCTACAATTTCTTTTGCGATTTGAGATTTATAAGTATCGTCCTCGATTTCATCTGATGATGGATTATCGTGACTATATTGATCGTAGCTTTTGAAATGTATTACATTTCTTTCACTTTTCATTTCTCTTTGATATACTGCTCTTCTTTCAATTCCTCTCATCAGTCCTGGTTGCCGACCTGTTGCTAACCATTCGATAGTAAAGTTAATAGTTCTTAAAGCAGCATTTAATATTCTTTCATCATGCTGCAGCATAAGTAAGTGTTCTTTCCCAGTGGGATTTAAATATCTTTGCTTTTTATAAAATCGTATTTGCTTTTGTACTTTCTTCAATTTATCCTCTGTGAAAATTAAACTAGCTTGATATTCTTTTAATAGATCGAGCACTTATACTGCACCTACCTAACTAATTATTTTTTGCGAAATGAACCTTTTACAGGTTTAAAGGTATCTCTCCTAATACCCATTAATTCCTCTAATTCTCTTTTACTTAATTGTTCTTTAGATTTTTGTATTTTGTTCTTTTGTCTTCTCTTCTTCATTGGTTTTTTAGCAAGTCCATTTTTAATTAGCTGCTCTTGTAGTGTACGTGTCATATTTACTCTCCCCTATGCACAAAATAAAAAGGACATCAAATCATGAGAGTGCCCATACTCTCAAAATTCGATGTCCTCGGTTGTTCCGATAGACTTATAATTTTTCGCTACATTCGTGTACTGCTCTAGTTGGTTTATTTGATTCCCAACTAATTATTGTTTTGCCATAACCTGTTGTTGGTGCTTGCACCTTTTTCATTTGTCCATCTTTCACTAAGTAAATTCCGTCTTGCAATTCTTGTAGTTGTTTGCCCATTCAACCACTCTCCTGCTATAATAATAGTGTCGAGATATAGCAAGAGAGTGTGAGTCGTAGTTGCTGCTACGGCTTTTTTATTTGTCGTAAAATATTGTGGTAAAAATATTTGTTAATGCAACTGAATCCTTTCTTTTTTATTTTATTTCTCAAAATGGTTGTAACTTTGAACTAATAAAGGAATAACATTTTTCCTTTGTTTTAAATCCTTCATGAAGTTCCTCATTTTCAACTTCATAAAACTTGTCCGTTTTTCTAATGTTAAATGATTCAATTTTAACTTCGTCATTTTCTTTTAAGCTATTAATTTTTCTATATACCGGATCATCTTCTAATCCTAGTACTTCATACAAATTCATTTGTAAAAGCAATTAATCAGCTCCCTCCTAATGAATAAAATGTTCGAATTGCATAAGCTCCTCTCCTTAGAATAAAGTCGTCCTTTAGTTGTTTCCGAGTTTTGCTAATATTTTCTGTCTTTCAGCTTCGAAATCAATGTTTTCGTTTGGTTGTTCGGTAGTTTGTGGCTCTTGTTGATTTCGTTTTTTAAACCATTCAGGTATTATTTCAGTTTGTCCATTGTTGTGTTTTTTAGGTGCTGATTCTCTTTCTTTCTCAGCTTTAATTTGTCTTATCAAGGTAGTGGCTTTTTCTCGTAATTTCTTAGTTGATAGAATATTAGATTTCCAGAAAGAGTTATTTTGCGACCACTCAATTAAATATTTGATTTGTTCCACCGTTCGACCATCACGTTCCATCATCAAGCGAATATGATCTGACCAAGTTTGTAAGTTAGGCTCTTTAAAACTTGGATCATCAACTAGGATTTTTTTGTAAAGTAATTTTGCTAATTGATAATGCTCAGAAGATTCGTCGTAAACTTGTTTGCGATTCTTCTTTTTCTCTGTTGTATTCTCTGTTGTATTCTCTGTGTATTCTCTGGTTATTGGTACTGCCATTTTGTCATGTTCAGATACCGCCATTTTGTCATTGTCCATTGCGTCATTTTGTCGTGATTCATTTAGACAACTTGGCGCATTCATTGATGACAAATTGTCATCTTCGATAATGTCATTTTGTCGTAATGCGTTATTGCAAAGTTTTTCAAGTTTTTCATAGTCAATTCGATACCATTTTGTTCTGTCAAATTTCAGCTTATTAAAGTTGCCTACTACAAGGATCTCTTTACCTTCTAACTCTGCAATAATCCTTTGAACAGTGCGTTTTGAGTAAAATGGGAACTGTTCTGCCCATTCGTCCATGGACTTGTACACCCAAGCGTGACCATCACGAATGTTATTTGAAATGCGTAGCCAGTAATGCACTTGCTGAACCACTATGGCATTATTTAAACCTATTTTAGTTGCAAGTGTTGGTAGAACCTGCAACGGCGGTTCATTGATTAATAGATTCATAATTTTATTTACCCCACTTTTCGACAAAACATAGTGCATCTTGAAGTTGATACTGCTTAATGTCACGATATGAACCTACATGATAACGCTCTTTAAGAGCAGCATAGAGTGAACGGAATAAGGATTGTCTAGCCCCTTGATTATCAGTTAATTGGCAAACACGAGTGTTAACTGCTTTGCGTAATCTTAATTGTTCACCTGAATGTAAAGTTGAGTTCTTTGCAAGTTGTTCCAAAGTTTCAACCCTCCTTTCAATTTGCTGAAATAATTTATAAGAAATCGCTAGAGTTTGAGGTTCTTCCTCAAGTTGCTCCTTGATTTGGTAGTAGCTTGAAATCAACATATTGTATGCTTGCCAAGCCTTATCGCTATTGAGTGATTTGGCATGAAGCCATGCTCCTTGTTCAGTCCATAAGTACAGTACTGAGACATATTTAAGGGAAACGTCATTTTGACGGGAACTTTTAAATTGTTTTAAAGTCTCTCCAGATAAAGCAAAATAGTGCATTCCCTGCTCGTAACGATCTTGATTACGTTGAAAGTTACGTGCGATAATTTTTGCGTTAGTTCCAAAAGCTTCGGCAATTTGATTAGTTGTTAGCACCCTTTTATCCAAATGCTCTATTACTGGTAATTGCTGCATTTGTTATCCTCCCTTGCAAAAGGCTCCGTCAATTTGACGTTAAGCCTTTCCTTCAACTTTTAATGCCATATTTAAAGTGTCTTCAATACCACTAACACGTGCTAATTGAGTTGAATAGATAGCTTTGGCTTTTGCTAGTTCATAATCTGATTTAGCATTTGCTACATCTAGAGCTAAATCAGTTAACAGTTCCTTTTCATCAGCTAAAAATTGCTTTAATTGTTGAATGTAAGTTTTCATAAGTATCAGTCCCCTTTTTCACGATTTTATGTTATAATCGTTATAGTTAAAATTTGATTAATTTCTTTTACTGTTTAATCGTTGGCGCGATTAAGCAGTTTTTTATTTGCACTGAATTGTAGTAATACTAGCTTTTGTTCGAAAGTTAGATGTTTCCACGCTTTAACTTTAATTTGCAAATCGTTTCACCACCTTCGCAACCACACCAATTCTTTTCAAATAATGTGGCATTACATTTAACTGCTTGCGTTTTTCTAATTCTTGTAGAGCATTGATAGATTTAATTGCATCTTTCAATAATTCCCGTGCAATGTTCCAATCTCCACGCTCTCTATAAACATCTGCCCTTGTAATTAAATCTTCGTAACATAAATTTTCAGTCACGATCTTTTGATTGATTTCTTTTAGATCCATAAACTAAAACCTCCTATGAATGTTGGTACTAATTGAGCTGCTTGCATAATTGCATCAACACTAAATATTGATGAAATAACAATATCCTCTGAATTTGTTACCTTTGCTGCTTTCATTAAGAATCTTGCTTCAACAGCAATAAGGTTTTTTTCAATTCTGCTAATAGTCGACTGTGTTGTGTGCATCAAGTCTGCAAATACTTCTTGTGACAATTTTGCTCTTTTACGACAGGTCTTTACTAACTTTCCGAAATCTACTTCCACTCTGAATCACCCCCTTTTTATGCGTTATCTGCATATATGCATATTGTGCATGGTAAGTTATTCCACAAGTTAGTAGAATTAAATTATAGAGTTCATGCCCAAACCTATTGTTTCGACTGCCTTTTCAACCATTTCACAACATAATCATGTGCTTCTTGTGCAGGCATAAGCCATTTGCTCCCGACTTTAAACTTTGGAAAGTCTTCATTATAGAAGAAATGGTCTTTTATAAAAGGGATACTCATACAAACTTGACGAGACAACTCGTTCATATCCCATAGAGTGTGTTGGATGATTGCTCGTTCCACTTTCTTTTGAGCTTCCTCGCGAACAATTTCTTCAACTTTCATCTCATCGATTGCGATGTTCAACATTCTTTCCCCTCCTAAAATGAAGGCTGTAGACTACAGCCTTTAATATTTAATACACTCACCGCACGTTTTGTGTTGTTCATGAGTAAAAAATTTCTCCTACACTTTTATTAAAGTAGGAGGCTATTTTTACTTTTATCTCGTCCTTAGGTATACGTTGACCGTTTTCGTACATCTGCCAAGCACTCACACTAACGCCAATTTTACGCGCAACATCTTCCCTAGTTTCTTCTCCTCTCAGCTTGGTTAATTTCTGACCAATTCTCTCTTTATTCAATTTCCCACCTCCGCACGTTTCGTGTTGTTAAATCAACTATAAACCACACGAAACGTGTTGTCAACATGTAATATTAATAATTTTTCCTAACACGTTTTGTGTTAGAATTGAGATAGGTGATATGACTATGACAGAACTTTTTGGAAAAAAGTTAAAAGCACTTCGTACTTCTAAAAAGATATCTCAAAAAGAATTTGGGAAACTATTTGGAGTTGCTGAAAGCACAATTGGGATGTACGAACGTGATGAGCGAAGACCTGATTTTGAATTGTTAAATAAATTCGCTGATTATTTTAAAGTTAGCACCGATTACCTTCTTGGTCGTACTGACACCAAAGAATCTACAACAAAAGACGATGAGGCAGAATTCCAAGCATTCATCAATGATCCAGAACTCCAAGTATGGTACAGAGAACTTCCGAAATCTGATGAAGAAGAACTGCGAAAACTTCGCATGATTTGGGAGATGATTAAGAATGAGAAAAAATAAAAGCGACATGTCTAGTCGACATGTCGTTTATACGATTTCTTTATGTAAATATTAAACATTTATGGATTTAATATTTTTTTTAAACTCTATGTAGATATATTGGATTACGACATAAGTTACATTATTGGGATTAAGAGATAATTAGTTAATTTACATATATAATATATCCTTACTACATTTTAATTTATCTTTTTGTTAATATTGTGTTACATAAAAAGTTAAATTTTTAGGAGGGATATAATTATGAACAATTTCTTTAAAAACACTGATTTATATTATAATAATCGTTCTATTGAAATCGTTCAGCTATTTCCCTCCTTTAATTTAGCAAAAATAAAGTACTCAGGAACTTCTGAAGAAATTACAGTAGATATTAATTTTATTGATAATCAAATTTCTAAGGAGAGCTATTTAACAATAAAAATTTGAGAGGATAAACAAATGATCTTTGACTTATTAGATTCCTCATTGGATGGAGATTTATGGGAAGAACTTATAGTGAAATGTTATAAATTGAAATACAATAACCAACATTTCACACCGATTCCTGCTGAATATCAAGGAGATGGAGGAATAGAAGGATTCACCAAATCAGGTGTCGCTATCCAATGTTATTGCCCTAATGATTCTAATTTATCTAATGAAAAGCTTCACGAAAAGTTACGAACTAAAATGACTAACGATATCAACAAATTTATTAATGTTCAATACATTAGTAAATTAAAAAAATTAGGTATTCCTATAATTAAAGAATGGCATTTTGTTATACCAGAATATCGAGATAAAAGAATCATAGAACATGCAGCCAAAAAAAAAGAACTTGTTTTAAGCACTAGAGAAAAAGACTTACAATTATATGATTATATATCAGAAGATTTCGATATAATCATAAAAGTTGCTGATGATTATATGGTAGAGCTATCTACTATAGTACGTTCCAAAATCACTAATGTTAAATTAAATATAGTATTAAATGAGAATAGTAAACCAAACTGGACAAATTGTGATATTGATAAAATT
This sequence comes from Lysinibacillus halotolerans, assembly GCF_003711845.1. GTDB lineage: Bacteria > Bacillota > Bacilli > Bacillales_A > Planococcaceae > Ureibacillus > Ureibacillus halotolerans. The sequence continues at coordinate 14,117 of NZ_RHLQ01000028.1, forward strand.
AACAATGTTAAGAGAAAATTATTAGCGATTCAACCTGATTTATCTAACTACCCCAATCAATTTAATGAATTATTAGATATGTATATGACTTTCTATATGTTAGGCATTGAGCAATTGGAAAGGTTAAATGATAACTTTCCAGATATAAGAAAAGATATTTTAGAACTCACTGCATCCTTCCGATCTGAAGTAACAATTAAAACATTATTTAACACAGATAAAACATTAAATTCAAAATTATTCATTGAACTAGGTGAAACATTTGAAAAAAATTTGAGAAGAGACTTTGACTTTTTATCTAGTGCATCAATTATGAATTTAAAAAATAATATAGTAGCAAGTTGGTTAGCAGATTGTTCAATGGAATTTAAAGGAGATGTTTAAATTGAAAAACAATATTCTTATTCCATCTGAATATGTTAAATTTGATGCAAAACCAGATGCTGTACCATATAAATATCGATTAAGTTATAGAATATCTATTACATGTCTAATATTAAAAATTACAGGTGGAAGAAGCGGATGTTCCTTAACCAAGATACATCTAATCACTATTTCTATGTATTCCACTAAAAGTATGGACCATTTATTAGCTTATTTAAATGAACCTAAATCAAATTTTTTAACACTAAGATTTGATCCTGCAGTCAATAAAACAATTAATTTTATGCTTGCAGACAAAATTATATATCAACAAAAAAATGGACTATTTAGACTCTCTGATAAAGGGAAAAAATTCACTCAAAAATTAATTCGCTCAAATGAATTATTAATTTCTGAGAAAAGTTTTCTAAATAATATCTCTACTCATTTATCAGAAGATATTATAAAAAATATAAGCAATACTCTTCTGGGGTGATAAAAGTGTTGACAATCAATGAAGTAAAAATTGACATTGAAACAAATTTAAAACGATTCAGTTTTTCAAGCATTTTTAAAAAGGGTGTTAACTTAATATACAGCGAAGGTAATACAGTAGGGAAAAGTTCTGTAATCTCTGCAATTTACTATGCTATTGGATTAGAAGAGATAATTGGGGGCAAAGGTCCAAATGTATTAAGTTCTGCTTTTAAAACACAAATTGAATATGATGAAAAAGAAATACCTGTTTTAGAATCAAAAGTATATCTAGAAATATCAAATGGAATTGAACCTATTACAATATTTAGAGCAGCAAAGTCTTCTACACGCGGGTCAAATTTAATTACAGTATATTTTTCAAGTTTAGATAAAATTAATGATCTTAATATTAAAAAAGAAGATTATTATGTTCATTTGCATAATTCTGCAAAACATCAAAAAGGTTTCTATACCTTTTTAGAATCATTCTTACAATTAAACTTACCCTATGTACCTAGTAAAAATGAAGAGGAAAGGAAATTATATCTCCAATTAATATTTTCTTCGATGTTTATTGAACAAAAGCGTGGCTGGGGAGATATTTTTTCAGGTATGCCCTATTATGATATACTAGACCAAAAAAAACGTGTTATTGAATATATTTTAGGATTAGATACACTCGCAAATGAAAAGTTAAAGTATTCCTTAAAGAATGAAGAGAAACTCTTAAAAGAGAAATGGGAAAATTTATATAAACAATATAGTATTAAATTAAATCCCTATAAACTTGAATTAAAAGGCATCAACAAAAATATACATATAATAGAAAAAGACTCCATAGACTTAATTTATACAGATAATGAATTGAATTATAATATAAAAGATTATATAAAAATTTTAGAAGATGAATTACAAGAATTAAATAAAGTTAAGATTAAAAAAAAGGAAAATCTAGAATCCTTGATTAAAGAAGTAGAAGAAACAAAAAATAGTATTAAAGAATTTGAAGATAAACTAAAAAATACAACTGAGTATTATGATAAAGAACTTTCAAGTTTAAAACACTTGCAAAATAGTTTAGAAATGATAAATATTGATATTTTAAATAATAAAGATGCCTTAAAACTACAAAACTTAGGGTCGATGGAGAAGTTTAAGACTTTTGATAATTTTTGCCCAACATGTGAACAACCTATTCAAGATACTATTTTAACTAATCAAATGTCTACTAATATAATGAGTATTGAAGAAAATATAAATCATTTAGAATCTCAGAAAAAATTATTTGAGTATGCAATAACCCAGAAAGAAAATACTATCATTAAATTAAAAGAGGATATTAAAACATATAGAACTTCTATTAAGAAACTATATTTTCTATTGCAAATTACTAATAACGATTTATATTCACCAGTTGAGACATATTCAGAAAAAAGTGTTTATAGAAAAGTAGAACTTCAAAAATTAATTTATGATTTATATGAAGTTATATTGTTAAAAAATGAAATCAATGAGTCATTCTATAACTTGTCTTCTGAATGGAAATTAAATCAGGACAGTATTTTAAAGCTTCCTAATAGTAACCTTACATTTCAAGATATAAATAAATTGGATAAATTACGTGCATACTTTATAGAGAATTTGAATACTTTTGGATATAGAAGCTCATTAGATATTAATAAAGTACAAATATCTAAAGATACCTACATGCCAATGATTGAACAGTTTGATATGAAATTTGATTCCTCAGCAAGTGACCATATTAGAAGAATCTGGGCATTTACCATAGCTTTATTACAAACATCTATTGAAATGAATGGAAATCATCCAGGAATATTAATATTTGATGAACCTGGACAACATAGCATCATTGTAGACGATATGAAAAAATTCTTTAATGTATTGAGTAAAATTAAAGGTGTTCAGATAATTATAGGAATTACTATAAAAGAAAGTGATATTAGAAAAGTAGTGCTTGAAGAAGTGCAAACCGGTTCTTTTGGAATTCCACTTATAAATCGAGCTTTTAGTTAATATAAACCCCACTACCAAAAGGTGGGGTTTTGTTTTATACTAAAATAGGAACATTCGTTCCTATTTTGTTTCAAAGCATTGGAGATGGTAGTATGTATTACAGTCATATAGAAGACTTTGTAAAGGAATTTTATACAAGGATGGATATTAATGATCCCTTACAACTCAATTTTAAAAAAGTATCTTCGAAACTAGGAATAAGAGTTTTCTACTGGAACGAATCAAGTCAGGCACTTTTTTTAAATAATTATTCATACATATTTTTAAATAATCAATTAACCGAACAAGCAATGTGGCAAGACTTTTGTCATGAACTTGCTCATGTTTTATTACACGTCGGTAACCAGAGGCAGATGCCAAAAAGTTTTAGAGAATATCAAGAAGCGAAAGCAAATAACTTTATGTATCATGCTTGTGTTCCCACTTTTATGTTGGAACAACTAGAAATTACTGATTATACGAATGAATCTATTAAGTTAATACAAACATTATTTAATGTCGAAAAGGCATTTGCTTTACACCGTTTAACTCAATACTTAAATAAAAAATTTTTTATGCTAAATTCGCATGGTGCTTAACTTCTAACTTTTCTATAGTTAATTTACTAGTTTAAGATTTATATTTTAGATAGAAGGTGAGAATATGGCGAGTTTTCGTAAAATAAATGGTACTTGGGAATATCGAATTCGCTTCAAGGATTTTGCTAGTGGTAAGTGGAAAGAAAAGTCAAAACGTGGATTCTCTACAAAAAAAGAGGCTCAATTAGCTGCAAACGAAGAAGTATTAAAATTTGAGTACTATGGCTTTCAAGAAGATGGTAAGGAAACTCTAAATGAATTTATTGTGAAGTGGTTTGAACTTTATAAACGACCAAACTTAAAACAATCAACAGTTGATTTGCAAGAACGAAATATTAAAAATAATATACTCCCTCGATGGGGTAACTATAAACTAAAAGAAATTACGAGATTGGAATATAAAGAGTGGTTAACAGATTTAAGTGAACGTTATTCAGAAGGGTCTATCCGAAGAATTCATAGTATTATGAGTACTGCAATGCACGATGCTGTTCATGAATTTCGAATACTCCGTGAAAACCCAATAACACGTATGAAGATTCCAAAATTAGCGGAAGAACATAAGATCAAGTATTTTTCCGTAGAAGAGATGGAAAAATTGATTTGTGTAGCAAAAGAAAAAGTAAAAAAATCAAAATACAGAGAATCCAGTCAGCATTACACACTAATATATTTTTTGTTTCACACTGGGTTACGAATTGGTGAAGCTCTTGCATTAACTTGGGACGATATAAATTTTGAACATGCTCAAGTATCTGTTGATAAAACCTGTAGATATAAAGATAAAGGTAAAGAAGTCGTCATTACCAGTACGAAAACAACTTCAAGTGAACGTATTATTGAAATTGATATCGATACTTTAGAAGTTTTAAAAGAATATAAAAAAAATCAACAAGACATGTATTCCAAGTTTAATTATTATAAAAAGCCTGAAAATGATCTAATTTTCCATACACCGACCGGAGAATATTGGAGAGCTAATGTCATTCGGGAACAATTCAAAGTCTTTTGTAAAAGAGCAGGAATTCCAGAACTATCACCACATGCATGCAGACATTCTCATGCAGTTCACTTACTTGAAGCTGGGGCAGATATTAAATACATTTCAGAGAGACTTGGACATAAGTCTGTAGAGACTACTTACGATACCTACACACACATAACAAAAAAGATCGAGCGCAATGCACTCGACCTGTACAAAAAATATTTAAAATCATAATTTTGTGGGGCGTTTGTGGGTTTGTGTTATTTTCACACCACCCACAAGGCCTTAACAGTACTGATTTTATTGGAATTAACCAATAGAACCTTCCATTTCGAATTTGATTAAACGGTTCATTTCTACAGCGTATTCCATTGGTAATTCTTTTGTGAATGGTTCGATGAAGCCCATTACGATCATTTCTGTTGCTTCACCTTCTGAAATACCACGGCTCATTAAGTAGAATAATTGCTCTTCAGATACTTTAGAAACTTTTGCTTCATGCTCTAAAGATACATTATCGTTTAAGATTTCGTTATATGGAATTGTATCAGATGTTGATTCGTTATCTAAAATTAACGTATCACATTCGATGTTAGAACGTGCACCTGTTGCTTTTTTACCAAATCGAACGATACCACGGTAAGTTACTTTACCACCTTGTTTAGAGATCGATTTAGAAACGATTGTTGAAGATGTGTTTGGTGCTAAGTGAATCATTTTTGCACCAGCATCTTGGTGTTGACCTTTACCTGCAATCGCAATTGAAAGGGTCATACCACGAGCACCTTCTCCTTTTAAAATACATGCTGGGTATTTCATCGTTAATTTTGAACCGATGTTACCATCAATCCATTCCATTGTACCGTTTTCTTCAACAACCGTACGTTTTGTAACTAAGTTATATACGTTGTTCGCCCAGTTTTGGATTGTTGTATAACGGCAATAAGCATCTTTCTTAACGATAATTTCAACTACTGCTGAGTGAAGGGAGTTTGTAGTATATACAGGAGCTGTACATCCTTCTACATAGTGAACACTTGATCCTTCATCAACAATAATTAACGTACGTTCGAATTGACCCATATTTTCAGAGTTAATACGGAAGTATGCTTGAAGTGGAGTATCTAATTTTACACCAGGTGGAACGTAAATGAATGATCCACCAGACCAAACAGCTGAGTTTAGAGCAGCAAATTTGTTGTCTGATGCTGGAATAACTGTACCCCAATATTGTTTGAAAATATCTTCATTTTCACGTAATGCTGAATCTGTATCTTTGAAGACAATTCCTAAATCTTCAAGATCCTTTTTCATGTTGTGGTAAACTACTTCAGATTCGTACTGAGCAGATACACCAGCTAAATATTTTTGTTCAGCTTCAGGAATACCTAATTTATCAAATGTAGCTTTGATTTCTTCTGGTACTTCATCCCAAGATTTTTGAGTTGCTTCAGATGGTTTTACATAGTAAGTAATTTCATCGAAGTTTAAAGCAGATAGGTCGCCACCCCATTGTGGCATTGGTTTAGAGTAGAAAATTTCTAACGCTTTTAAACGATAGTTTAACATCCACTCCGGTTCATTTTTCATATTTGAAATTTCACGGACGATTTCATCAGTTAATCCACGTTTTGAACGGAAAACTGAAACGTCTTTATCATGGAAGCCGTATTTGTAATCGCCGATATCAGGCATTTTTTTCGCCATTTTTATTCTCCTCCGTTCAAAAATTAATTTTGATCGCTTACGCCTTTTTCCATTGCTTTCCAAGCTAATGTAGCGCATTTAATTCGTGCTGGGAATTTTGAAACACCTTGAAGGGCTTCAACATCCCCTAAATCATATTTATCGCTATAGTCTTCACCTAGCATCATTTTCGAAAAAATATCAGCTAGTTCAAGAGCTTCATTTACTTTTTTTCCTTTAATAACTTCTGTCATCATAGAGGCAGAAGACATTGAAATGGAACAGCCTTCTCCATCAAATTTAGCATCTTCGACTATACCATCGTTGATTTTTAAAGTTAAATGAATGCGGTCACCACATGTAGGGTTATTCATATCGATTGTGACACTGTCACCATCCAATGAACCTTTGTTACGCGGTTTTTTATAATGATCCATAATGACTGAGCGGTATAGTTGATCTAAATTATTAAAAGACATCGTTAAAATACTCCTTCGCTGTGCGCAATCCTTCAACAAGTCGATCAATATCTTCCTTCGTATTATACATATAGAAGCTTGCTCGAGCTGTTGCAGTACATTGTAGCCATTTCATTAGCGGTTGAGCACAATGATGACCTGCACGTACAGCAATACCATTCATATCTAAAACAGTTGCTAAATCATGTGGATGTACACCGTCGATATTGAATGTAATTAAGCCGCAACGTTTCTGTGGATCTCGAGGTCCGTAAATGGTTAAACCATCGATTTTATCCATTTCACTTATAGCATATTCTACTAGGCTATGTTCATGTTCCGCAATTTTTTCCAATCCAATTTCATTTAAGAAATCAATCGCAGCACCTAAGCCAATAGCACCAGCAATATTTGGAGTACCACCTTCAAATTTCCAAGGCAGTTCTTTCCAAGTAGAATCATATAAGCCTACAAAGTCAATCATTTCCCCGCCAAATTCAATTGGTTCCATGTTTTCTAAAAGCGCTTTTTTACCATATAGTACACCAATACCTGTTGGACCGCACATTTTATGACCAGAAAAACCTAAAAAGTCACAATCAAGATCTTGCACATCGATCGGCATATGCGGTGCAGCTTGTGCTGCATCTACTACGATTACTGCACCAACTTCGTGGGCGATTTCAGCAATTTCTTTAATTGGATTAATCGTTCCTAAAACGTTTGAAGCCATTGTAATCGCGACAATTTTCGTTTTTTCTGTAATCGTATTGCGAACAGTATCTAATGTAATCGTACCATCTGGTTCAAGGTCAAAATACTTTAATACAGCACCTTTTTCCTTCGCCAATTGTTGCCAAGGAATTAAGTTTGAATGGTGTTCCATATAGGAGATAATAATTTCATCTCCTTCTTCAACATTCATTCGTCCATAAGCAGCTGCTACCGTATTTAAAGAAGTTGTAGTACCACGAGTGTAAATAATTTCTTCTGTTGACGTCGCGTTAATGAACTTACGGATTTTCTCACGAGCTCCTTCATATGAATCAGTTGCTCGATTTCCTAAAGTATGTACACCACGGTGAACGTTGGAATTATCTAACTCGTAATAGTTTTTTACTGCTTCTAATACTTGAATTGGCTTTTGGGATGTTGCTGCACTATCAAGGTAAACGAGCGGATGCCCGTTTACTTCTTGATTGAGAACAGGAAACAATTTACGGATTTCATTCATTAGCGAACTTTCCCTTCAATGACTTTCGTCAATTGATTTTTAACGCTTTCGATAGGAAGGTTAGTAACAACAGGCGCAAGGAATCCGTGGATAACTAAACGCTCTGCTTCTGATTTTGAAATACCACGACTCATTAAGTAATAAAGTTGAATTGGATCAACACGACCAACAGATGCTGCGTGTCCTGCCATTACATCATCTTCATCAATTAATAAAATTGGGTTTGCATCACCACGAGCATTTTCAGATAACATTAATACGCGTGATTCTTGTTCTGCATTTGATTTTGTAGCACCGTGTTCAATTTTACCGATACCATTGAAGATTGTTTGAGCTGCATCTTTCATAACACCATGTTTTAAGATGAAGCCTTCAGAGTTTTTACCCCAGTGACGAACTTCTGTTGTGAAGTTTTGTTTTTGTTCTCCGCGCCCTACTACTACTGTTTTCGCATTGGCAGTTGAACCGTCACCAATTAAGTGAGTAATATTTTCAGAAATTGTATCTGAATCGTTCATTAAACCTAAAGCCCAGTCCATTTTCGCATCGCGTTTAATATGACCGCGGCGGTTTACGTAAGTTGTAAAACCTTTAGCAAGAACATCTACAGCACCGAAAGTAACTTGTGCATTGTCTAATGCAACAACTTCTTCGATTAAGTTAGCTTGTCCATTTGCTTGTTCTACTGTAGATACATAAGTTTCTACATATGTTACTGCTGAATTGCTGTCAGCTACGACAAGAACATGGTTAAATAATGAAGCGTCTGCATTGTCGTTTAAGAAAACAACTTGTAATGGTTGTTCAACAACAACGTTTTTTGGTACGTATACGAATACACCACCGTTAACTAATGCAGCATGGTAAGCAGTTAATTTATGCTCATCTACTTTAACAGCTTCTGTCATAAAGTATTTTTGAACTAAATCACTGTGCTCACGAATCGCAGTTCGGATATCTGTAAAAATAACACCTTGAGCTTTTAACTCTTCAGAAATTTTAATAAATGCAGGTGTATTATTACGTTGAATATAAAGGTTTTCTTGGCCTTCAATATCAATGATTTCTTTTACTTCTGTAGGAAGCTCATCTAAAGAATTAAATGGTGCACTTTCTACTGTATGTTGAGGGAACTCGATAAAGTTCCAACCTGTAATATTTGTTTTATCTGGCTTTGGCATTGGTAGCTCAGCAGCCTTTTCAATTGCTTCCGCGCGCAAGTTCGCAAACCATGATGGTTCATTGTTGCTTTGCGAGAACGAGCGTACTTCTGTAGCTGATAACGCCAATTTTGTTTCAACCGTCATGTTGTTTCGCCCTCCTCCATTAAGCTTCTTCTGTTACCGCGTCTGTATCTTCGATTCCTAATTCTTTTTTAATCCAGTCATAACCTTCTGCTTCTAGACGTTGAGCTAATTCTGGACCACCAGATTTAACAACGCGACCTTGCATCATAACGTGTACATGATCAGGAGTAATGTAGTTTAATAAACGTTGGTAGTGAGTGATTGCAAGACATCCGAATCCTTCACCGCGCATTTCGTTAATACCTTTTGCAACAACTTTTAATGCGTCGATATCAAGACCTGAGTCGATTTCGTCTAAAATAGCGAAAGTAGGTTTAATCATCATTAATTGAAGAATTTCATTACGTTTCTTTTCCCCACCAGAGAATCCTTCATTTAAATAACGTTGAGCCATATCTTGATCCATTTCTAGGAAATCCATTGTTTTATCAAGCTCACGGATAAATTTCATTAATGAAATTTCATCGCCTTCTTCACGACGAGCGTTAATAGCTGAACGGATGAAATCTGCGTTTGTTACACCTGAAATTTCAGAAGGGTATTGCATAGCTAGGAATAAACCAGCTTTTGCACGCTCATCAACTTCCATTTCAAGTACGTTTTCACCATCTATTTCAATAGTACCTTGAGTAACTTCATATTTAGGGTGACCCATAATAGCAGAAGCTAATGTAGATTTACCTGTACCATTTGGACCCATAATTGCATGGACTTCATTTGTATTAATTGTTAGGTTTACACCTTTTAAAATCTCTTTATCTTCAATCGATACATGAAGATCTTTAATAACTAAAGTTGACATTATATTACCTCCGTAGTTGCGAGTTAAATGGTAGAACCATTTCTAATTTATTATCATTCTAATCTTAACCGAAAACTTCAAAGCATGCAAAAGATTTATTCCACAATCATTAGATTTCAACAAAAACCATTATTATATTGGTGTTTTACACATTTTTTCAGTTTTGACGAAAACTAATTTTTAAAAAAAGGAAAGAAATTCATTTTCAATAAAAGAATACTAATTGAGAATAGATTTCAAATATCATAGAGTAAAAAATAATTTTAATCATTGAGATTAGAGACTTAAGTAGTTTTCCTTAGTATAACCAATTCTTATACATGTTGCGAAGAAATTATATTAATAAAATGTTTGATTCAAAATCAAAAAAAGACGACTTCTGAGTTCTATTAAAAACTCAAAAATCGCCTAATCAAATTATGCTTTAACCGTTGTCATTAAAAATTCATCAACACTTGCTGCTACCGCGCGACCTTCTTTAATAGCCCAAACAACTAAGCTTTGACCCCGTCTTGCATCCCCTGCTGTAAATACACCAGGAACATTTGTTTCAAAATCTTTAATGGATGCTTGGATACGGTTATTGACTAATTTCACACCGAATTGTTCTGGTAATGATTTTTCCACTCCTTCAAATCCAATCGCAACAAACACATATTGAATTGGCCAAACCTTTTCAGTACCTGGAAGCTCTTTGAAGAAATAAAATCCGTCATCGCCTAAAATTTTCTCCATTTGAATCGTATGAAGTTCTTTTACGCGTCCGTTTTTATCAGCAACAATTTTTTTCGTTTGAATGCAATATTCCCGTGGGTCACGGCCCTTTGCCGCTTCTACCTCTTCATAGGCATAATCCAATTTATAAACATTTGGATCTTGCGGCCAAGGACGATCTTCTTGTCGTGTTTTTGGTAATTGTGGATGTTTACCGAACTGATACACAGAGCGTGCCTTTTGACGAATAGCTGTCGCCACACAGTCTGCACCAGTATCACCGCCTCCGATAACAATTACATCCTTACCAGCAACATCGATTGCTTTTTTATCTTCAAAATTAGAATCTAGTAAACTTTGCGTAACACCTGTTAAGTAATCCATAGCTAAATGAATTCCTTCAGCCTCACTGCCCTCTAAATGAAGCACCCGTTGTTTTTGAGCACCGATACAAAGTATTACAGCATCGTATTGAGCCTTTAATTCATCTGCAGTAATATCCTTGCCAATTTCCGTATTTAATATGAAATCAATTCCTTCTTGACGAAGTAAATTTACTCGACGTTCAATGACGTCTTTTTCTAATTTCATATTCGGAATACCATACATTAATAAACCGCCTGGACGGTCAGCCCGTTCATAAATCGTTACACTATGGCCAAGTTGATTTAATTGATCTGCCGCTGCTAATCCAGCCGGCCCTGATCCAACGATGGCGACCCTTTTCCCTGTACGAGTTTGAGGAATACGAGGAACAATCCAATTATTTTCAAACCCTTTATCAATAATGGAACGTTCGATTGATTTAATGGCAACGGCAGGATCCGAAATTCCTAATGTACATGATCCTTCACAAGGCGCTGGACAAACGCGCCCTGTGAATTCAGGAAAGTTATTCGTCATATGTAGACGATCTAATGCTTCTTTCCATTTCCCTCTATAAACTAAATCATTCCATTCGGGAATAACGTTTTGGATTGGACAGCCTGCAGCTGCACCGCGAATTTCCACGCCCATATGACAGAACGGTGTACCGCAATCCATACAACGCGCGCCTTGCCTTTGTAATGATTCATCTGACAGCCTTGTAGCATATTCATTCCAACTCGAAATACGCTCTAGTGGAGGCTGTTCCTTTGTTTTTTCTCGTTTATATTCCATAAATCCTGTTGGTTTCCCCATGCTAGAACCCCCTCTTATTTGGAAATCGCTAATTCTTTCACTCCAGTTGTTTCAACAAAAGCTTGCATCGCAGCTCCATCCTCTGTTAACCCTTGGAATCGATGGTAATTGATTTTCTCAATCATCGCTTTATAATCCGTCGGTACAACTTTAATAAACTTCTTAACAAATTGATCCCATTTCGCTAGAATATCTAACGCAATCGTACTTTCAGTATGCTCCAAGTGTTTAATAATCATTGAGCGTACAGCCTCGATTTCCGCTTTATCTTCTAAACGTTCCAATTGAATCATTTCTGTATTACATTTTTCTTTGAAACTTGCTTCATCCGTTGGTAAAACATAAGCAGTTCCACCACTCATACCAGCAGCAAAGTTTTTTCCTACATCTCCTAAAATAACGACACGACCACCAGTCATATATTCACAGCCGTGATCACCGATACCTTCCACCACTACATTGGCACCGCTGTTACGAACCGCAAAGCGCTCTCCTGCTCGACCATTTATATAAGCAGTTCCACTAGTCGCTCCGTACAAACAAACGTTACCAGCGATCACATTCTGTTCTTGCTCGCCTTTAATAGGGGCAATGGCAACTAATTTACCTCCAGATAACCCTTTGCCGAAGTAGTCATTGACATCACCAACACAGGATAACGTCATCCCTTTCGGAACAAAGGCACCGAAACTTTGGCCAGCATGACCAGTAAATTTCAATGTAACCGTGTCATCTTTCAATCCTTTTTCGCCGTACTTTTTCGAAATTTCACTTCCGATAATTGTTCCAACAACCCGGTCTGTATTTTTAATCGTGTACTCTAACTCTATATGCTCTTTTTCTTTTATACTATTTTCTACTTTCGGTAGAAGCTCGCGTACATCGAAGGTTTCGTTAATACGTAAATCTTGCTCTGTTTGTTTCGTACGAACCCCTTGTACTTGATAAAGCAATGCCGATAAATCAAGTTGACTCGCTTTCCAGTGGGATTTTGCCCGTTCACTAATTTGAAGGACGTCTGTACGGCCGACCATTTCTTCCATTGTACGGAATCCTAATTTCGCCATATATTCTCGAATTTCTTCCGCTACAAATGTCATATAGTTCACGATATGATCTGCATTCCCCATGAATTTTGCACGCAATTCTGGATTTTGAGTTGCTACACCAACTGGGCACGTATCTAAATGACAAGCACGCATCATAATACAGCCAAGGACAATTAAAGGTGCTGTAGCAAATCCGTATTCTTCCGCTCCTAGCAAAGCCGCCATGACAACGTCTTTACCTGTCATTAACTTTCCATCTGTTTCTAATGTTACCTTTTCCCGAAGTCCGTTTAACATTAATGTTTGATGGGCTTCGGCTAACCCAAGCTCCCAAGGTAAACCGGTATGTTTAATAGAAGTTTTTGGTGATGCACCCGTTCCGCCATCATATCCAGAAATAACGATGACATCAGCTCCACCTTTCGCAACACCGGCTGCGATTGTTCCTACACCTGCTTTAGCAACAAGTTTCACTGAAATACGAGCGTTACGGTTAGCATTTTTCAAATCGTAAATTAGTTCTGCTAAGTCTTCAATTGAATAAATATCATGATGTGGTGGCGGAGAAATTAATCCTACACCTGGTGTTGACCCGCGAACTTCAGCAACCCATGGATATACTTTATTCCCTGGCAATTGTCCACCTTCACCTGGTTTTGCCCCTTGAGCTACTTTAATTTGCAACTCATTCGCATTCACTAAATAATGGGATTTTACACCAAAACGTCCTGAAGCAATTTGTTTAATCGCACTATTACGGTTATCACCGTTTTGATCTACTTCAAAACGAGCTGTATCTTCTCCCCCTTCACCAGAATTCGAACGACCACCAATTCGATTCATCGCAATAGCTAATGTCTCATGGGCTTCTTTTGAAATCGAACCAAAGGACATTGCCCCCGTTTTAAACCGTTTAAAAATCGATTCTACCGGCTCTACATCTTCTAACGGAATTGATTGGTTCGTTGTTTTGAATTCAAAGAGGTTACGTAAAAAGCCAATACGTTCTTCATTTGCCATCTCAGCATACATTCTATATAAACCGTAATCATTTCTTCTCGTAGCAGTTTGCAACGTATGAATCGTTTTTGGATTAAAGGCATGATGTTCACCATCTGCACGCCATTGGAAGTCACTGCCGGATTCTAATAATTCCGACTTCGAATGACACGCTAATGCATGACGGCGTTTTGCTTCCTCACCAATCGTTTCTAAATCAATACCATCAATTTGGGATGCTGTACCTGTGAAATACTGATCAATCACTTCTTTACTAATACCTACCGCTTCAAAAATTTGAGCTCCACGGTATGATTGAACTGTAGAAATCCCCATTTTTGACATGACTTTCACGACACCATCTGCAATCCCTTTACGATACTTCGCTACAGCATCTTGATAACTTAAGTTAAGATGTCCTGCTTCAATTGTCTGTTGAATTGAAGCGTAAGCTAAATACGGATTGATTGCATCAGCACCAAATCCAATTAAAGAGGCAAAATGATGAACTTCTCTTGCTTCACCACTATTGACAATTAAACTTACTAAAGTTCGCTTACCTGTACGAACTAAATATTGATGTAAGCTACTTACCGCAAGTAAGATTGGTATTGTTGGTGTGTGGACTGAATCAAGTTCATCCGTTAAAACGAGCAATGTTACTCCTGCGTTAATTGCCTCATCTGCTTCTTTGAAAAGACGTTCCAATTCTTTTTCTAAAGACATTTCAAATTGAAGATTGATGACTGAATGTTGAAAATATTTATTCGACAAGCTTGTCAGTTCATCCAACTCACCGTTTGTTAATATAGGTGTTTCTAAGAAAATACGACGGGCATTTTCAGCATTCGGGTGTAGCAAGTTTCCTTCCGCACCTAACAAAGTCATCGTAGAAGTAACGATATGTTCACGGATTGAATCGATTGGCGGATTCGTAACTTGAGCAAACAATTGCTTAAAGTAATTAAACAATGATTGGGGACGATCGGATAATACCGCTAATGGTGAATCATTCCCCATTGAACCAATCGGATCCTTTGCACTGCTTGAAATTGGAACTATATATTTTTGAATATCTTCAAATGTGTAACCGAAGGATTTTTGACGTAAAGATAAATCATCTACCTTTTTCGGTAATTCATTTTCTGCTTCGATCGTTACTAAGTTCTCTTCTAACCATTGGGCATAAGGTTCGGCCTGTGCCATTTCTCTTTTTAACTCTTCATCGGAAACAATTTTCCCTTGTTCTAAATCGATGAGCAACATACGACCAGGACTTAAACGTTCTTTATATAAAACGTTTTCCTCTTCGATATCAACAACCCCTACTTCTGAAGAAAAAACAATCATATCATCTTTTGTTACATAATAGCGTGCTGGACGTAACCCGTTACGGTCTAAAATCGAGCCAATTTGTTTACCATCTGTGAAACAAATTGCAGTCGGTCCATCCCACGGCTCCATTAAGCTTGCATGATATGCATAAAACGCTTTTTTCTCTTCTGAAATATGAGGGTTTTCTGTCCACGGTTCTGGAATTAACATCATTGCCGTATGGGCAGGAGTTCTACCTGCTAATACGAAAAATTCAAAGGCATTATCCAACATGGATGAATCTGAACCTGAGTTATCAATAATCGGTAATAATTTCTTTAAATCTTCACCAAAGCTTTCTGAAATAAAACGTTGTTCCCTAGCCGTCATCCAGTTAATATTGCCACGTAATGTGTTGATTTCACCGTTATGAACGATATAGCGGTTTGGATGAGCACGTTCCCAACTCGGGAATGTATTCGTTGAGTAGCGTGAATGGACTATGGCAAAAGCTGAAACAAAGCTTTCATCTTGTAGATCTATATAAAACTCACTTACTTCTTCTGGAGTTAATAACCCTTTAAATACAATCGTTTGGCTCGACATACTTGGGCAATAAAATTTCATATCTTGTTCCTTTGCCCAAAACTCCGTCTGCTTACGAATTAAATACAATTTACGCTCAAAGGCTAAAGTATCTTTAACGTTTTCTGCCTTTATAAATACTTGGCGAACAACAGGCGCCGTTGACTTAGCAACATCGCTTAAAATCTCTTTATTTGTAGGAACAGTTCTCCATCCGATTAAAGATTGCCCTTCTTGTTCAATGAATTCGTTTATTTTTTTCTCAATGGATTCTCTCTCTTTATGATCCTCTGTAAAAAATAATTGCCCTACACCATACTCACCTTTCGCTGGTAAGTTTAGCTCTGGACAATTTAATTTATAAAATAGGTCAGGAATTTGTACCATTAAACCAGCACCGTCGCCAGTTTTGCCGTCACCTCCGCGTCCTGCTCGGTGATCTAAGCGACATAACATTTCTAATCCATTTTTTACAATTTCATGTGAAGCGTGTCCCTTAATATTTGCATAAAAACCGATACCACAAGCGTCATGTTCAAAAGTCGGTGAATAAAGACCTTGTGCCTTCGGATACTGATGAAAAGCCATGTAAATCCCCCCAAATCTCATAAATACCTTATTTACATTTTAAGGTTTATAAAATAATATAAACAATATATAGTTTGGATTGAATTAATCTAATTTTTAGATAAATGGGGTGAAAACGTTGGAATTACGCCAATTGCGATACTTTGTAGAAGTGGCAGAAAGGGAACATATTTCTGAAGCAGCCGAACATTTACATGTCGCCCAATCAGCAGTCAGCAGACAAATTGCAAACTTAGAAGACGAGCTAGGTACAGCACTTTTTGAGCGAGTAGGTCGAAATGTGAAGCTGACACCAATTGGTAAAATCTTTTTAGACCATACAGTTACCGCACTGAAGGCAATTGATTTTGCAGTCAAACAAGTGGAAGAATATTTAGACCCCGCAAAAGGAACCATTAAAATTGGCTTCCCTACTAGTCTTGCAAGCTATGTATTACCAACCGTTATTTCTGCTTTTAAAAAAGAATATCCAAATGTTATGTTCCATTTACGCCAAGGATCATATCGCTATTTAATTGATGCCGTAAAAAATCGAGAGCTTAATTTGGCTTTTTTAGGCCCTGTACCACAGGCAGACGAAAGCATCAATACAACGATCTTATTTAGTGAGAAAATCCATGCTTTACTTCCTGCTAGCCACCCGTTAGCTAAACGAAACAAAATTCATTTATCCGACCTACGCCATGATAATTTTGTATTATTTCCGGAAGGGTATATTTTACACAAAGTCGCCATTGATGCTTGTAAATCGGCAGGCTTTATCCCAAACGTTACTTCTAAAGGGGAAGATATGGATGCATTAAAAGGATTAGTTGCTGCCGATATCGGTGTATCACTCCTACCCGAAAGCTCTTTGTACGACTCGACACCACGTTTAACCGTTAAGATGGAAGTGGAAAGCCCTATTTTAACAAGAACTGTCGGTGTCATCTATCCGACTAATCGAGAACTCGGACCGTCGGAACAAGTATTTTTAAAATTTATTAACACATTTTTCTCAAGATTAAATCGTTTTATATAATGTAAAAAAACCTTCGGATCAATCCGAAGGTTTTGTAATAATTATTCATTTACAGGTACGACTGCGCCGCCCCACTCATCAAGAATGAATTGTTGGATTTCGTCAGAATGTAGTACTTCAACTAAACGTTTAATCGCTTCATTATCTTTATCTTCAGAACGTACAGCAATCACATTTACATATGGAGATTCAGAATCTTCAATCGCGATTGAATCTTTAATTGGGTTAATACCCGCATCGATTGCGAAGTTCGAGTTAATTACAACCGCATCGCCTTCGCCTTCTTCATAATACGTAACTAACATTTCTGGAGCAGAGCTATTATCAATCGTTAAATTTTTAGGATTTTCAACGATATCATCAACAGTTGCTACTGCTTTGTCGACATTTTCATCTAATTTAATTAAACCTTTTGCTTCTAGAAGAGTTAAAATACGACCTTGGTCACCAACAGAATTAGAAATAATAATCGTTGCACCTTCCGGTAGCTCATCTAATGATTTATATTTTTGAGAATAAATACCGATTGGTTCGATATGAATGCCACCAGCGTTTACAAAATCATAACCTTTATCTTTAATTTCAGTTTCTAAATAAGGAATGTGTTGGAAGTAATTTGCATCAAGACCACCAGACTCTAAATCTTGGTTCGGCATTACATAATCTTGGTAAGGTTTAATATCTAATTCAATACCTTCTTCAGCTAGAATTGGTTTTGCTTGTTCTAAAATGATGTCATGTAAACCGTTTGAAGCACCGATTGTAATTGTTTTTGATTCTTCTTTTCCACCTTCACCAGTTGTCTTTTCATCTTCAGCGCTACCACAAGCTGCTAAAGCAAGTACGACTACTGATATCAATAAAAATGATAAAAATTTCTTCATTTTCTTGTTCCCCTTTTCTTAATATCTTATATATGTGAACGGTCTTACCGTAAGCACTGGAGTGATCTTTATCGTTTATCGGTCTTTGTTGTTATAAAGTCCCCAATAAATTGAATAATAAACACAATAATTAAAATAATAATGGTTGCCATTAGTGTTACATCATCACGACTACGTTGGAAACCATCGATGAAGGCTAAGTTTCCTAACCCTCCAGCACCGATAATTCCTGCCATCGCAGTGTATCCTACTAGCGTTACTGCCGTTACTGTAATACCTGAAAGTAAAGCTGGCATCGATTCTGGAATTAATACTTTCCAAATAATTGTAGAAGTTTTCGCTCCCATTGAACGGGCTGCTTCTATAACTCCTTTATCAATCTCACGTAATGCAATTAATACCATCCGCGCATAGAAAGGTGCTGCCCCAATAATCAATGCCGGCAAAGCTGCTTCTACTCCACGAATTGTTCCTAGTAAAAACTTCGTAAATGGAATTAATAAAATAATCAACACGATAAATGGAATCGAACGGAAAATATTGACTAATGATCCGGTAATAAAGTTTGCAATTTTATTTGCCCAAATTTGATGTGGACTCGTTAAAAACAATACAATACCAACTATTAAACCAATAACAAAGGTTGCTGCCGTTGAGATGATTGTCATATAAAGGGTGTCATATGTAGCTTGCCACATATCTTCCCATCGAACATTCGGAAATAATTCACTAAGCATGTTCAATCACCTCCGTTTGAATTTCTATTGAATTGAGTAAATCTAATGCTTTTTGAACGTTGCTATCTTCACCAACAATTTGAACAATTAATGTTCCATATGGTCCACTTGCCGTTTGTGAAATGTTACCGTGAACAATATTCACTTCTACATCGAACTGTTTAATTAATTGGGAAATGATTGGCTGTTCCGTCTTATTTCCTATAAACGTTAGTTTCACAATTTTACCCGTTGGATAATTAGCTAAAATTTGTTCAATGGAATTTTTTGAATCCTTTGTCCCAGACACTTGCATAACAAAGTTTTTCGTAATATCTGCTTGAGGTTGTTGGAACACTTGAAGAACATCGCCTTGTTCCACAACTTGTCCCGCTTCCATCACGGCCACACGGTGACAAATTTTACGAATGACGTGCATTTCATGGGTAATCAAAACAATTGTAAGACCTAGACGCTTATTAATATCTAATAACAATTCTAAAATGGAATCTGTCGTCTCTGGATCCAACGCGCTCGTTGCTTCATCGCAAAGTAACACTTCTGGATTATTAGCTAACGCCCTTGCAATTCCTACCCGCTGCTTTTGCCCCCCTGATAATTGGGAAGGATATGCTTTGTCTCGACCAGATAATCCTACTAAATCGATCAACTCTTTAACCCGTTTTGTACGTTCCGCCGCTGGAACACCGGCAATTTCCAATGGGAAAGCGATATTTTCCGCAACTGTGCGGGACCATAGTAAATTAAAATGTTGGAAAATCATACTAATTTTTTGTCTTGCTTGACGAAGTTTACTACCTGAAATAGAAGAAATCGGCTGACCGTTTACAACAACCAATCCAGCAGTTGGTTTTTCTAATCCATTTAACAAACGAATCATTGTACTTTTTCCTGCGCCGCTGTATCCAATGATGCCGAATATTTCACCTTTTTGAATGGTTAAATTAACATTTTTTACAGCTGCTATTTCACCATTTTTTGTTTTATATATTTTCGATATATCCTTTAGCTCAATCATATATGTACTCCTTTTTATTACGCCTCAATAATTTATGTTGAGGAAGAAATGTATGTAAAATACACAACTTTTTTATCCTTTTCTTTTTAATCCCAAAATAAAAACCCTTTCTACAAAGACAAGTAGAAAGGGCACGCAATAAAACTTCTATTTACGATAACCGTTCTCTTATCTTTCAAAGTATCCACTTCGCGTGACTTGGCACCTTTTCACATAATGTGATGGTTGCCGGGTTTCATAGGGCACTTCCCTCCACCGCTCTTTATAAGAGTTACGATATTTAATTTTAAGATTATGGATGTAACTTTATCACGTTCATTTTAAGTAGTCAACTACTTTTTTAACTTTTCGTATAAATAGGGTACAGATTGAAAGGCATACACTTTTTCAACCTGATTATCCCTACTAATCAACAAACAAGGAACACTTTCTATTTGATAATCAAATGCTAGTTGTTCTAGAAAATTAATGTTAGCTTTACCTAAAGATAGTTCAGGCAATAGTGTTTCTATTACGTCCAACATTTTGGAGGCGACTGCACACGTTCCGCACATAGGGGTATACAAATAAAAAGCCGTTAACGAATTTTGCTCCTTTTGCTGCTCCCAAGTTTCAATCGTCCATTCTTCCATCTTTCATCATCCTACTCAATTTTATATCAATAAGCTGTATTTTTTCTAAAAAAACCGGTTATCCCATAAGTAATTATACTTCTGTGGATGAAGATAAATATTGCTTATGCACTGAAAACTTTGCCTCATTTAATAAATGGGCCAACACTTTTTTAGGCGCATTGGCAACTTCTATATACGTTCTAGGAATGAAAAGGTGGATTGCTTCCGAATAAATTCTTTTCGTCAACTTTCTCAACTTTTCTCCTGAATTATCCGCATCAAATAAAGTGTAGAGCTTACATTCTTCAAAGGGCTCTAAAAGATCCAGTAAAGCATCTTCACTAATCGTCCCATTTGTACAAATAATTTTAACATCCTCAGCAAAAATTGGTGCAATGTTCAACTTATCCGATCGGCCTTCAACAATTATACACTTTTCAACAGTCATTTGCTTCACCCCACGCTTTGTAGTTATACAGCTAAAAAATGTCTGCAAATATGCATAAAAAATTAGAAAAAGAAGATGGTTACTTATTATATTTTATTGTAAAAAAAACGCCAGTGGTTTTCTGGCGTTTTTACTATATCATATTCTTATTCTGCATCAATTAATTCATTATATTGCTCAGGAGTTAATAAAGCATCAACTTGCGAAAGATCTGTTGGTTCAACAACAATCATCCACGCTTTTTCGTATGGTGATTCATTAACATATTCTGGACTATCTTCAAGCTCAGAGTTAATTTCAACAACTTTCCCTGAAATAGGTGCATATAGTTCTGAAACAGTTTTAACAGATTCTACACTACCAAATGGCTCGTTTAATTGAATTTCGTCGCCTACTTGTGGAAGTTCTACGAAAACAATATCGCCTAGTTCCGATTGGGCAAAGTGGGTAATTCCTACACGTACTTTTCCATCTTCTACTTTAATCCATTCGTGTTCTTTTGAATAACGTAAATCTTTCGGTGTGCTCACTAAAAACCCCTCCAAATATGTAATTCATTCAAGTTTAGTTTGACATATTTCTATAGCAAATACAAGCTAGTTCAGATGATTATTTCCAAGATTCTGCAAACTCAGCTTCTTTAAAACCTAACGTTACTTTTTCACCGTCAGTTACGATTGGGCGTTTAATTAACATCCCGTCAGAAGCAAGTAATTCTAGTTGTTCATCTTCAGACATTGAACTTAATTTGTCCTTTAACCCTAACTCTTTATACTTCATGCCAGATGTATTAAAAAATTTCTTTAACGGAAGGTTACTTGCTTTCCAATACGACTTTAACTCTTCTTTTGTAGGGGTTTGTTCTACAATATGAATTAGCTCGTAGGAAATACCGTTTTCATCTAGCCATTTTTGAGCTTTTTTGCAAGTTGTGCAGCGTGGATATTGAATCAATTTTAGTGTCATTTCACTACTCCTTCATAAGTTATAAAATTTAAATAAAGTATACCAGAGATTGATTGTACTGAAAAAGATAAAGTGAAACTTCAATCAGTAGATTATTATTTTGGATCTCGCTAGGAGACTTCGCTGTCTTTCATTTAATAAAAACAGCCTAAATGCAAAATACCATTCCTAACAAATAAATAGAAAAAGGTATCCAAAGAGGATACCTTGTTTATTTCGTCTTATACAATATATTTTTCAGCTTCGATTAGTTTTTTAGATGCTTCACGCTTTTTCAAAATTAAATTGTAAGGGTTGCTACGAGTTAATTTACGTAGAGCGGAAAGCATCATTTTACCGTTATCTCCTTCGGCAGAAGCAAGGATTGTTTCTTTTGCCTCTTTTTCAATTTCTGCAAAGGCTTCTTGGCAGAAAATTTCAGTATAAAGAAGTTTTTGTTTCGATTTTTCAACACCATCACGTTCAATTGCTTTTGCTGTACGAATCACTGCAGATTCCATTGCATACAGTTGATTAGCAATGTTCGCAATGTTTACTAAAACTTCTTGTTCATTTTCTAATTTTGCACCGAAGGCTTGTGCCGCTACGCCCGCTGTTAAAATACCGATTTTCTTCGCATTTTTTACAAGATATTTTTCTTGTGCTAATGGCTCATCTCCGATTTCTTCAGGCATTAACATTAACAACTCTTCTTGTAGCTTTTGAGCCGCTTGAAGTAAAGGTAATTCTCCTTTTAATGCCTTCTTCATAAATGTTCCCGGTACAAGTAAACGGTTAATTTCGTTCGTTCCTTCAAAAATACGGTTAATTCGTGAGTCACGATAAATACGTTCTACTTCATATTCTGCCATGAAACCATAGCCACCGTGTAATTGTACAGCCTCATCTGCAATATAATCTAATGTTTCAGAACCAAATACTTTGGCAATTGAACATTCAATCGCATATTCCGCAATCGCTGCAGCAATAACTTTACCATCCTTTTGTTCCTCTTCTGATAATTGGCTTAAACGATCTTCAAAGTATCCGACAGTTCGATAATTCAATGATTCTGAAGCGTATAGTTGAGATGCCATTGTTGCAATTTTTTCTTTCGTTAAATTGAAACTTGAGATTGGTGTTTTAAATTGTTGACGTTGATTTGAATAGGCAATCGCTAATTCTAATGCTCGTTTAGAAGCACCAACAGTACCAACACCTAATTTGTAACGACCGATATTTAAAATATTAAAGGCAATGACATGACCACGGCCAACTTCACCTAGTAAATTTTCAACAGGAACTTCAGCATCTTCCAAAATTAATGTACGAGTGGAAGAAGATTTTATCCCCATTTTCTTTTCCTCTGCCCCTACTGAAACTCCAGGATAGCTCCGTTCAACGATAAAGGCTGAGAATTTGTCGCCATCAATTTTTGCATATACAACGAAAACATCGGCAAATCCAGAGTTTGTAATCCACTGTTTTTCACCATTTAAAATGTAATGAGTTCCCGCTTCATTTAATTTAGCTACCGTCTTTGCTCCTAGGGCATCTGATCCAGAACCTGGTTCAGTTAAAGCATAAGCTGCAATTAACTCACCCGATGCAAGCTTTGGTAAATATTTTGATTTTTGTTCATGGTTGCCGAATAGAACAATTGGTAAAGAACCGATACCTACATGGGCACCGTGGGTAATGGAGAACCCTCCAGCTGGAGACATTTTTTCAGCGATTAATGCCGAAGAAATTTTATCTAACCCTAATCCTTCATATTCTTCCGGTACATCTGCAGCTAGTAATCCTAATTCCCCTGCTTTTTTCAATAAACGTACAGAATGTTCAAATTCGTGGTTTTCTAAGTTCTCTACTACTGGTTTTACTTCATTTTCAACATAATCCGTTGTCGTTTGAGCAATCATCAATTGTTCATCTGTAAAATCTTCAGGAGTAATTACACGACTTAATTCCACATCTTCAATTAAAAAACTTCCACCTTTAATAACATTTGTTGTTTGAACCATTTACATTTCCTCCCCTAATAGAAAATATTTAAACCCTTGAATACTCGCACTTCATTTCCTAATTACTTCACAAATTCTATTTTTTACAGCACTTCGAATACACCAGCAGCACCCATACCGCCACCAATACACATTGTGACAACGCCATACTTTTTACCTTGACGTTTTAATTCATGGATTAACTTTAATGTTAATATGGCACCTGTTGCACCAAGGGGGTGACCTAAAGCGATTGCCCCTCCATTTACATTCACCTTTTCTATATCGATGCCTAAATGGCGTACTACTTGAATTGATTGGGAAGCAAAGGCTTCATTCAGCTCCCATAAGTCAATATCCTCTAAAGATAATCCAGCGATTTTCAATGCTTTTGGCACAGCTTCAATCGGGCCAATCCCCATTACTTCAGGAGGCACTCCCCCAACAGCAAACCCTAAAAATTTAGCCATCGGTTTTAACCCTTGGGCTTCCGCCTCTTCTCGATCCATAACTAAAACTGCTGCTGCACCATCGGATGTTTGAGAAGAGTTACCTGCCGTAACAGACCCTTTCACGTTAAAAGCAGGACGTAATTTTGCAAGTCCTTCCATCGATGTATCAGGACGGACCCCTTCATCTGTATCAAAGGTAAAGGTTTTCGATTGCAGCTTGTTATTTTCATCTACGAAATGTTGGACAACTTCAACGGGTACGATTTCATCTTTAAACTTTCCTTCTTTAATCGCTTTTGCCGCTAATTCATGGGAACGTACAGCAAATGCATCTTGATCTTCTCGACTGACCCCGAAACGATTGGCGACTTCCTCAGCAGTATGGCCCATGCTCATATAATATTGGGGTGCTTCTTCAGCTAGCTTCGGATTTAAACGAACTGTATTACCGGTCATTGGTATCATACTCATCGATTCAACGCCACCAGCTAAAATAGCCTTCGAATGGCCTAACATAACCCGTTCGGCTGCATAAGCTATCGCTTGAAGTCCAGACGAACAGAAACGATTGATCGTAATTGCCGGTGTCGTGTCTGGTAGCCCAGCTAACGCCCCAATATTTCTCGCTACATTCATTCCTTGTTCCGCTTCTGGCATTGCGCAGCCCATAATTAAATCATCGATAGGCCCTTCATATCCAGCTCTTTTTAATGTTTCCTTTACAACAACTGCCCCAAAATCATCAGGACGGAAGTTAGCAAGAGAACCTTTTTTTGCTTTTCCAATAGGTGTTCTTGCACCTGCTACAATTACGGCTTCACGCATATTGATATATCCCCCTTATCCATTGGCTTTTGTATTTTCAGTTCATCGACATTCCTGTCAATCCTATGATTAATTGCGTAATGGTTTTCCTTTTATCAACATGTGTTGCATCCGTTCTTGCGATTTCGGTTCGGCAACAAGTTGTAAAAATGCTTCACGCTCTAAGTTTAATAAATAATCTTCCGTTACTTCTGTTCCGTATGGCACAAGACCACCTGCGATGACATATGCAAGCTTTTTCGCAATCTTTAAATCATGCTCACTAATAAAGCCCGATTGGTACATTCCTTGAGCCCCTAACAATAATGTTGCGTACCCTGGTGCCCCAACAACTTTCACTTTTTTAGGTATTGGTGCAGTATATCCAGCTTCTGATAAAGCAAGCACCGTCTGTTTCGCATCGTAAATTAAGTGATCAGGATTTACTGAAATACCATCAGCAAAGTTTAAGAAATTATTTTCACGAGCTTCTTCACCGGATGTAGAAACTTTAGCTAAAGCAATTGTTTCAAATACTTTATTGGCAATCACTTGATAGTCTATTTCTACTCCGTTTGGAATTCCTTTTATAAACTTTTCATAAAGTGCTAGATTTCCACCACCACCTGGTATTAATCCAACTCCTACTTCAACTAATCCCATATACGTTTCACTAGATGCTTGAATATGAGCAGCTGGTAAACATACTTCCGATCCACCGCCAAGGGTCATACCAAAAGGTGCTGCCACAATTGGTTTTTTACTGTACTTAATTCTACGCATCGCTTTTTGGAATGCTCGAATAGTAAAATCTAGTTCAAAAATGTTATCATCTTGAGCTTCCATTAAGATCATGCCAAGGTTGGCCCCTACACAGAAGTTTTTCCCTTGGTTTCCAATTACAAGGCCTTTATAATTTGCCTCCACTTCATCTATTGCGAAGTTGATCATTTGAATAATATCTAAACCAATTGCATTGGATTTTGAATGGAATTCTAGTAACGCGACCCCATCACCTAAATCTATTAAACTAGCACCAGAATTTGATTTAATAACCCCATGTTTTTTCTTATAACGTTTTAAATCAATGACTTTATCATTCACTGGTACTTTTACATATTCATTGCCATTGTAGTAAGCTAAATCTCCATCTATTTCTGTATAGAAAGATTCATAACCTTTAGCTAAAAACTCTTTTACAAACGAAGGGATTTCCCTTCCTTCAGATTCCATTTTTTCAACAGATTGTTTGACCCCAATGGAATCCCACATTTCAAAAGGTCCTTGTGTCCAACCAAAGCCCCATTTCATCGCATTATCAATTTCAACAATTGTTTCTGCAATGATGCCTGTTAATTCAGCAGAATAAAGTAACGTCGGAGCAAATATGTTCCATAGTAGCTCTCCTACTCTGTCATTAGCATATACTAATGTCTTCACCTTATTTGGAAGCCCTTTTGTTTGTTTAGCCATTTCAATTGAAGGCGTTTGTAATTTTTTCATTGGCACATACTCTAATGTGGATGGCTCAATTTCAAAAATTTCTTTTCCTTTCTTCACAAAGAAACCTTGACCTGATTTTGCCCCTAGCCAGCCGTTATCAACCATTTTCTTCAACAACTCAGGCACTTCAAATACTTTTTGTTCTTCCCCTGTTGTTTGGTCATAAACCGTTTTCGCTACATGAAGGAATGTATCTAAACCAACGACGTCTAAAGTTCTAAAAGTTGCGGATTTCGCTCGACCGATTAGTGTACCCGTTACCGAATCCACTTCCCCAACAGAATATCCACGATCTAACATCTCTCTAAGCGTAATTAACAAGCCATACGTTCCAATTCGGTTAGCTACAAAGTTTGGTGTATCTTTTCCTACTACAACCCCTTTGCCTAATACATCCTCAGCAAATGTTTTCATAAAATGAACAACTTCAGGTAACGTATATTCAGTAGGTATAACCTCCAACAGTTTTAAATAACGAGGAGGATTGAAAAAATGGGTTCCTAAAAAATGTTTTTGGAAATCTTCCGAACGGCCTTCAACCATTGCATTTACACTAATGCCTGAAGTATTGGAACTAATAATTGTCCCTGGCTTGCGCACCGCATCTACCCGCTCGAATAAACTTTTCTTCACATCTAAGTTTTCAACTACGACTTCGATGATCCAATCAACATCCTTAAGCTTTTCTAAATCGTCTTCCAAGTTACCAACTGTTATGAGTGATAAATTTTTCTTAGCCGTTAATGGTGCTGGTTTTTGTTTTAATAGCTTTTGAATCGCATTGCTCGCAAATCGATTGCGAACTACTGGATGTTCTAGAGTCAGTCCTTTTGCTTCCTCTTCTTTCGTTAACTCCTTTGGTACGATATCTAATAGTAATGTTGGAATACCGATATTCGCTAAATGTGCGGCAATACCTGATCCCATAACCCCTGAGCCTAGTACGGCTGCTGTTTGAATTTTGTAAGACATATGCATCCCCCTTATCACCTTTGAATGAATACTCATTCATTTTATGCTAAAAAAAATATAACTCTCGCCAAAATTAATGGTTCCAAACAGTTTTTCTGTTCTTAGTGTAGAATATTTCTTCATTTTTAGCAATAATTTTTAACTTAATTTTCTAAAAAATCAATAATTAATTTACTAAATTAATAGTAATTACTATATTTTATGAACAACCATTCATTTAAGTCAAATTTCTTTTAAAATAATTTAAAATGTGTACACTAATGATAAGGAGAGTGATATAGAATGCAAGCAATTACTACAGCTGAACAATTTAATGAAATTATCGCATCTGAACAACCGGTAATCGTAAAATTTTATGCAGGTTGGTGCCCAGACTGCACACGTATGAACATGTTTATCGATCCAATTATCGAGGAATACAATCAATACACTTGGTATGAAATTAACCGTGATGATTTCCCTGAACTAGCTGAAAAATATCAAGTTATGGGAATTCCAAGTTTATTAATCTTCAAAAATAGTGAAAAATTAGCTCACTTACACAGTGCAAACGCTAAATCACCGGAAGATGTAAAAGAGTTTTTAAACGCTCAAAACTAATTGAACAGACTACAAACTAAAGTTCCATAGTTTGTAGTCTTTATTTTTACTAAAATTCCTAACTAAAATAAATAAACAGAGGAGTGGATAATATGCCATTCGTAAACATTAAAATTACAAATGAAGATGTAACGCCAGAGAAAAAAGCAGCTTTAATTAAAGGAGCAACTCAACAACAGTCGTAGTTATCGATGAAGTAGATACGGATAATTGGGGTATTGGTGGGGAAACCGTTACAAAAAGAAGAAAAGAAGGAAAATAAGTAAGATGGGTGGCTTTTGGAAAAGAGCCACCCATTTTTTATTGATTTACTTGTAAAATTTTATAAAGTTCCTCAAGTTTAGTTATTTCATAGGTAGGGGTAATGTCTGATTCCATCGTTATTTGTTTATGGTTGATCCAACAAGTGTCTATTCCCACATTCCAACCACCTGTTATATCTGCACTAAAGGAATCACCAATGATCAATGTCGTTGTTAAATCTAAGTTTTCAATTTGTGAAAATACTACATGAAAGAACTCTTTCATCGGTTTTTGATAACCGGTATCTTCTGATACAAACACCTTTTTAAAATAAGGAGCCAAACCAGAATCATGAAGTCTTTTCTCCTGCGTCTTGGACTCCCCATTGGATACGACATACAAATCAAATTGCTTATGTAATGTTTTTATTAAATTCAGTGCCCCTTCAATGAGGTGATGCCCTTCCGATAAATATTTTCGATAATTTTTTTCTAAAGCGACCCCATCTACTTCAATACCATATTGTTTAAATAAAATGGCGAATCGCGTATTCACGACTTCATCCCGATCCATTTGGTCCTCTTCATAAGCTCGCCATAATTCTCTATTTAACTTTTTATAGTTAGCTTTTATTTCAGGTGTTAACTCAACTTGTTGATGAGAAAATAACTTTTGCAAAGCTACTTCTTCTGTTGCCCCAAAATCAAGCAATGTGTCATCTAAATCAAATAATAATGTTTTGTACTGTTTCAAAATTAACTCCCCCTCATAAAAGCTTTAAATTGAAGACTCTTCATTTATCATATAGCCCAACTTCTATTATACTTTTGTATAGTCCATTGGGACAGTTATTAAAGAAAATGATGAAATAGAGGTATACGATGAAGACTCAACTTAAGGTAAAAGGAATGTCCCAATATAGTATAGATGTTCATCCAACTTTCCAAAACTCAGCATGTGGTCCAACGACTGTTTTTGTTATTTTAAACTACTTACTAAAAGATCCATTAAATATAGACGCGAATCAACTTTATACCCTTTTAGGAGGGACAAAAATTGGTTTATTTAAATGGCGTTTAATAAAAAATCTACAAAAACTATTAGGTCCAAACTGGAATGTTTCGAGTTGTTCGTTAGCAATCGCGTTAAAAGAAATCGATGCTGGAAGGCCCGTAGCGATGAAATTTGATAAATATTTTACCTTTCAATGGCATTCAAAACCGACTTTCAAATACCATTGGGTTCCATTAATTGGTTATGAAATCGAACAAAACGAATTACATTTTTTTGTTCATGATAACGGTGGACCTAATCGTGATAGTCAAATAAGAAAAGTTCCTTATGCCCCTAATAGTAAAGTTATTCGTTTCGTAAAAATAGAGCCGAAGTGACCTATTGAAAGTTCACCTCGGCTCCTTTATTTTCATTAAACGAGTGAATATAATGATCTTGCATGCTTCACAATTAAACTTAATCCTCTTTCTTGTAAACGTTCAAACGTTTCTTGTTCATAATCTACTAATTGAAGTTCATTTAATTGGGCATTAATAGGTACTTCCCTTTGAATGGTTGCTAATTCTTTCGATAACTTCAACATGTCCACATTATCAGCGATTTTTGATCGTTGAGCAGGCTTTAATGCATCTAAATTGGCTAACACATTTTCAACAGATCCATAGTTTTGGATAAGCTGTAAAGCCGTTTTTGGACCAATCCCCTTTACTCCTGGATATCCGTCACTTGTATCACCCATAAAAGCTTTTACATCAGCAAATTGATAGGGCTCAATCACATACTCTTCCTTAAAACGTTCTTCTGTATAGACGTCATATTCTGAATATCCTTTTTTCGTAAAGGCAATTTGAGTCGATGGGTTTAATAATTGAAGCAAATCTTTATCACCACTAATGACGGTAATATTCGCTTCTTCTTTCCATTTCTCAATCATAGACCCAATTGTATCATCCGCTTCCATACCAACTTCACCAAAGTTTTTCCAGCCGATCATTTCCGAAACTTCTTTTGCCATATCGAATTGAGGCAACATTTCTTCAGGGGGTGCTGGTCGATTCGCTTTATATCCATCAAATAATTCGTTGCGGAAAGTTTGTGCGCCCATATCCCAACAAACAGCTAAATGGGTCGGTTTCATAATCGATTGGGCCGTTAAAACATGACGGGCAAATCCTTGTACCCCATTTGTTGGCGTTCCGTCTTCTAAACGAATATAGTGTCCCATTGCACTTGAAGCAAAAAATGAACGGAACAGTAACGCCATCCCATCTACTAGTAAAAGATGCGGTTTATTTGTCATCATCAAAAATCCTCTCTAACTCTATTATTTCCATTATATCAAATTATGCAGTGGAATGAGATGACAATTGAATTGTTAATTAATAAGTAGATT
Organism: Lysinibacillus halotolerans; assembly: GCF_003711845.1. Lineage (GTDB taxonomy): Bacteria > Bacillota > Bacilli > Bacillales_A > Planococcaceae > Ureibacillus > Ureibacillus halotolerans. The sequence continues at coordinate 45,123 of NZ_RHLQ01000028.1, forward strand.
CCCATACACTTCTATCTAAACGATTTATTCGTAAATCGGACCTTTCATTCCTCGCCACCACCTAAATTGTAAAAGCATGTTACTAATAAAGGATTTCGAAATAACGCCAGAAAAAACGGTCTCAATTGTTCCTCCATAATTTTCTTTTAAATGTTCTAATTGAGATTCTTCTTTAATGTCACCAAAGTCATAAATTTTATATCCTAATCGTCGAAAATACTTTATATTTTCCCAGATTAAAAAGGCGTTCCCAAAATCTTCAACTCGGCCTTCTATATTACAATCGTATAAAGACATAGCCATTTCACCATTGATGACATAAGCACGATAACAAATCGTTTCATTCCGATCATCCATCAGCCTTGATATGAGTAATCCACCTTTTTCTCGTAGCAATTTTAATGTTTGCATGTCGAAACGATTTAATTTTCTCCGTTTGTCCCTTTTCCTATTTGAGTTGTAAAATTGTATGAAATCGTGAATTTCTTGATCCATTACTTTGTCAACTATAACAACATTCCAGCTATTTTCTTGTATCTCCTGTATTCCTTTTCGGAAATGGGTAGACAGCGAATTCAATAATATTTTCTCTTCTTTTTGTAAATGAATGTGAACTGTTTTTTGCCCTTGCAATTGTCTAGTTGGTTTTAGTAAATGAGTGTAACGAATTAATTTCGGATCAAATCGACTGTCATATTTCTTATCTTGAAAGTACACATGATGGAATGGCAATGCAAAATATTTTCTACTAATTTGAAGCATAAAATTCACTCCTTCAACCTTCATTTTTTATGGATTATGATTGCATCATTATGGAGAAAGATCGATTCATTATTTTTCTCATCTAAAATAGTTAGTTTAGTAGAAAAATTAATTTATCAATTATTCTCCGTTTTATTTCCTAGGGAATAAAATGAAGTAATGGATTATATGAGTTTCATCCAAACAATTCCACAAAACTACTTCTATCTAAAATTTTGTAGACATAATTTTTAAATATTTCGAATATATTATTTTTCTGCAGAATAAATCCATTACCATTAACCCTATTTCTACCATTATTACCAAAATATCTTTACACTAATCACTTTTTACAAATTGAGTAGGAGGGAGTGATTAACTCCCGACCTCTCACACCACCGTACGTACGGTTCCGTATACGGCGGTTCAATTAAGATGAATAACGCAAAGTTTCGTAACGAACTTTCAGACTTTTCAGCCCTTGGCTTTCCCAATAGGAATTGCCGGGGGTTCTGTGTAATATGGGGCTTTTAGAAATGCGCCAGTACCCTTTTCGGGTGTTTCCCCACTCGTATGCTTTTCCATAAGGAACTTTCAACCGAGTAAGATTTCTGACTCTTGTTTGAGGTTTCTTCCAATTCTTCCATAGACACATCCTTAATCTTCTTTTAATCCAGCTATCTAGTGATTTGAATATGGAATTCGTATCTGCTAATGCAAAATAACCACACCACCCCATTAGAAATTGGTTTAACTTCTCGATTCTGTATTCCATGGAGTATGGCATCTTTCTTGAGGTAATTTCTCGTATTTTCTTCTTCATTCGAACTAAGCTTGTTTTCGCAAGACGAACCTTTGGTTCTTTATGATTCGTGAAACTAAAACCTAAGAACTTCCGGTTCCAAGGACGGTCTACTGCTGATTTCTTTTCGTTTATTTTTAAACGAAGTTTTCCTTCGATAAATCTTTGTACACTCGTCATTACTCTTAATCCCGCACGTTCTGTTTTCACATAAATATTACAATCATCTGCGTATCGAACGAATTT
>NZ_RHLQ01000029.1 GCF_003711845.1 Lysinibacillus halotolerans
TGGTTTGACGGCCATTTTCATTATATCGAGAGGAGTTTTTAATTCCATCTCCATTACCACTCTAAAAGTATATTTTCACACGTGCAGAGCACGTGGTTTTAAAAGAATTAATAAAAAAACTTGAACCTACATAAGTAGATTCAAGTTTACATCGATTATCCCCAAACTTCTTCAGCGATTTCTTTAATTAACTTCAATTTTTGCCACTGGTTTTCCTCTTCTAAAATATTGCCGTCTTCTGTTGAAGAAAATCCACATTGAGGACTTAAACAAAGTTGATCTAATGAAACATAGTTTGCTGCTTCTTGAATACGTGCCTTTATGAACTCTTTATCTTCTAATTCCCCAAATTTAGATGTCACTAAACCTAAAACAATTTTTAAATCTTTGCGATTTACATATTTTAAAGGTTCAAAACTACCAGAACGGTCGTCATCAAATTCTAAAAATAATCCATCCACATTTAAGCCACCAAAAATGACTTCTGCAGCATAATCATAGCCACCGCTAGAAAAGAATGTGGATTTATAGTTCCCACGGCAAATGTGCATCGTAATTGTCATATCAGCTGGCTTATTTTTAACCGTCTCATTAATGACATATTGCAATGTGTTCATAAACTGTTGTGGGTCCTTCCCTTCAGCTACTAAGTCAGCTCGTTTTTCTTCTGAGAAAAGACTAGCCCATGAAGTATCATCTAACTGCAAGTAGCGGCACCCTGCATTATAAAAGGCTTGAATCGCTTTTTGATATGCTTTAATTGTATCTTCAATAAGATCCTTTTCATCTGCATAAACGTCAACATTATTATCCGCGCGTGCATGTAACATGTTAGGACTTGGAATCGTGAACTTTACAACAGAATCTCCAGCATGGTCACGTATAAATTTAAAGTGATCTAAAAATGGATGTTCGCCAAAATCAATTTTTCCAATAACACGAACCCCTTCTTTACGAGTTTCTAAGTTATGGAAATTTAATCCATGTTCTTTTTCATAATACTCCATACCTTCTAGACTACCTAAAAAATCAAAGTGCCACCAACTACGACGGAACTCACCATCCGAAATAGCTAACACGCCTACTTCTTTCTGTTTATTAATAAGACGAATAATTTCTTCATCTTCTACTAATTTTAATTCACTATATGTAATTTCCTTATTTTGAAATTTTGAGCGAGCTTCCTTTAAAGCCTGAGGTCTTAAAAAACTACCTACATGATCATGTCGAAAGGGTGCTTGAATTTTTGTTACTACCATATTATCTACTCCTTTTATAAAAAGTAAGACTTACTACATATTAAATCGAAGTAAGTCAATCGTTTTTATAGTAATGTTAATACTATAACATAGAACTTCCCTGAAATGACGCACAATTCCGAAAATAAAATCATTCATTTATGACAAAAATTGCTCATTTCATCACAAAAATACCTTTTTTATTTCTAAAAGATGAACTATTGTTGGCTTTTATCAATATCAACTTTTTATATTAAAATAGCGGGACGCTTGCTTGAAGCAAATGTTATTTAAAAGCTAAAAAGCTAGCATTGACTCCAATGCTAGCTTTTTTTATATTCCTTATTCCGTCGATTCCTTTGACGCAAATTTAGCAACGGTATTAATTCGCTCCAACATTGGTGGATGCGTATAACGGAACAATTTCACTAATAATGGAGGATTCACTTCACTCAATCCTGCCTTTGCTAGGTTTTGGAATGTACTAACGGCAGCCTCAGGATCATCTGTTAACTCCATCGCATATTCATCTGCCCTCGTTTCTTGATAACGGGAAATATAATTGGAAATCGGATTAGATAAAAATAGTAAAAAGGATATTAACAATAGCATGAGCGGCAATGAATGGATGTCTTTCATATTGTCTATTTTTAATATCGTTCCAAATTTTCGTATTAACCATGGCATAATTTTAGAGATTAACCATAAGCCAATTAAAATCGAAAAGATATAGGAAGCCATACCGACATAAATATGCTTTTCAACGTAATGACCCATTTCATGCGCCATAATAAATAATATTTCTTCATCTGTTAAACTTTTTAACGTTGTATCCCATAAAACAATTCTTGAATTATCCCCTATCCCCGTCACATAAGCGTTCAATGAATTCGTTTTTTCGGACATGTTCACTTCAAAGACATGTTCTGACGGAATATCTGCTTTATCAGCAAGGGCTAATATTTTTTCTTCCAACTCTTTATCTTGGAGCGGGTAGAAATCATTATAAAGTGGATCAATCACAACCGGTTGAATATACATCATAAAAATCGCAAACGGAATGGTTAAAAGCCATGCATATAACCACCATCTCTTAGCACTTCTTCGTATTAACCAATATAAAACTAAAACAACGATTAAAGTTGTCCCAAAATTTATCCAAAAATCCAACACGTAATCCCTCATCCAAGATGCGAATGTTTGGGTACCGATGCCGTAATCTTTACTTAACCAATATCGATATAGATCGATTGGGTAAAAGACTACCGTCGTAAATAAATATAATAGAAATAAATAAGCACCATTTTGAATAACTTTCCACTTACCAACGTCTGCCCATTTTTCAAACACCTTTGAAAGTCCCATAAATAAAATCAAAATATACATTAGCCATTCAAAGGGAGTCACTACAAAAAAGAGGAAGTTTCGGATTTTCGAATATTCATCACTTAAGTATAGTTCACGTTCGGTCATAAATGTTTGCGGATCCGCAACGGTTCCTTTAATCGCATCAGGTATACCGCCTGAACTAATATGAAATATGTAAAAATACATAGCCAAAGCGTAAACTGCATACAAAATAATTGCTGCAATTCCCCATTTTTTTGCCAATCTTTTTCACCTCAATTCATCTTCTTACTTTAGTGTAAGAAAAATTGGACAAGATAGAACTAATTATTTAAAACTTTTCCATTTATACAACGATTTTTCCTCCTAAAATAGAAGTTCACTATAGTATAAAAAAGAAGTTGTCCATTTTAGAACAACTTCTCATCAATTATTTATTTCGAATTAGTAAAAAAATAAAATACGGGGCCCCAATAAACGCCACAACTAGTCCAGCAGGGATCGTAGCGGATGATAAAAGTATTCTCCCTATCGTATCTGCTATAACTAATAATGTAGCACCAATTAAAAGAGCAACTGGTAAAAAATATTGATGTTTTGGCCCAATCAATTTTTTGGCAATATGGGAAGCCATTAATCCGATAAAGCTGATCGCACCTGTAACTGCAACAGCTGAACCAGCAAGGGCAACAGCTAGGAATAATAATAGCACTCGTTCCTTGTTTAAATTCACACCTAAGCCAATAGCTGTCGATTCCTTCATCGATAAAACATTTAAAACATTCACTTTATAAAATAGAATCGGTAAACAAAGAATGAACCATGGTAACAATGCCCAAAGGTAAGGCCAATCAATACCCCAAATGTTTCCTACGAGCCATTTTGAAATAAATTGAACATCCGCTCTTTCGGCTGTGGACATGAGTAACACCATTAAACCTGAAAGGGCAGTAGCAAATCCAACACCAACTAGAACAAGTTTGAAAGGTTGAATTCCTTGCCCCTTTTCAAAGCTAAATAAATAGATGCATCCTACTGTCAAAAGCGCTCCTAAAAAAGCAGCTATCGGCAACATAAATACATATTGTTGAAGGTTTGTACTCGCGAATAAATAAAATACGGTCACGCCGACTCCAGCCCCAGCGTTTACACCTATTACGCCAGGGTCAGCTAGATCATTCCGGGTAACACTTTGGAATATCGTACCAGCGGCTGCTAATGCGAGGCCTCCTAATGCTAATATAATGACACGGGGTAATCTAACTGAAAATAAAACGAATTCTTCTTTAAAAGTTCCCTGTCCTAAAAAAGTAGGAATAATTCTCGTAATAGATACGGAAGAAGCTCCCATAGAAATACCACAAAGGATAGCCGCAACAAATAAAAGGCAGAAGAAAATAAACCAAATCCGAAATTTCTTTCTATGAATATTAGCCAATTTCACGTCCCCCTTTTCGCACTAAAACTAAGAAGAACGGTAAACCGATTAAAGCGATTAAGGATACGGCTGGTGTTTCAAATGGGGCGTTTATAACTCGACTAATGAAATCAGTTAATGTCATAAAAGCACCACCAACGATAATACTCATCGGGATAATCAATCGGTAATCATGACCTACAATTGCTCGAACAATATGAGGAATAATTAAACCGACAAAGGCTAAGTTACCTATTAATGAAACGGCCCCTCCTGCTAAAATAACGACGACAACCATCATCACCGTTTTGATAAAGACTGTGTTTTGTCCTAATCCAACAGCAACCTCTTCATTTAAACTTAAAATCGTTAATTGTCTACTAATGAAAATGCCTACGATAAGACCGAAAACAATAAATGGAACAATGAGTAATGACGTCCATGTTGTTCCAACTAATCCCCCAGCAGTCCACATCGATACATCTTTGGAAATTTCAAATAGTATTCCTACTCCATCAGCAATGGCTTGTAAAAAGGCGGTAACAGCTGCTCCTGCTAAAACAAGTTTCATAGGAGATAATCCGCCTTTTGTTGTCATACCAATACCGTATACGATGATCATCCCAATGGCCGCTCCCATGAAACAGGCAAACATGATCATCAAATTGGAAGCAGATGGTATAAAGGCAAGGGTAATTGCCAGCATCATATTTGCACCTGAAGTTAAACCGAACAGTCCAGGATCGGCAATCGGGTTTCGCGTCATTCCTTGCATAATAGCACCCGCAACGGCAAGGGCGCTACCTACAAAAAAGGCAGCAATTGTTCGAGGAAATCTTATTTCTCTAAGTTCTGAATAATATTGTCCTTCTTCTTTCGCAACCATCGCATCCCATACATCACTTAAAGTTGTATGAGCAGCACCGTTCGTTATAGCTAAAAATGCAATGACAAACAAGATACAAACCGCTAAAAATAGTTTTACGAAAAAAGAAATTTTATGAGATGATTTCATCACATTACTTCTCTCTCTAATTAATTATTTCCTAAAAAAGATTCTTCAAAGAATGATAACTGGTAGTCCAATGAAAGGGCATCATTAAAGTAAAATCTTTGACCATCTGCTACAAAAGTGTGACCATTTTTCACTGCGTCAATTTCGTTATACCAATCTGCATCTACAAAGCTCGTATCTTGTCCTTCAGATACTAAGCTCATCACAATATAATCCCCAGCATAATCCCCTAATACTTCTTGGGAGATGGCAAAATATCCTGGTTCTAAAGCGACATCTTGCACCTTTTGTGGCATTTTTAAGCCCATTGCTTGATAAAGTATTTCTGTACCACGGCCCCAATTATCACCGAATAAATAAAATTGTTTTTCATAGTTTTCCACAACGGTAACGGTAGCGTCTTCACCAATTTTAGCTTTTATTTTTTCACCTAAATCAGCTGCACGTTTTTTAAAATCTTCAACCCAAGCTGTAGCTTCTGCTTCTTTATTTACCGCTTTACCAACTTCAATATGTTGCTGCAAGTAGTCATACTCTCCATAAGTAAATAAAACCGTTGGTGCAATTTCTTTTAATTTATCAGCATTATTAATATTATCTAAGCCAATAATTAAATCTGGATCTAATTCAATTATTTTTTCTAAATCTTCGTTTGAAACGACTGGTACATCTTTTAACTGTTCTTCAAAATTAGGATTATTCGCAGACCAAGAGTCAACACCTACAATATTTACTCCTAGTTGAATCAGATCCCCTGCATATGACGAAAGTACAACAACCCGTTCTGGATTGGCCGGTACTTCTATTGGACCTTTACTTGATTCATATATAATTGTATCTGAAGATGTTTCTGTTTGTTTTTTGTCTTCTGATGAATTTCCGGAATTCTTTTCCCCATCACTACCGCTGCAAGCAGCTAGAGCGAGTACTAAAACAGCAACTAAAGCTAACAACCATTTTTTCATTTTCTATTCTCCTTTAATTAAATCGTAAGTTAAACATATTGGTTTGTTTGTACGAGGATCTTTACCTATGACAGCGTCAATGTTAAACACTTCTTTTAAAACTTCAGTAGTCATTACTTCTTCCGGTGCACCTGCGCGAATAAGATGCCCTTGGGATAGGGCTAATATATAATCAGAAAATCTTGCGGCTTGATTCAAGTCGTGAAGCACCATAACAATTGTTCTACCTTCTTTAACATTCAACATATGTAACAGTTCGAGTACTTCCAATTGATGAGCCATATCTAAATAAGTTGTTGGTTCATCTAAAAAGATAATATCGGTTTCTTGAGCTAACGCCATCGCAATCCATACCCTTTGGCGTTGTCCACCAGATAGGGCATCTACTGCTTTATGTCGAAAATCCTTTGTCCCCGTCACTTCTAGTGCCCAATCGATCATTTCTTTATCCTTTGCCGATAAATTGCCAAATCCTTTTTGATAAGGGAATCTACCATAGGACACTAATTCTTCCACAAGTAAGCCTTGCGCACTTTCGGGACTTTGAGGTAAAATAGCGAGTTGTGTTGCTAATTCCTTCGTTTTCATTTTGCGAATGTTTTTTCCGTCCAGAACAACTTGGCCGCTTTCATGATTGATAATTCGTGTAATCGCCTTTAGTAAAGTTGACTTACCACAACCGTTCGCACCTATTATCGTCGTAATTTTCCCATCAGGAATCGCCATACTTATATCATGGACAATCGTTTGTTCATCATAACCTACACGAATATCCTCCACTTGCAAGCGCACTTTTCTTCACTCCTCTAAATCATGATATTGATAATCATTTTCAACTACGATATAATCATATTTACAGAACTATTAATTGTCAAACAAAATTTTTATTTTTTATATACCCTTCGAATGGAGCGAGAAGTATGAGTGAAATTTTCGATGTGACGATCATCGGTGGTGGCCCTGCTGGATTATATTCAACTTTTTATAGCGGATTGAGAAATATGAAAACAAAATTAATCGAATCTCAAGCCCAATTAGGTGGTAAAGTGTTACTATATCCAGAAAAAATGATATGGGATGTTGGAGGACAACCTCCGATAATGGGAGCACAATTTGTCATTCAATTGATTGAACAAGCGAAAACCTTTCAACCAACTATATTAACAAATACTAAGGTTGACTTTATTGATAAAAACGACAATAATCTTTTTATCATTTCAACCAATGATGGCCAAAAACATTATTCCAAATCAATTATTATGGCCAACGGTGGTGGAATTTACAATCCTCAAAAGTTAGACATCGAAGGTGCGGAGAAATTTGAAATGACTAATCTCCATTACACCGTCCCTTCCTTCAAATTATTTCAACATAAACGGGTATTAATTTCCGGTGGTGGGAATGGTGCAATCGATTGGGCGGTAGAAATGTTAGATATTGCGGATGAAATCATCGTTGTTTATCGAAAGGATCAATTAACTGCCCATGAAGCACAAGTTGCCCTATTACAATCGAATCCAAAAGTTACAATTTTACTAAATACAACGATTGAAAAGTTAATTGCCAATAAAGAAAAAACAAAAGTAAGTGAAGTGGTCTTGAAAAAGCACGATACGGTAGAAGAATTATATCAACCGATTGATCACATTATTGTAAGTCATGGATACAACCGGGATGCTTCTTTACAATTCTCCGATGAAACTTCTTTAAAGTTAAAAGATGATTATTATTATGAGGGCACTGCTACAGGCAAAACCTCGAAGGAAGGAATTTTTGCCGCTGGTGACATTTTATCCTACGAAGGAAAAGTAAATTTATTAGTCGGTACGTTCCAGGATGCTGTAAATGCTGTAAATAGTGCAAAAGTTTATATTGATCCGTTAGCTAATAAATTTGAAATGGTTTCTTCCCATAATGAAAAATTCCAAGAAAAAAATCGACAAATTATTCAAGAAATGCTCGTTGAAAAATAATTAGACTACTAAATTAAAGCGGTTGTACCCTATATTAGGATAGCAACCGCTTTATTCGTAGAAATGAGTTCATACCAAATTAAATTGATACAATTACAGGGTCTTCCCCTTTCGTATTCATTAATTTAATTTGAGTTGGTGTGATTTTTAAAATGGTCATCCTCGGATCATCCGGACCGCTAAACCACGACTTTAATACCCGGTTCCAAATCTTTTCTCGCATCGATTCATCCGTTGAAATCTCTACTTTTCCTTCAATTTCTAAATATTCATCCCCTAGTCCTTTCCCATCATATCCAATTAAAATATGTGTAAAGGGGTTTTTCGATAATTCGTCTACTTTATGGGTATCTTTACTAGTCACCGTATATAAAGTAAAAGAATCATTAAAAAACGTCATATATCGGGAATGGGGTTTATCTCCTTCAATCGTAGCCATCGTACCAACCATATTATCATCCAATATTTTAGCTGCCGTTTCTTCTGGAGTCTTTGCCATATTGTTATCTCCTTTTTCCATACTTGTTTTTAGTATGGCTTCATTACACTTTCAATATCCTTGATTCTTTCAATTCTTCTACTTGCCATGTTTCTAAAAATTTAGAAGTTCTTTTCCGGCCTATATCAATTAATGCTTCTTTCGTTTCTTGATCAATATCAAACTGTGTAGCACTATAATTTTCCACTGGAATAAAAATAATATTTTTTTCATCTTTTCTTGAAATATAACGTTCGTCATGGGCATTTTTCATCGTTGTAAAAAGAGCTTCAAACAAATGAAAACCATTTTCGATTTCATGAGGTTCCATCTTTTCACTAGGATTACTAAGCTTCAATCCGATTAAAGGTCTTTCTTTATTGCCATTATCAAAAATCCATAGGGGGAAATTGCTTAAAACACCCCCGTCGACAAATATACATTCTCCTTTGTTGTCCTTTAATTTGATTGGTTCGAAGAAAAAAGGAATACCACAGCTCATTCTTAACGCTTTTGATACAGGGAACGTTTTCCAGTTAATGCCGTAAGAAGCTAAGTCATCGGGTATCACAATCATGCGACCGTTTGTTAAATCAGATGTTACTAATTTTAATGAACCCTTTGGCAGATCATTAAAAGTAATAATGCCCTTTGCGACCAACTTTTTGTAAAACCACTTTTCGAGTGCTTTTCCTTTATACAATCCCATTCGAAAGTAAAGGTTTAGCCATTTTAAAAAAGGAAGAGTACGAGCAAGTTTGGGAGGATCGAGAAGACCTTTTAAATCAAGATCGTCTAATATTTCTTCAATTTCGTTTGCTTGGTATCCCGCAGCAATAAAACAAGCCATAATCGCTCCAGCACTCGTTCCAGCAACTCGTTTGAAGCGATAATTTTGTTCTTCTAACACTTGTAATGCTCCGACATACGCAAATCCTTTAATCCCACCACCTGAGAATACTCCATCAATAAGCATAACTCTCCCCCTTTATTCATTCTTTATACATTATAAGAATGAAAAGAGAGATTTAGAACCTACTATAGCTTTTCCTTCTATATAAAAAAGCATTTGGTATAAAAGGCACTACCTTTTAAAAACCAAATACTTTTTCACCGTTACTTATTTAATCTGGATGGGTTTTGTTTATTATCACGTTCATTATTCTTTTGTTTTTGTTGTTGTTTTTTTGCATGGTCATTTTCTCCTATGACATCAAAATCATCAGGACTTAAATCAAAACCATGTCCGTACTCTTCACGATCCAACGTATTCTTTTTCTTTTTGGACAATTTCTTCACCTCCATCAAGCATAATTTGTACTTGTTACGGCTTAATTATGCTTTTAGAGACAAAAAAGCATGAGGTATAAAACTTCATACTTTTTTATTATTCATGATGCTCATGATGTTCTCTTTCTACTTCACTTGTTGTAAGAGATAGCAAATCAACGACTGTTGTAAAGGCAAGTAGAATAACAATCAATAAGGAAGTAATTGTCACCTTAGTAGGTATGCCTTTAAAGAAATTTTGAACATGATCTTTATTCCATAACCCTGCTGATATAATGCAACTTATCAAATATAAAGAAGTAAAAAATAATAGACTAATGATTTCATTTTCAGTTGTCATTATACTTAACATTGTACCCATCATCGATCCCATAAAAAGGGCACTTAGGCATTCTAAAACTATTTTTGTTGCCAGTTGATACGTCATGATACTAATGAATAAAAAGCTTAGTAATATCGCAATAATTGTTGAAAATACGATATCCGGTATCCAAAGGGCGACGAGAATGCCGATTAATGTACTTTTTGTCATTGCAACAAACATCGATAAACAACTTGTTAAATAATTTTCTTTATGTTGTCCTCGAAATAGCGAGCCTAATAATAAAGTAAACAAAACGATGCTTATCAAACTAACAAAGGCAATCAACTATTCACTCCATTCATACTCCTATAAACTGTCGCATGTAAATGAATTCAACTTAATGTATTCCTATTAAAAATGAAAAATACATATAAAAACCGCTAATTTCGAGACGAAATTAGCGGTCATCTTACATATCCATTAAAATATTATAATGTCTAATCTTATTTTGCAGCTGCGAATTTTTCAGCTACTACATCCCAGTTTACAACATTCCAGAATGCTGAAATGTAGTCAGGACGACGGTTTTGGTAGTTTAAGTAGTATGCATGTTCCCAAACGTCTAAGCCTAGGATTGGTGTTTTACCTTCCATAACTGGAGAGTCTTGGTTTGGAGTTGAAGTGATTGCTAATTCTCCACCATCAACTACTAACCATGCCCAACCTGAACCAAAACGGCCAGCTGCAGCTTTTGCGAATTCATCTTTGAAAGCATCTAAGCTACCGAATTTAGCGTCAATTGCAGAAGCTAATTCGCCAGTTGGTGTTGAAGATCCACCAGGAGTTAGGATTTCCCAGAATAATGAGTGGTTTGCATGTCCACCACCATTATTACGTACGGCTGTTTGTTTGTCAGCAGGTAGTGCATCGATATTTGAGATAAGGTCTAAAAGATCTTTACCAGCAAATTCAGTACCTTCAACTGCTGCGTTTAAGTTTGTTACGTATGTGTTATGGTGTTTAGTATGGTGAATTTCCATCGTTTTTGCATCGATATGTGGTTCTAATGCATCGTATGCGTAAGATAATTTTGGTAATTCATAAGCCATTGTGAATTTCCTCCCTCAAAATAAGTAATGTTGATTACATTTCTTAGGTTATCAAAATTGTGTAAACCATTCAATCATTTAACACTGAAGAATTACACATTTCAGCCTTTAGACGGAAATAATGGATTCTTTTAACTTCTATATTGCTATAAAATAGCGATGATAAAAATAACAATCATAATAATTTGAATGATACCTTTTGTCACCACTGATGTTAAAAATCCGACAAGGGACCCTACTCCAGCTCTCATTGCTTGTTTTAAATCCGTTTTTGTTACAACTAACTCACCAATCACTGCCCCTAAAAAAGGTCCAACTAAAATTCCGACAACTGGAATAATGAAAGGACCTACTAGTAATCCAATTGTACTTCCCCACATCCCTGCTTTTGTACCACCGAATTTTTTGACGCCTATTAAATTCGAAATGGAATCGGCAGCAAATAATAGAACAACAAATAAAATTTCTATTGTCCAAAATAACCAACCGAAATCTGCAAAGGAGTAAAATAATCCATATACTATAAATCCTAATAGTATAAATAGGACAGATGGAATAATCGGGTAAACTAAACCGACAAATGCAATAATGAAACTAGCAATAATTAATATCCATGCAACAATATCCAAAAATAACATCTCCTATCCAATTACTTATCCACATATACGTTGAAAAAAAGAAAAAGTTTCACGTTATAAGGAACAGAACTTTTCAATAAATTTCTTAACGGTTACTTTAAAGAATGTTTCAATTCATGGTAAACTCTCATATGGAGGAGAAATTATGGTTAAACACTCACAATTATTCATTGATAGTCTAATACATCCAAAAAAATTAGCAGCTTATAGATTATTAACAATTGGTAAAACCATTCAATATGTTTTTCTATTAATAGCTGTCATTTCAATCTTTTCGTTTTCTCAATTTTTATCAGGCGTTTCTGAAAGTATCTATAATATAGAAGGATTAACGGAATATGTCGAAGATATTCAATGGTTACTATATCCTTTTGCCTTTATATTACAGACGATTATGACAACGATTCTATTATTTGTAAAAATTAGCATTTATGCCTTTATTGGCGTTGTGTTACTAAAACTTATGAGTCGTCGAGGAGAATATCGTCATATGTGGCGAACTGCTGCACTAGCCATCACATGGGGGACTCTATTGACAATTCTATTTTCGATCATTCAATTATCCAATTCATTATCTACTTTAATAGAAGCAATCATTACTATTTTTATATTAGCTTTATCATCAATAAAATATCCTAAAATACCTAAAAAATAATAGGCATGAATCCCTCTTCTCTTCATATAGTGAGAGAAAGGAGGGATTTTTTTGAGATTTCTAATCTTTACGGTTGTCTTTTTTCTAGTTGCAACTGTTATTAAAATAGATTTAACAGAAGGCACTGTCCCATTAGCAGCATTCGATAAAAAAGAAGAACAGGCATGTAATGAACAAATTCAAATTAAAAGTATTTCCGTCGTAACAATCGAAGGAGATACTGTTCAAAGTTTATTAGCATCATACCCTTCGGAAGTTGAAATCTCACTTCCTGAGAAAATGGCACAATTTTATGAACTAAATCCCCATTTACAAAAACAAGCTATGGTTCCTGGAGAACTTATTAAAATACCAATCTATGATAAAATAGAGAATGACTGTAGAAAATAAAAAAGTAACGTTTCTTCCTTGTCGTACCTTCACTACACTGCTAAAATAATGTATGTGTGGTACGAGTGCATTAAGATACGTACCTCTAAAAGGAGAGAATCTTCATGAGTGAAATTATTCACCGTTCAAAAACGCGTCCAGTACGTGTAGGTAATTTAACGATTGGTGGTAGTAATGAACTATTCATCCAAAGTATGTGTACAACAAAAACACATGACGTAGAAGCAACTGTAGCAGAAATTTTACGTTTAGAAGAAGCGGGTTGTCAGATCGTTCGTGTCGCAGTACCTGATGAGCGTGCTGCCAATGCGATTGCTGATATTAAAAAACGTATTCATATTCCGTTAGTAGCGGATATTCATTTTAATTATAAGTTGGCTTTAATGGCCATTGAAAATGGGATTGATAAAGTACGTATCAATCCAGGTAACATCGGTCGCCGTGAAAAAGTAGAAGCCGTAGTAAATGCTGCAAAAGCAAAAGGAATTCCAATTCGAATTGGTGTTAACGCTGGTTCCCTAGAGCGCCATATTCTTGAAAAGTATGGGTACCCTACTGCGGATGGAATGGTTGAATCTGCATTACATCATATTAAAATTTTAGAAGACTTAGATTTCCATGATATTATCGTGTCGATGAAAGCTTCCGATGTAAACTTAGCAATTGAAGCTTACGAAAAAGCAGCTCAAGCTTTCGATTATCCATTACATTTAGGTATTACAGAATCAGGAACACTATTCGCTGGTACTGTTAAATCTGCCGCTGGACTTGGTGCTATTTTATCAAAAGGGATTGGTAATACTTTACGTATCTCTTTATCTGCTGATCCAGTTGAGGAAGTAAAAGTTGCCCGCGAATTATTAAAATCATTCGGACTTGCTTCGAATATGGCAACGTTAATTTCTTGTCCAACTTGCGGACGTATTGAAATCGACCTTATTTCCATTGCCAACGAAGTAGAAGAATATATTTCTAAACTAAATGTCCCTTTAAAAGTTGCCGTACTTGGTTGTGCTGTAAACGGTCCTGGTGAAGCCCGTGAAGCTGACATCGGAATTGCTGGTGCCCGCGGAGAAGGCTTGCTATTTATGAAAGGAAAAACGGTTCGTAAAGTACCTGAAGAAACAATGGTAGAAGAACTGAAAAAAGAAATTGATAAATTAGCAGCTGAAATGGCTGAAGAACGAGCAAAAAAAGAAGCCGAATCATTAAGCTAGGAGGTTTCTATGACGTTCAAGCAAAAACCCCGTTTCGGGATTGATATTGATGGTACTGTTACAACGCCAGACACATTGATACCTCATATTAATGAACAATATAAAACGAATATCGTGTTAGATGACGTGATTGAATATGACTTTTTAAGTGCATTTCCTTACCCCGTAGACCGTAACGAATTTTCTAAATGGTTTAAGGAAAATGAAGCATATATGTATTCCGTTAGTGCTATCGCAAAGGATGCTCAAGCTATTTTAACGAATTGGCAGAAACAATATGAACTTTATTACATCTCAGCTCGCCATTCAGACGTATATGATGTTACCCATAAATGGTTTATTGACAACAAAGTACCCTTTCATCATATTGAATTAATAGGTAGTCATGACAAACTTATGGTAGCAAAAAAGCATAATGTGGATGTATTTTTTGAGGATAAGCATGATAATGCCGTGATGCTTGCAGAGGAACTCAATATACCGGTATTATTATTCGATACACCTTATAATCGAAAGCCTATTCCAACAAATGTGATTAGAATTTCTAATTGGAAAGAAGCCAATCATTGGATTCAAAAACACTTTTAAAATAAGTTGTCCCAAAAGTTTCGATAACGACTCTTTTGGGACATTTATTTTGTATAAGTCTTTTCTTGAAGAAGATTACATGTCATCTATACTTCAAGTATTCCCCTCTCCCACCGGTCAACGAAGGTTTCAAACGAAATGCCAAAACGATTATAAATATCATGATAAACAAAATAAATGCCTAATCTCTCCAGTATATCATCGTCAATTTTCATTCTACCTTCCCTTCTAGCAAATATTCATAACACAGCCTGTCTACCACTTACAAAACAAACAAAGCTTTCATTAAAATAAAAATTAGAACGAAATTTGGACGATTGAAATATAAAAAATAAAATATATAAACTGGTAAAGAATAATTTTAATTTAAAATTGGATCAATGTTCATGTTACAAGTAACAAATTACTATTCCATTTAGCGCGACTATTTCATACTAAAACGATTGATTTGAGTCCATTTTATTCGATATACAGAAAGAATATGATAAAATTATAAATATACAAATTTATAATATTTGGAAATTATTATAAGATACTACAATCATTTACATAATTTTGTAAAGATATTTACAAATAATAGGAAAAATGCGAATAAAGTAGTGTATTTAATTCAATAAATATAATTTTTCAAACTATTAAAAAATAATTCTGCCCTAGTTCTAATAAATTTGATATACTTTTTTTATACATTTTTCACATCGGGGGAAAGCTCATGTACAATACGATAATGCCTCTTTCAAAGGATGAATTATTACCCTTTCTTTGCAGTATTAGTGAGCAGTATCATACAGGTATAGCAATCATCGATTTAGAAAAGAATGATTTTCCCTTTGTCTATGTTAATAGTGCTTTTTCAACATTGACTGGTTATCATAACGAAGAATTAATCGGTAAAAACATTCGCTCACTTAATGGAATTAAAACGAATTCTGTACTAGAAAAGAATCTTTATAATCAGTTTTCAAAAAAAGTTCCATTTGATCAAAACATCATCCATTATCATAAAGACGGCACAGCATTCTGGAATAACCTTTCTTATCAACCCATTAAAGATTCGAAGGGCACTATTACTTATGCCATGATTCATTGTAAGGATATAACGGAACAAATGTTAAGTAGAATGCTATCTAAACTAGAACATGAAGTTTATATCGAATTAGAAGAAAATGGTGAGCTTAAAGATATCCTTCAACTCATTACAGAAAAAGTAGAACGATTTTATATTCAAGATATCTATTGCGCGATTCACGTACTTCAACAAGATTATCAATTGGATGCTATTGCTAGCGGGACTCTCCCATTATCAATTATTCAATCTATCCATCATAAAAAAATAAGTGAACGGTTGCATTCTGACCAAAATTCAATTATAAAAGATCGTTTAACTGTTCAAGATGCAGAGACAAAAAATTTATTAAGCCAATACAATATTTCAACTTGTTGGTCAAAACCAATTTTTAATCACGAAAAAAAGTTACTTGGCTATTTTTCAATATACATAAAAAACAATTCTATATTAAGAGAAACAGACATGGATTTTTTAAATAAACTTACACCTATTATTGCCCTTTCTATGAAATATGTAGAACAAAAGCAAGATTTAAAACGGCTTGCCTATTTTGATATTAGTACCGGCATTCCTAATTTTAATTATTTTTATACTAATTTAGTAAATTGGCAACAGGAATCCATTGTAGGCTCTATTTTGTTAATTCAACCTAATGAATACTCTAGCATTGTCGATTCCTATGGAAGAAAATTTGGGGATGAATTAATTCGTCAAATAACCAGCCGACTAAAGTCAATGGACGGTATTAACAATGAAATTATTTTTGGACGATTCTCTAGCTCCTCCTTCATTTTAGGCATAAAACAAACGAATCAACATTTAAATGAATTAATATCAGATTTACTACAAGTGACATCTGTTCCTTTTACGATTGCAGGAAGAGAAATTTTTATAACCCTAAGAATTGGTGTTTCTTATTTCGATAAATCTTTATCGGTCGATGAAAGTATTCGCCGCGCAGATATCGCCTTAACAAATGCAAAAAATCATAATGTCGTCGTGTCCTATTTTGAAGCAGAGACGGATGAAAAAATTCAAAGGGAACTCGATATTTTAAATCAACTACGATACGGATTAAAAAATGAAGAATTTACAGTCTATTTGCAACCAAAAATTAATTTAGCTACTTCTGAGTTAGAAGGTTTTGAAGCTTTGGCAAGATGGAATTCCCCAGTATTAGGACAAGTTTCTCCCGTGGAATTTATACGGATTGCAGAGCAAAATGGTAAGATTAATGAAGTCGATAATATAATTTTGAAAAAAGTATTACAATTCCAAAATGAACGACTACAAAAGGGACAAAAAATTGTACCTATCGCCGTAAACATATCGCCCGTTCATTTTTATAGTGATACATTTGTAAATGATTTTATTTCATTAGTGAATAAATATAACATAAGCCCAGATCTAATTCAGGTTGAAGTAACAGAAAGTGTCGAACTATTTGATTATAAAAAGGCAAAGGAAATTCTGTTAGAATTAAAAAAATTAGGTTACGAAAGCGCGATTGATGATTTTGGTGTAGGATTTTCTTCATTAAGTTATTTACAACAGCTTCCTTTTTCTGAAATTAAAATCGACCGAAGTTTTATTAATGATATTAACGATGCCGATATGCATGCAGTTGTAAAAACAATCGTTCAACTTGCTTCCAATTTGAGAATGCATGTTGTAGCAGAAGGAATCGAAACGTCGGAACAGTATGCCATTTTACAAAAAATGGGTTGTTCTACAGGACAAGGCTTTTATTTCCACAAGCCAATGCCCCTTGAAGAGGCAGAAAAACTGCTATATTAAAATTTTTGTAATAAAAAATCTGCTACATTTCTATGGATTAGCGTCATCTAAACCAGAAGAAAAGAGCAGATTTTTTCATCTATAAATTTTTTAATTTACCGGATTGTTTAAGTCTTGAGCAATAAATTCCACTAAATCACGTAGATTGTCTTCTGTTACACCGTGACCATCTGGATATGTTTTATAGATAACTTCCGCACCTTGACTTTGGAAATAATTTTTGCTGCTTTCTCCCCACTGAATTGGGTATACGTAATCATATTCCCCGTGGGATATAAAGATTTTTGTACCAGCAAGCGGAGCTTTATTATATTCAGTGATGACAAAGTCAGGTAAAAACCCGCTTAATGCGACCGTTCCTCGTATCATTTTACCTAGTAAAAGGGTAAGGGTTTCCACTACAACAGCTCCTTGGTTAAATCCAATTAAATAGATTTTGTCCACATTAAGCTCATAATGTTCGATTGCCTCTAATATAAAATTTTGAGTGTACCCCATCATTTTATCAAAAACTTCTCGAGTTGGTTTCCCCTCTTCTTCAAATGTATAAAAGGCATATCCAGGTGAATGGGTAATTGGCCCTCTTAAACTAAAGATATGACAGTGGTCTTTTATTTCACCAACTAATTGTATTAAATCATCCTCATTGCTTCCTAATCCGTGAAATAAAAAGATGGCAGGTTGACGGCTGTCACCGTTATTCATCATAGGTGGTATATGTTTAAAAGTATATGGTGAATTCATATTTTCAATCCTTTCTCCAAACAAACGTCTATTCAACATTGTATCAAATATTGAATAAAAATGTTTCATTTTAAAGCAAATGTTCGGAATGATTCATCGTGCATAAAAATCTCGAAGTTCCCCAATATAAGCATACATGTAATTGGTTATTTAGGAGGAGGTACAGTTGACATTTATCATCTTTACTAATGTTGCTATTTTTATCGTGCTATTAGCATTCTTATATATTTTAAATAAAAAGCATGTTAAATTTTCCAATCGGGTATTTGCCGGATTAGGTTTAGGCATTCTTTTTGGGCTTGTTTTACAAGTTATATTTGGTGCGACATCGGACATAATTGCTGGATCAGTTGCGTGGTTTAATATTGTTGGTACCGGTTATGTAAAGCTACTTCAAATGGTTGCAATGCCACTTGTTTTCATTTCCATTTTATCTGCCTTTTCTAAATTAAAATTAGGAAGTAATCTCGGAAAAATCGCAGGTCTGATTTTATTATTATTAATTGGAACGACTGCAATTGCTTCAACAGTTGGAATCATTTCAGCTACTTTATTTGATTTAGACGCATCCCAATTAGTGCACGGTGAAGAAGAAAGGGAACGAGGCGCGACTTTAGAAGAAAAAGTAACAGAAGTTTCAACTTTACCTGAACAAATCGTAGAGTTAATACCTGCAAATCCATTTCTAGACTTAACGGGCGCCCGCTCCACTTCCACTATCGCTGTCGTAATTTTTGCTGCATTTTTAGGATTTTCTTATTTAAGAATTGTACGCAAAGAACGGGAAACATCCAAAACGATTAAAAAAGCAATTGATGGGATTTATTCATTAATAATGGGCGTTGTTACAATTGTTTTACGATTAACGCCATACGGAATAATGGCTATCATGGCTAGAACCGTTGCAACAAGCGACTTCGGTGCCATTTATAATTTAGGTAAATTTGTTATCGCCTCTTACATTGCCTTAATCACTGTATTTATTATTCATTTAATCATTATTTTACTTTCCGGTTTAAGTCCTATTATTTACATTAAAAAAGCGATGGAAACATTATTGTTCGCCTTTACTTCTCGCTCTAGTGCAGGTACGTTACCATTGAACTTGAAAACCCAAGTGGAACGTTTTGGGGTACCTGAAGGAATTGCAAACTTCGCCAGCTCCTTTGGATTATCAATTGGACAAAACGGTTGTGCAGGTGTATACCCTGCAATGCTTGCCATTATGATTGCCCCTACTGTCGGAATTGACCCATTAGATATACGATTTATTATTACAGTTATCGTTGTAGTAGCGATAAGTTCCTTCGGAGTCGCCGGTGTCGGTGGAGGAGCAACCTTTGCCGCGATTATCGTCCTTTCTGCCCTTGATTTACCCGTTGCTCTAGCCGGTGTTTTAATTTCCGTTGAACCATTAATTGATATGGGGCGTACTGCTTTAAATGTCAGTGGTTCAATGGTTGCTGGGATAACAACTTCAAGAATAACAGGTGAAATCAATAAGGACGTTTATAATAATCCGAAAATGAAAGAATTAGGTGAATCGTAGAAGACTTCCCTTCAACATTGCTTGAGGGGAAGTTTTTTTATTGTTATTACGTAATGATTAGTTTTTCATATGGTGTCGTTAATCGTTCATTTAAATGGTTCTCTTCATTTTTCTTCACGGCAACAATAACGGACGTTGATGGACCACTTGTTTTATGTAATGGAAGGGAGCATGTTACCTCTTTTCCCGGAAAAATTCTCTCTAGTTCTGCCTGGATTCCCTTCGATCCAACTGGCCATACTTGCTTTATAATTCCCCTTTTTAATAATTGATACAATTCCTTTAGTTTAGCAACATGTTTCTCTTCATCAATGACTTCTGGTCCAACTAAAGGCTTTCCTATTACATACCAGTCACAATTTTTAGTGTCCAGATCAAATTGAATCTTTCCAATCATCATTAAACTTAACCCAGATTGCAACGATTGAAAATTCGATTCTGTAGAGCCTTTTATAGGCGGCATCGTATCCTCTATTTCATCAAATGCCCTTTTAATCCCTTTTATGTAATCATCCCAAGCTGCATCACTTGTGAAATTGGCCATGAATATATTGGAAGGATGAGCCCCTGCACACCATTGCTCTATTAATGCAACACGAGTTGTGTAATAAGCCGTCACCTCATTTGTCGCATAGACTACATCCAATTGTTTTTCCCCAATACAGCCTGAATTGTCCATCGTCACTACTGTATTTTCGTCTACTTTACTTGCATTTCTCATTTATGTATCCTTCTTCCTTTTATAACTTTAGTTAAAATAGGCATTGTAACTATCGCAATGATTACATTTACTATAGTTGCAATGATTAAGCTAGGTAAAATACCGATAAAGAAAGATGGTGAGATAAGGAAATAGAAAGGAAAAGCAGAGAGAATGCCATTGGCAATAATTAAAAACATCCACTTCAAAACTTTAAATCCATTTTTATGTAAAAGATTAAATAAATAGACAATCACAAACATTTCTACTGCTATTAGCCCATGAAAAGGGCCAGAAGGGAATCCTGAAGTGATTGCTGTCGCGAGATGACCAATTGCACCAGCAAAACCCGAATATAATGGTGGTAGAAACACAACGCTAATAAAGGCTGGTGCAGAATCTAAAGCAGCGGACGTAATGATACCAGGTACTTTTATTAAACTGCCAATCCCACATAATGCAGCAATTAATGCCGTTAGAACAACAAGGGTTAAATGATGCTTTTTCTCCATGTCCAATCTTCACCTTTCAACAACTGTGGGATGCCATACCAAATTCGAATGACACTTTCACCTTCTGCAAATAATTTCTGATACAATCTTCCACATGTATCTCGTAATTTTCTCTCTTCTCTTTGAAGTGGAACAATGCCCCTTCCTATATCTGTACAAATACAAATAACATTTGTTTCTTTATCTAACTTCAATAGTTCATCGTAAATGCGAGCAGCAATTTGTTCTTCGTCTAAATCCATGTGCTGAAAAATAATTTTTTCAAAACTTCCAATGACAATAGCTTCATCTTTCGTATAGCTTCGCTCCGATGGAATATTTCCTTCAAAGAAATAATAGTTTTGAAGGGGACTATTTTTTAGTTTGTCGATGACAAATTTTCTTTTTCCATTATAGGCACCACCAATAATGATTCGCATCTTCTCCCCTCCTTCACATCTTCTATTTGAGCCCAACTTAATGTATAAATTGTTCTATGGGTAACAACAAGCTGTTGAAAGCTTTCAACCTTTGGAGAAAATAAGGATAAGATAGTCCGAATAACCCCACCGTGAACAATGAAAGTAAATTGTCCATTTTGACAAACAATTTGTTGAAAACTTTTAAGAACTCTTTTTTTAAAAGCCAAAAAGTTTTCACCATTTGGAGGCGTAATGACCGTTGGCTCTTCTATCCACGTTCGGTAGGTCGAATTTTCTTTTAATTGCTCATATGTTTTCATTTCAAAGTCGCCAAAATAAATTTCCCTTAAATTTTTATCGGAACGGTATTTTGCTTTAGGAAAATAAAGTTGAGCCGTCTCCATACACCGTTTTAAATCACTTCCAAACACTTCACTTGTTTGAATCGGAACATCAAAATGTTGTCTTTTTGTGATAATCGATTCATCCGTCCAACCAACATATTTTCTTTTTACATTTCCGTCTGTTTTTTCATGACGGATTAAATGAACAATAACACCATTCCCCATAGGAATACCTCCATCCCTTCGCATAAGGCACCTAATAAATCCCCCGTCATGCCTCCGAAATTTTTCATCGTCCATTTTCGGTAAATGAAAACAAACAGTACCATAGAGATAAATATTAGAAATGCTACATTGTTAAAAAGATAGAAAGTCAATGTGCAAAATAGGGCTGTATAGAGGATAAGGGCAATCCAAATCTTTTTCACATTCACTTTGGATTTAAAATAAACGGCCAATCCTTCTTCTTTCCCATTAGGGGTTGTTAAGAAAAATAGTAATAGAGCTATTCTACTTAAAAAAGGAA
This sequence comes from Lysinibacillus halotolerans, assembly GCF_003711845.1. GTDB lineage: Bacteria > Bacillota > Bacilli > Bacillales_A > Planococcaceae > Ureibacillus > Ureibacillus halotolerans. Next base: position 22,267 of record NZ_RHLQ01000029.1, read on the forward strand.
TGACGAATAAAAACAACATAAAAATGCTATTTCCTTGATAAATAATTTCATATATAAAACCGACTTTTAAAAGGATTAAAACAAATAAACTGATGGCACCAAAGGCTCCTACACGGGAATCGTCCAAAATAGCAAGTCTTCTTTTTTGATCTTGGTAGGAAAAATAAGCATCGCTCATATCAATCCAACCATCTAAATGGAGACCGCCAGTCATAATAATTCCTGCTACTACTAGTATAATAGCCAATAACAAGGGGGAAAACTGAAAAAATGCATCGTTCAGTATTATTATAATGCTAAGGGAAGTTCCCATTAAAACACCTAATAACGGCAAAAAGTAAAACATGGCAGATATAGTTTTTTCATTCATACTCAACTGTTTACGAATAGGGAAAGAAGAAAAAAATTGAAATGATAATAGAAATCCAATCAAATGATGTTTCATAGTTCTCCTCCCTACTTCCAACGTTTCCTTAAACTATAGTCCATTTCGTATGCTTCGTCACACTTTTCAACAATCCATTGATGCATTTTCCCTAATAGGGAGCAATATCGATTCACTTCTGAAAACTTAGATTGAGCTTCATCCAATAATTCATTTGATACAAGCAATAAAATACAATCATTTACTTCTTTCCATTTTAGTACTTGTTCCTTTAACGCTTGTATATATCGGTTTATTTCATGTGTCCTTGCCTCTCCATTTAATAACTCCGTTTTATAGAGCACATTATTTAACCAAGTAGTAAGACAATCCCACACAACGATAGGATGTTCTGCAAACAACTCGTCATTAAATACTAAGTCATCTACAATTTCAATTGTTTCCCATTGAACGGAAGAGTTGAATCGATCTTGTTGATGACGTTTAATTCGTTCTGCCATCTCCTCATCAATTGCTACCCCAGATGCAATATAAAGTAGACGCTTTCGGTCATAGATTTGAAAAAGTTGCTTCGCATAACGTTCTGCGAAGGCACTTTTCCCACTACGAACACCGCCAGTAATAAAAATGATTTTCCCCATAAATAGCTCCTCGAAAAAATTCACAAAATAAATACGTTCTTTCCCTTATTAACCATATCAAATAAAATAAAAAAAATCTGCTATCTTTCTACGGCTAAGCATCGTAGTCATCAAGCAGATTTATTTACTTAATTATTCATTAAATAATTCTGGGTAAATCGTTTGGGCAATCATTTCAACTGCTTCACCGATACGTGGTCCTGGACGATCCATAATATCCGCATTTAATAGATACACTTCTTTATTTTGAACTGCTGAAATTGTAGACCATCCTTCTCTAGCTAATATTTCACCCTTTGGATCTTCTATATAATTTACCGTCGAAACAATCGCTTCAGGATTTCTTGTAATTAGATCTTCTTCTGTTACTGCAAACCATCCTTGTTGATCAGCATAAATATTTTCCACACCTGCTGCCTCAATCATTTCTTGTTGGAATGTACCAGAACCGATAGACCAAATGTCTGGAGCTGGTGAAATTTCAAAATAAACTTTTTTCTTTTGTTCAATCGACTTTGTTTTTTCTTGAACAGCTGCAATTTGAGATTGAATATCTTCTACAACTTGTTTTCCTTCTTCTTCCACTCCCATTACTTCAGCCATTTGTTCGATATCACCATAAACATCGTTAATAGAAGTTGCTGATTGAATAACGAATACTTTAAGTCCTGCGCTTTCCAATTGGTCAATTTGAGCTTCTTCTCCAGTTGTATAAGCAAATACGACATCTGGATTTAATTCAATAATACGTTCAGTATTTACCGTCATGGAATCTGTTACACGTTCGATTTTTAAAGCTTCCTCCGGATATGTATCATATTCCGATGCTCCAATAATTTGATCCCCTACACCTAGCTCGAATAAAATTTCTGTATTACTTGGTTGTAGAGAAACGATTTTTTCAGGGACTTCTTCAAAAGTTACTTCTTGTCCACGGTCATCTACTACTGTATAGGGACCACTTTCTTCCGTACTGTTTGTTTTTGAATCTGTATCATTCGTTGCTTTTTGTTCCCCATCAGAACAACCAACTAATAGCAATGAGATGGCAAGTGGTGCCATCCACTTCTTGTTGAAAAATTTCATCGTCACACTTCCTCTTTTTTTCTTTTTTTATTAGGATAGGATTTACTTATAAATGGGACTTCTTCAATACCATGCATTTTATTTGTATAAACAGCCATGACAAAAAATACATTGGCTAGTAGCCCTAAATAATTAAATAGTATTTCCGGTACTTCCCTCTCCTCACTTACTTTATGAAGAGCCCGGTAAGATTTTTTCGCTTCGCTACGACAAATATGTAAAAATGTTGCAGCTAGACACCCCTGAGGCAGTAAAAATTGCTTTATCTCTTCCCCCACTTGTTCAACATAAAAATCATATCGACTGCTTAACCAACTTAAATCTTCTTCTGTTACCGATAACTTCCCACGAACTGATCCATTTACGTGATAGGCCATCGGATGGAGTTTGTGCAAATCATCTAAAACAACTCGGCAATTCTCCTCTTCTTGCAACAAAGGCAATACTACCCCTATTTTTGTTGTAAGAGAATCAGTTCGAATCTCGAAGTCAACTAGACAACTTTTCTCCCTCATAAATGGATAACAGCTGTAACGGCTATCTTTTCGAATAGGAACACCCCTTTCTTAGTGATAACATCCCTTCGGATAGGAAAGCATGGCAATAAAAAAGCCAACCGAGAACGGATGGCATAAATTACAATATAGAACAAAAAAATTATAAAATAATGCCGCACATTCTCTTTAGTTCCGAAGAGGTTTGTTACGATCAGAAAAAGATAGGTCTCCTGGCTCGTGTTTATCGTTTCAAGAGCCTTCCCATCCCTTTAGACAGTGGCATTTTCTTGAAACAAACACATACAGTTGCGGACACAGCTTCGGCATCTCACCGAATTCCCTATTAAGCGTATCATCGCATCTTTTTCCTGCAAACGTATTCACTTAATTGCAATGTATCATATTTTCCCAAATAAATGAACAGTAATTTTTAAAGGAAGTTAAACGGTTTCATGTACACAATTTTGGCATTTCCCGTAAATCTCAAATTTATGGGATTCGATCGCACAATCTGGCAATTTCTCTTGTATCATTTCCATTGGACAAACAGATATTTCCTTCACTTTTCCACACTCCATACATATAAAATGATGATGATGGTGTTCTGATTCACAATGCATTCGGAAATTTCTTTCGCCATTTAGCTCGGTTTCTTCTAATATGCCAAGATTAACAAAAGTAGCTAAATTTCGGTAAATTGTATCAAAACTCATTCCCGGGAAATCCTTTTTCAATACAGAAAGGAGATCTCGAGCAGTTAAATACTTATCCGTATCTTCAAACATATTCAAAATTAGCTCACGTTTATCTGTTTTTTTATAACCGTTATCTTTTAAAATTTCCCATGCTCTCGTAATATTCATTTAACTGCTCCCCTTCCTTGCTTTAAATGTAGAATGATCTTTTTTGTTATTATAACAATTAATAGGATAAGTATAGAAGTAACAACAATCGTTCCACCGGGTGCTAGGTTTAAATAAAAGGCACTGACCAATCCGATAATCACAGCAGCTTCCCCAAACAAAATGGAATAAATGATTGTTTGTTTAAAGCCCCGTGCTATTCGCATACTTGCCGCAACTGGAAGAGTAATTAAAGAAGAAACTAATAGTATACCGACAATTCGCATACTTGCTGCGATGACTAACGCCACAACAATCATAAATAAAAAGTGAATCCATTTTGCGGGTAGGCCACTCGCATTGGCATATTCCTCATCAAAGGATAAAACGAACATTTCTTTGAAAAAAGCAAATAAAAATAAAAAGACAACGATCGCAATACCGATGACAACCCATAAATCTTGTCTAGAAACAGCCGAAACAGAGCCAAATAAATAGCTCATTAAATCTGTATTAAAGCCACTAGCTAATGAAATAAAAATGGCGCTAAGACCAATTCCCCCCGACATAATAATCGGTATGGCAAGCTCTTCATAATGTTTATAAAGTCTACGTAATCGTTCAATTAAAATGGATCCACTAACCGATGCAATAATTCCTAAATAAATTGGATTTAATAATGCAAAGGCAGTGAAAGTTTGACTTAAATATAAACTTCCTGCAATTCCCGCTAATGTCACATGGGACAATGCATCCGCAATAAGGGACATTCTTCTTACAACAATAAATACACCTAATACCGGTGCAATCACTCCAATAATTAGCCCTGAGAAAAAGGCATTTTGTAAAAATTCATAGTTTAAAATTGCTTCAATCATTTGCCTTCTCCTCTTTAATGAATCTTTCGAACCGCATGGCCATACCAATTATCCAATTGATTTTGTGAAATCGTATCAAAATCCTCTTTATATCCATGGAAATGGATCGTTTGGTTTAAACAAGCTACATGGCTAATACGGTTGGAAACGGTATCGACATCATGGGTAACTAAAATAATTGTTTTATTTTGTTCCTCGTTTAAAGTTGCTAACATATCATAAAATGATTGGACATTTTCATGATCGATTCCGACAGTCGGTTCATCTAAAATTAAAATTTTCGGGTTAGAAATCAATGCTCTAGCAATAAACACCCGTTGTTGTTGACCACCTGAAAGTTGGCCGATATTACGGGAGCGGAACGCTTCCATTCCAACGGATTTCAATGCTTCCTCTACTTTTAAGTCAACATCTTTTGGCATTCGTTTAAATAACCCAACTTTTTTTGTTAATCCACTTTTTACGACTTCTTCTACTGTTGCTGGGAAGCCTGAATTAAATGCATTGGATTTTTGAGAAACATAGCCAATCCATTCCCTTTGACGAAAGGCATCAATGGGTTGCCCGAACAATTGAATTTCTCCTGTCATCGGTTTCAATAATCCTAGCAATAATTTTAATAGAGTGGATTTACCTGAACCATTCGGACCAAGTATCGCCAGAAATGCCCCTTCATCCACTTTAAACGATATGTTTTTTAATACTTGTGTATATTCATATTGAAAAGACACGTTTTTCATTTCAATCAATGTTTGACTCATTTTTCCTCTTCTTTCTAATTCATAATCATTACGATTTACAATTTGTTAGTATAGTCTATTCATTGCTAAATGTAAAGGGAACAATCTTAAAAAGAAATACAAAGATCCCTTTAACGAATACATCCATTATTAGAAAGGAATGTCATCTTTGAAACAAGTTGAATTTATTGAACAGTTTTTAACAAAATCGGATAAAGAGATTGTGAAATTCGCAAGACAATACGATATTGATTTAACCTTGGAGGAAGTGCAACGTTTAAGACCGCTTTCCCAAAAAGCTTCTATTACATGGCTTATTACAGGTATCCCCAACTCTTTTTTAAAGGAAGTCGAAAGTATTATTGGAAAGAAAAAATTAAAAAAACTTCTAAAATATTTAGAGAACTATTGAAAAAGAGAGGTTTCCAAATGGGAACCTCTCTTAATAATCCTTAATGATTTGTTTCACGACTTCATCAATAGCAGAAAGCATAACGGCTGTTTGATGTTGGGTCATAATTGCAAAGGCATATGTTTTCCCACTATTTGCTTTGACATATCCAGCTAACGTATAGACACCTGTAATGTGTCCCGTTTTGGCAATGACACGATTTTCGTATATCCCTTCGTTAAATCGATTTTTTAAAGATCCCCCAATTAATCGATCGGATTGTCCCCCAATTGGTAAACTTTTATATAAAATGTTAAACTGGGGTTCCATTTGAATATTCGTTAACAAATGGGTTAATTCGTTCGCTGATACGCGATTATTATGGGACATGCCCGAACCGTCTTCTAACGTCCATTGTTCCATATCGAGTCCTAGTAGCGCACCGTATTCTTGTAGTGCTTTTATTCCCTCTTTAAGATGCCCCTTCCCATTCACTTCCCTACCTATTGTTTTCACTAAAATATCAGCAATACTATTATTACTTAATTTTAAAAAGGGAATCATTAAAGATTTTAATGATAACGAATGTTTAACAAATATCGTTTGAGCATCCTTTGGAACTTTATTACGCTTAATTTCTGTATTGTTTGAAAGGGTGATACCAAATTCCTCTAATGTTGTTTTTAAAACTTGTAATGTATTGATGGTCGGATCATAAAAGGTTACCCAATCTTTAAAAGTAGTATTAACCGGAATATTGCCAGTAATGATAATTTTATTTGTTCCATATTGCCGTTCAATTTCAATCGTGTTCCTTTGATTTTGTTGAACCGTTACAGCCTCATTTTGAATGTCCATTCCACTAACCTTTGGATCAGCCACAATGTTAGGGGGCCCACCGACTTTAGTTGGAGTGACATGAATAATCATCGTTCCTGCATCGTAATCATTATCCGGTGATAGTGTAAGGGCTGTAGTTCTTGCAGCAAAATAGTAGCTTTCATCTTCCTTCGAAATACCCGGCGTTAACTGTTCGCCAACAAATAACGAATCATCTCCATAAAGATTTCCATTAATTTGTTCAATTCCGTGATGCTTTAATATACTAGCAAAGGTTATAAAATCTTTCTTTTGAAGTGTAGGATCCCCTTCCCCTTTAATATAAACATCTCCATTGAACACATTTCCTTTTTGATTCCCATGAATCGAAAACTCTGTACGAAACCGATAATCAGAACCGAGCATATCGAGGGCTGCAGCTGCTGTTAACAATTTTAATGTGGAGGCAGGTTTCATAGCTACATCACCATTGTTGTCATATAGCAATTCTCCATTGTTTAAAGCCCTCAATGAAACACTTATATTTTCATTACCTAATTGGTTCAAAACTGTATTGTCTAAACTAGAGGCTTTTACTAAAGGAACATGATTTAAAAATAAGAACAACGCAACAATTGAAATTAGTAATTTCTTTTTCATCCATTCCTCCCATGGGTAATTGCAATAGAATTTTTACTTTTACTAGTTTATTCAATTGGACCTACTTCTAAGCTAAAGAATAAAAAAAGTAGATAACTTTATATGAAAAGTCATCTACTTTATAACTAACCTTTTAATGCTTCAATTTCTTCAGGTTTATAATTACCTGATCTTAACATTTCAATTTCAAATAAATAAGGGGCTTTTTTATTTTTTGAATCCGTTCCTACCCAAGGTGTTTCTAAAATTTTTGGAACATCTTTAAATTTTTCATGGTGAACAATGCGATGGAGGGCCTCAAATCCAATATGGCCAAAACCGATATTTTCATGGCGATCTTTTGCCGCTCCACATACATTTTTACTATCGTTTATATGAACAACTTTAATTCGATCAATACCAATTAATCGATCAAATTGCTCTAGTACACCGTCAAAGTCATTAATAATATCATAGCCTGCATCATGGGTATGACAAGTATCAAAACAAACGGATAGACGATCATTATTTTTTACTCCGTCAAATATTTGAGCTAATTCTTCAAAGGTTCTACCAATTTCAGAACCTTTTCCAGCCATCGTTTCCAGTGCGATTTGTACAGGATGATCCGTTGCCAATACTTCATTTAATCCTTCAATAATTTTCGCAATACCAGCTTCCGCTCCTGCACCGACATGGGCACCTGGATGTAACACAATTTGTGTTGCACCGATCGCAGCAGTACGTTCAATTTCCTTTTGCAAAAACTCTACGCCTAATGCAAAAGTTTCAGGTTTTGTCGTATTCGCAATATTGATAATATATGGTGCATGAACAACAATATTGGAAAGACCATGTTCCTTCATATGTGCTAGTCCTGCTTCTATATTTAATTCTTCAATCGGTTTACGGCGAGTGTTTTGAGGTGCACCAGTATAAATCATAAAGGTTGATGCACCATAAGAGGCAGCTTCTTTACTTGATGCAAGAAGCATCTCTTTTCCACTCATTGAAACGTGTGAACCTATCAACATTCTCAAATTCCTCCTATTACTTCATACGATTGCGCTTTTTACGCTCTTTCTTTTTAATTTTTTCCATTTCCCAACGCATATTTCGTTTATATCCTGGTTTTACTTTTTTCGGTTTACGAACACGAGCTTTTGCTATAACGTCTATTTCATTTTCATGCTTCACACGATTTTTTCGAGCATGGCGTTCTTTTAGTTCGATCCATTCCCCATTTTTCACATCTTTTTGAACGAATGGGATACCCATTTTTTCAACTCGTACTAATGCATCTTCATCTTCTGGTTCAAATAACGTAATAGCAGTTCCTTTATTTCCTGCACGCGCTGTTCGACCAACTCGATGAATAAAGAATTCAAGATCTTCAGGAATTTCGTAGTTGATGACATGGGAGATTCCTTGGATATCAATACCCCGCGCTGCTAAATCAGTCGCAACTATATATTGAAATTCTAAATCACGAATTTGTTTCATCATTTTTTTACGGTCCCGTGGACTTAAATCTCCATGAATTTGACCAGCACGGATCCCTTGTTCTGCTAAATAGCTAGCAACAGATTCTGCATTTTTTCTCGTATTACAAAAAATCACAGCTAAAAACGGATTAATTGCTTCAATTACTTCCATCAATCGGCGATTTTTCGATTTCGAGCGAACGGGAACGAGGATAAAATCAATTCCTTCTGCTGCCGGTTTTTTATCATTCATTTGGATATGGACTGGCGACTCCATATATTTCTTCAAGAAAGGTTGTAATTTTGCGGGAATTGTCGCAGAAAATACAAACATTTCTAGATCTTCCGGCATATGGGTTGCAAATCCATCAATATCTTCAATGAATCCCATATCAAAGGCAAGGTCAGCTTCATCTACTACTAATATTGGAGCAGTATGAACTAGTAGTGCACCTTCCTTCACTAAATCACGAATTCGACCTGGTGTACCGACAACAATATGAGGCTGTGTTTTTAACTTATCAATTGTCCGTTGTTTATCTGTACCACCAATAATTAGTTTTGCTTGAATATCCGTTTCTTCAATTAACTGATTCAATGCATCAAAAATTTGTTGGGCAAGCTCCCTCGTTGGAGAAGTGATAACCGCTTGCACCTCTTGCTTTTCTTCATTAATGCGTTGGACAATCGGTAATAGAAAACTGTGGGTTTTACCTGTTCCCGTATGGGCTTGTCCAATTGCACTTTTCCCTTTCAAAATAAGAGGTATCATCTCTTTTTGAATAGGAGTTGGTTCTTCAAAGCCAAGTTTTGCAATTGCTTCTCTTAAAAATGGCTTAAAATCATAATCTGAGTACTTCGACATTTTTCGTACCTCCTAACATGTTTCATATTGTACCATTTTGGAAATGCAAAGCACAACAAAACAACTGTTCATCCCAATAATATCAAGGCTTTTTGAATATTTAATATATTCATAGGGCAGGAAAATAAAAAAATCAGGATATTCATCCTGATTTTTTAAAGTTCATTATTAATAAGGCATTATTTTATCAACTGGTTTTGGTTCTTTGATTTTTGGTAAAATTTTATTTAACGTAACGGTTCTTTTAATTTCATGGGTTGAAGGATCTTCTGGATTATATTTCTCCAAGAAGGTGATCACTTCTTTTACAATCGGTGTTGGTGTTGATGCACCAGCAGTAACTGCCACTGTTTCAATCCCCTCTAACCACTCTAACTTCAATTCTGATAAATCAGCAATTCGATAGGAAGGTGTATTGGCAATTTCTTCAGAAACTTGCGTTAAACGGTTCGAGTTATTGGATTTCGGATCCCCTACTACGATTAATAAATCTGCAGCACCTGCTTGCTCTGCTACCGCTTCTTGACGAACTTGTGTAGCAAGACAAATTTCTTCATGTACTTGTATGTGGGGATATTTTTGTTTTAAATAATCCATAGCCGCTTTCACGTCCCATTGACTCATTGTCGTTTGGTTCGTTACAAGCAATTTATCGTTATCTAATTGTAAATTATCTATATCTTCCATCGTTTGCACTAAATGTACATGGTCTGGAGCAACTCCAATTGCCCCTTCTGGTTCGGGATGCCCTTTTTTACCAATGTAAATAATATCATAACCTTCTGCTGATTTTTCACGAATTAAATCGTGGGTCACTGTTACGTCCGGACAAGTCGCATCAATGGAAACTAATCCTTTTCTTCTAGCAATCTCACGAATTTCTGGAGAAACACCATGGGCCGTAAAGATGACGGTACCCGTTTCAACTTTTTCGATAATTTCTTTTCGATTTTCCCCATCTAATGTAATAATACCTTCTTCTTTAAATGCATCTGTCACATGTTTATTGTGTACGATCATTCCTAATATATAAATTGGTCTAGGTAATGTTTTATCTAATGAGGCATTACGGGCAATAACCATCGCATCTACAACCCCGTAACAGTAACCTCTTGGATTTATTTTAATGACTTGCATTATGTCACTCCTTTTGTTGGTACATAGTTTTATTATACCGGAGCAACACGTTTAATACAAAACTTCCAACTAATCTTTTCTATTTTTAAGTATTAAAAATCATATGGCGGTTGATAAATAAGAGGTTTCGATGGACGGGTTGCAAGTTTTTCTGGACTTACTTTTTTGGATCGGCTTGACGTTGAAATAGAATCAAAGGAATCTCTTTTACTACCTTTTCTTTCTTGCTTTGGCTCTGTCTCATTTGAACTAGGCATACTTTGGAAACCTTTATATAATTTCCATAGGGCAGGTAAATTTCTAATCATCGGTGTAGCTTGTTGGATTAATGGTTGGAAAGATTGGGCAGTAGCTAAGAATTTATTTGCTGTATCCATAAACGACTCTAATTTCGGTGTTGACGTTTTTGGTGCAAAACCTGGAATAGTTCCAGAGCCAAGTCCGGGGCCAGGCATAGGTCCAGGTGGTGGCATCATTCCCGGTTGGAATCCACGGGGCATTTGCTGACCAAAGTTTGGCATTGGCCCACGTCCAGGACCAGGCATAGGTCCAGGGAAATGATTAAAGGGACGACCTTGTGGCACTTGTTGATAGAAACTTTGAGGACGCATAGTAATCTCCTTTCCGGCATCTTTTAACGAAAGTTGTTCTAAAGGTATCATATGCAAATAGGCTTTTAAATGTACAATTTCAATAGATTTATCAAAAAGAAAAGTGTATTCGCAATAAATGCAAAATACACTTCAAAACATAATATTAAATAAAATAATGATTAATCGGTCTTCCTACTCCACCGTAATGAACATCCACTTTAATAAAGTTTTGTTTTTCCAGAAAATCTAAATATCTTCTAGCAGTTACACGGGCTACCCCAATGCCCGAAGCTACCTCATCCGCTGATACCCCTTCTTTGGAATCCTTCACATATTTTAATACTTTATCAAGGGTAGAACGGTTAAACCCCTTCGGAAGCTCAGTTAAAATAGAAATTTCATTTTCAACGGACTCCTCGATTTCACGATAAGGATGAATCATTTCATCCAGTTCTTTTTGGGTTAAATCGTGTACTTCTTCCGCTTTCACCTTAAATTTAAAGTAATTTAGTAGCGTTTGTTGCATTCGTTCAAATGTAAAAGGCTTCATAATATAATCATAGACGCCTAAATGTAAAATTTGTTGAATCGTTTGCATATCATTGGCTGCTGTTACTGTTATTACATCAACAGGTATGTTAGCGCTCCGAATTTTGCGCAAAGTGATAAGCCCATCTTGTTCAGGCATAAAAATATCCATAATTACTAAATCGGGTCTTAATTCTTCTATTTTTTTATATCCTTCAATTCCATTGTTGCCCATTGCAACCACTTTAAAACCATCTACTCGCTCAATAAATTGTCGATTTACTTCTCTTACCATTGGGTCATCTTCTACGAGCAAAACTTTTATCAAGTTCAAACATGGTCCCTCCTAAATTAGTGCCCATTTTCATTTTTTTTACGTCTACTAGGTGCTCCCCATTTCAAGTTTGAATTGAAACTTAAGGATTAAGCTGCTACGTCTTCACATTTATATTTCAAATGTAATAACGAAAGTTGTTCCTTTTTTTGGTTCACTCGTAACATCAATTGTACCATTTCCTTTATCGACAATTTCCTTCACTAAAAATAAACCAATTCCTCTATTTTCCCTATCCTTTGTTGAAAATCCACTTTCAAATATGCGAGCCTTTACTTCTTCTGTCATACCAATACCATTATCGCTTACTAAGATCGCAAGTATGCCATCATTGTCATCAATAGAAATATGAATCTCTTTCTCTTTTTTATCAATAGCTACTAATGAATCAAAGGCATTTTCAATTAAATTCCCAAATAATACGACAAAATCATGATGATCTAGTTTCTCTGGAAATTGGGTAAACTTACTTTCCTTATCAATATTAACCGTGATACCAAGTTCTCTACCACGACTTATTTTACTTAATAATAAACCAGAAATATTTTCATTGTAGATTCGTTCGTTTAAAAATTTCGTAACATTGTCGTGTTCATCCTTCACTTGGGACAAATAAGCTAACGCTTGTTGAGAGTGCCCTAGATGTAGAAGTCCAGCAATTGTATGTAATTTGTTTTTATACTCATGGGTTTGGACACGTAATGCTTGTACAAAGGCTTTAACACCTGTTAGTTCTTCCGCAAGCTGTTTAAAAGCTGTTAAATCTTTAAACACTGCGACAGCTCCAACCGTTTCTTCATTAACGAGAATAGGGATTCGATTACTAATAATACTATGTTCATTCACATAGATTTCCTGGTCATAAACCGGTTTTCCTGTAAAAACGATTTCAGGCAATCTCGTGTCAGGTAAAACGTCATATATATTGCGTCCTAAATATTGGAATGGATCTCCACCAACCCCTAATATTTCACAAGCCTTCTTATTAAAGATCGTAATATTTAACTCTTTATCCACAGCGATAATTCCTTCGTGCATGGCATTGAATGTTTCCGTTCTTTCCACATACATTTTAGAAATTTCATGGGGCTCTAATCCGAACATTTGCTTCTTAATATGGCGACCAAGAGTATGGGCCCCCCATACACTAAACAAGATTGATAATGATAACGTTACAATAAATTCTGACTGATAATCAGCAACTATTTGAAGATAGGATGGTAGTAAGTAACCGACTAATACGACTCCAATTTGAATATTTAGTTCATTCATAATTGGGACAAAGGCACGAATCATCGTACCTTCCTCCCCCTTCGCCTTTGATAAATAGTAATGCTCAGCAAAGGCTGCATCCATATCGGTCGATTCACTAACTTGTCCTATTTCATTTTTTGATGGATGGGAATACTTTACTCGATTCATATCCATAACGACGATGTAATCTGCTTTGTTGATATAACGTATTTCACCGATAATTTCATTGATTTTTTTTGATGAATCTTGAAAATTTTCCCTTTGTAATAATGTTTTAATCTCTGGTAAATTCGCTACCGTTCTACTAACAAGCATAGCTTCTTGACCAATGTCTTCTTCTTTTTCTTGAAATAAGCTTCCGATAACGAAAGTCCCTGCTATTAAAAAGGAAAAGGCTATAATGAAAAACGTTAAAAACATAATTTTTTTATTCATTGATAATTTACGTTTTCTCATCAAATACCCCCCTTTAATTTTCACTGTCCTATTGGCATTCTTTATGTTTATAATGATTTATATTTATTCTACAATAATCGTGGTGAAGATAATGAAATACTTTCTAACTGGATCTTTAATTACCATCATTATATTAATCGTACTATTTGGGTATCGTCAAAATATTTTTTCTCCAACAGCATTACCTTATGATGATGAACAAGAAGGTTTAAAGGATCAAATAACGATTCATTTTAGCCATGTTGTGGCGGAAAATACGCCAAAGGGAATAGCAGCAGAAAAATTTGCCCAACTTGTTGAGGAAAAAAGTGATGGTCGTCTCGTTGTACAAGTCTATCCGAACAGCATGTTGTACAGTGATGATAATGAACTAAAGGCACTGCTGGATAATGAAGTTCAAATGATTGCTCCAACTATTTCGAAAATGACGGATATGTTACCAAACTGGCAAGTTCTTGATTTACCCTTCCTTATTGAGAATAATGAGCAATTAAAGGAGGTTTTAAACAGTAACGTCAGTCAATCCCTTCTAAAAGAGCTTGATACAGTTCATATTAAAGGGTTAACATTTTGGAGCAATGGTTTTAAACAAATCGCTTCGACAACACCGATAGTAGAAGTAGGACAGTTTGAAGGAAAAAAGATTCGTATGATGCCTAGTAACATTTTAAGAAAGCAATTTACTCTTCTTGAAGCAGAACCGGTTGCTACTTCTTTTGGCAATGTTTATCGTGACTTGCAAAATCATGTAGTTGATGCTCAAGAAAATACGATTTCCAATATTTACTCAAAACAATTTCATACAATGGAGAATCATATTACCCTTTCCAATCATGGTATTTTAGCTTATGCCGTCCTAATGAATGAACAATTTTGGAATGGATTAGATGAGGAATATCAACAAATTATTTTAGACTCCCTCGAGGAAATGCAAGATTGGCAGTTTGAACAAGCACAAAAATTTAATGAGCAAAATTTACAAGATCTTCAATCTGATCCAAACGTTATCATATACGAATTGGATGAAACAAACAAAAATCAATGGAAAGAACAACTCCAACCGATATATAAACATTATGAAAATACAATTAATGATCACTACTTAGATGATTTATTAGATGAAATGAATCGTTCCATACCATCATTCCATTGAACAAAATGAACAAAATGTCACTACCTTTTACAAAAAGGTAGTTTTTTTTATATACTCCACCTTTGTACTATAACAAAAAAGAAGCCTCTTCAATCAGTATTATAACAGTAAATTCGTTGATTTATAGAGGTTTTGTGATAGAATTCACAATAAATTGAACGAAATGAACGATATAACCATTAAAAACTAAACCGCTTTTTCAGAAAACTATCAGTTATGATAGTTTCAATGAAAGCGATAACATTTTATTTACAGTAAGTTTACAAGGAGGAAAGAAAAGAAATGAAATTACTTAAAAACTTAACGTTTCAAGTAATCGTTGCGATTATTTTAGGTATTATTGTTGGAGCAATTTGGCCAGAGTTTGGTGCTGGTTTAAAAATATTAGCGGATTTATTTATTAAATTAATTAAAATGTTAATAGCTCCAATTATTTTCTTAACAGTTGTCATCGGTATCGGTGGCATGGGAGATATGAAAAAGGTTGGTAAAATCGGAGGTAAAGCATTAATTTACTTCGAAATCGTTTCAACAATCGCCCTAGCAATTGGTATTGGGGTTGCATTATTAGTAAACGCTGGGGATGGACTAGATACGTCTGAAGCAAATAGTGCAGATATTTCAAAATATACGACTGCTGCTGAAGAAACAGAACATGGAATTGGTGCCTTCATTTCTAGTATTATTCCAGAAAACTTTGTAGGAGCCCTTGCGAACGGTGAATTATTACCAACACTGTTTGCCGCTGTATTATTCGGTATGGCTGCTGCGGCATTAGGTGAAAAATCAAGACCGGTTATTCAAATTTTCGAGCAAGTGTCTGAAATCTTCTTTAAAATTGTTGGTATGGTAATGAAGTTCTCTCCTATTGGTGCTTTCGGTGCGATGGCATACACAATTGGGAACTTCGGTTTAGAATCTTTAGGTAACTTAGGTTTATTGATGGCTGCTGTTTATATTACAATGGCGCTGTTCCTAATCGTCATTCTAGGTTCCATTGCAAAATTTTATGGGTTTAATATTTTTAAATTCATTGCTTATATTAAAGATGAAATTTTCTTAGTTGTTGGTACGTCATCATCAGAATCCGCTTTACCTTCTATGATGCGTAAATTAGAAAACTTTGGTTGTTCAAAACAAGTTGTTGGTTTAGTAGTTCCTACTGGTTATTCATTTAATCTAGATGGTACAGCGATCTACTTATCAATGGCTGCCCTATTCATCGCCCAAGCTTATAATGTTGAATTAACATGGATTCAAGTATTAACTCTTCTTGGTATTTTGATGATTACATCTAAGGGAGCTGCAGGAGTAACTGGATCTGGATTCATTACATTAGCAGCAACATTAGCAGCATTCCCAATGATTCCGGTCGAAGGGATTGCCCTATTAATCGGTGTAGACCGCTTTATGTCAGAAGCTCGTGCCGTAACAAACTTAATTGGTAACGGTGTCGCAACAGTTGTTGTGTCAAAATCGGAAAAAGAGTTTGATGAAAAAGTAAATGCTCAAATCACTCAATCAAAAGTACATGCTTAATAAAAGAACGTAACTTCTCAACTGAGAAGTTACGTTCTTTATTTTTTACATTCGAATTCATAGGAAGTTGTTACGAGAAACCCATGTTTTGTAACAATCGCTTCTCCACCATCGTTTTCACAGCTTTTCACAAGTTGATTTATTTGTTTCTCTGAAACGAAGGAAAAAAAGATGGAAAAAGCAACTCCGATAACAACTATTAGTCCTCCGATCATTAACCAAACTTTTCCGTTATTCCCCACTCATTACACTTCCTTGTTTAAATAAAAATAAAAGGTTCGGTAACGATTTCAGATTGGATAAATTCCACCGATAATTTTGAGCTCGAACATAATTGAACCATTTTATCGGCCACTCCTTTCATCATAACCTTTTCAACGTGATGTCCTGGGTCAATAATGTTTAACCCTAGATTTTGAGCGTCTTGGGCAATATGGAATTTCACATCACCAGTTACAAATACATCGGCACCGGACCGTTTAGCTGCATGAATATACGTATTACCGTCACCACCTAGAACCGCTACCTTTGAAACCAATGTCTCCGTTTGACCAACTAGTCTTACCATTGGAACATCTAATTGGGTTTTAACAAATTGAGCGAACTGTTTCAAAGTCATCGGTTCTTTTAAAGTTCCAACCCGGCCAATCCCCATTTCCTTCGTTTCCACCGCCAATGTATATACGTCATAAGCAGGTTCCTCATAGGGATGGGCGTTAAGTAACGCTTTTAAAACTTTGTTTTTTATAGATTGGGGGAAAACTACTTCAATTTTTTCTTCATCTGTCGTTTCCATCTCACCAATTTCTCCGATAAATGGATCTGCCCCTTCTAACGCTCTAAAACGGCCTTGACCGTTCGTTGAGAAACTACAAGAGTCATAGTTCCCAATATGGCCTGCACCAGCTTTAGCTAAAGCGAAACGTACTTTTTCAGCGTACTCATCTGGAACAAATACAGCTAGCTTCATTAAATTCTCATGATAAGTCTTTTCTAAAATTTGTTTATTCTCTAGTTGTAATGCATCTGCTAATAAATCATTTACTCCACCCGTTGCCACATCTAAATTCGTATGGGCTGCATAAACAGCAATATCATTTTTAATCAGTTTTTCGTACAGTTTACCAGCTGGAGTATCTGTTCTTAAATTGGCTAACTTACGGAAGATGGGAGGATGATGGGCAATGATTAATTGGCATCCTTTTTGAATCGCTTCATCTGCAACTTCATCATTCACATCTAACGTTACTAATACTTTTGTCACTTCTTTATTCAAAGTTCCGATAGCAAGACCAATTGGGTCGTTTTCCATACAGGCTAATTTTTTTGGCGACCAGCTTTCAAAAAGTTGGATAATTTCATGACCATTAGCGATTTTCATTTGGTAAAGCCCCCTTCACTAGTTCGATTAAATGTAAAAGTTCTTTACGTTTTGCAACAATATCTGACGTCTCTTCTGCTTGTTCAATAGAAGATAAAACACGTCTCCAATTTTGAATTTCCTTCGTCCATTTTTCTACAAACACGTCCGATTTATTGGCCATTAGATGTTTTCCTAACAATATTTCCTGTTCTGATAACTCCATATCGCCCCGTTGAAGAACAAGAATTTCATAAATTTTTTCGTCTTCTTTTAATATAACTTCATCTAAAATCGCCCAACCATTTGCTAAAGCCCACTCTCTAATTACTTTTGCATGAATGTTCGGTTGTAAAATAAGTCTTGTTACAGTTTGTAAAAGTTCTGGTTTTTTTTCTAGAATGGAAACGATAAGAGGCCCTCCCATACCAGCGATTGTAACCGTATTTACCCCATCAGTTTCTTTTATCGCTTCTAGCCCATCAGCAAGGCGAACCGTAATAGACTCTTCAAGTCCTTCCAATTTCACCTGTTTTACGGCAGATTCAAAGGGTCCTTTCACCACTTCTCCTGCAATGGCTTTATTCACAATACCTTTATGGATTAAATAACATGGTAAATAAGCATGATCACTGCCTATGTCTGCAACAATCGCTCCCGTTGGTACAAAGGAAGCAACTGCCTCTAATCGTTTTGATAATTTTTGTGCGTTCATATAGTAACCGCCTTTTTCTAATTTCTATGTCATATTATATAAAAAAAATAAAATATTTGTCCTAAAATGATGCTGGAATAGAAATTCAGTTATGTAATGCGAGGAAAATCAATAACCTATGAAGTTAAAAGGGCTGTCTTATAAGTAAATACTTAATAAGACAGCCTCTCGTCGTTTAATTATTATTCTAATGAAGAAATGTACTCAGCGATTGCTTCCGCTTCAGCACCAGTTTTTAAACCTGGAGTCATTGGTGTACCTTCAATACCGTTAGCTAATACATCTTTAATATGTTCAGCATCTAAACCAGCAATTTTAGGTCCCATACCACCAGTTAAGTCACCACCGTGACAACCGATACATGTAGAAACTAGTTCTTCACCGTTTGCTCCTTCTGCAGTTGCTCCGCCCTCTTCAGCAGCTCCACCTTCTTCAGTAGTAGCTTCTTCTTCGTGACCTTCAGCAATCTCTTCTTTATTTCCAGCACCTTCTAATGACATGAAGAAGATAAGTCCGATACCGAATGCCATAATAAGAATATAAGGAATAATTGGATTGTTTTTCATAGGTTACCCTCCTTTTTTAATTCATTTTTCTACATCTATTAATATAGAATCTAGTCAACATTAATTATTGTACTTCATTATTTGAAAAACGAAAAGACCTAAACACCAACTTTTACAAGGATTGACACAAAATCGACAATAATAAGTTAATGTTGGAAAAATTAATTTGTAATAACTTATTTTGCATTTTAAAAGGGCAATCCTACTTTCTAAAAGTATCCTTTAAATATCTTTCCACTTCATTGTCTTTCATATACCCATATCCAAACATGAATTTAGATTGAGTTGTTTGAAACTATTTTTGAAATGAACATCATATTTCCGATATTCTTAATATCATCATCATATTACCCATCTTTTTAAGCTATTTAAACCCTTCTACGGTTATACCGCCACAAAATCTTTTTAAATAAAGAATTGATATCCTAAAACAATCACAAGTGCAATTCCGCCAGACAAAGTAAAATAAAGTAATTTTAATTTCAATCCAGTAAATAACCAAATAAGACAATTGGCGATAAGTAAACCATATAAAACAAATGAACGATCGGGGAAATATTCAATTGATACTTTGACAGATAAGCCAAATATTAGTAAAGCTGCCCCAATCGGTAATAATGGTGCGAACGTTACTTCCTTTTTAGAGAATAGGAAAGCACTTATTAAAAGGATAATCGCAATGATTGCAACGAATATTGAAACGAGCCCAACCCACTTAGTAACAGTAAATAACGCTACAAATAAGGCTAAACTAATTAGGATGATACTTATAGAAAAAATCCATTTACGTTTGTTTTCAGTCGCTATGATAGACTTTTTATGACTGATTTCTTCAATAAGTTCGTCTCCATTCCCTTCCGAATAAAGGGTCATTAAAAAATCACAGTAGTGGTCCGGTAGTAATCGATTTTGTTTCCAATATAGTATTTCATTTAAAACAATTTTCTTTTTTGGATTTGGCATATGCTTTTTCTCCATTTTTTTCTTTTTATGTATGACTATAGTTTATCTCATTTTCAAGTCGTTAGCATTAATAAAAATATCTTGTCCTATAAACAAAAAAGGTTCTATGTCAAATGTTGGGGTGAAGTGATATTACACGGCACCCCGATTATCCTAAATGAATCCCAATTTTCTTAGATAAATTATTTAATAAAATTTTCGCTTTAAAGTGTTCATAGCT
>NZ_RHLQ01000002.1 GCF_003711845.1 Lysinibacillus halotolerans
ACTCTTATTTTCTTTATGAAAGGCTAATAAAACTTTTTGTTTCTTCTCCAAAGAAATCACCTCTATACGCTCCTAACTCTATGAAGTTAGGATTATTTTCATATAAAAGTGGCTCACTTTTCAACTGCGATGGTGGCTCAGTTTTAGCTTATCAAATACAGATGGATCAAACAGAAGAATATGTAACATGAGTAGCGAAATTAGAATGTGATATTCCAATCGTTGTTCATACATAATTATTTATGCAGCTACATATAATGTTGAAGATTGTAAGTAAGTGAAGGGTAATATACTTACACTTAAATGTAACGGCTAATTTCTCATAATTTGAAATTGAAAATCCCAGTTAAGCAGATTGACTCTAGCCTAACTGGGATAATATACAAATAAAAATTGTAATGTGATAATAAAAATTCCTCCTTTATGCAGCTTTATGTAAATAGATATTAAGTAAAGCATCTAATTCTTGGCTACATGTTACAGTTTCGGGGTGAGTAAAGCCTAAATTGTTTGCTTTTTTATACATATCCTTTCTTTTCATTTCAATAAGTAGTTTTAAAATTTGTCTATAAAATTTACTTCGCATTTAAATAATCCTCCAAGATTTAGTATTATATTAAAATTTAATAGATTTGTAATTTACTTTAGTAATTGTATATTACTTATCTTAAAAATTATGTCGGTTCATGGTTGAAAAAACGGAATTCACAAATATGTCACAATTAATCTTTTAAATAGACACATATTTTCATTTTAATCTTTGTAATAAATTTTTTTTTTGCGTAACGCTAGTAATCCCTAACAACCTCCGTATTTTAAAATAATCAAGACTTGTTTTAAAAAAATTAGTCCAATTAAGGTGAATTTGTCAAAATGCAAATTGTCGAAGTCGACACATACTCGAATAATGACGATTTTTTAAGAATACTTGTTGAAAAGAAAGAAAATAAATGAGTGATTAAATAGTTAGAAAATTTGAAATTTTTAATTGAAAAATATTATATTACAAAACTATTATTGGATCACTTTCAAAGTGAAAAATTTCACATTTTCTAATTTCTCCATGGAGCTTTTGTACTACTAATTTTCAAATTGTATAAAATAGTATACATGTATAAAATAGTTTACAAAAGATATTTTATATAATTACTAACAAATTTACAATATTTTTCTTTTTACAATATGCTGAACTTTATGTTACAAAATGATGTGGATTTGGATATATTTGTAACAAAATATAGGGGAGCTAAAATTTAAATTAGCTGCTTTTGAAAGAGAAATTAACGTAGGTCTTTTAAATTAATTTCCATTTTTTGAGTTTCTGCTATCCGTATAAAGTTACAAGTTATTGGTAAATTATAGTTGGAAAAGATAGTATAAGAGTAAGACATACTTTGGGGGGGGAAAAGTGAAATCCTGGTCAAAAGAAATCGTAATTCATGCATCAATAGAAAAAATATGGAAGTTATTCGATGGTAATGTAGAAGAAATGCAAAAAATAATGCCTCAAGTTGTATCCCATGAACCGCTTAAGCTCACTTCCAATAAAGTTGGAAGTGTATATCTTCAAAAATATCGAGAAGGTAAACGAATCCAAGAGTATGAAGTAAAAACGTTAGAGTATGAGAATGAGTGCGATTATAAAAAACTAACGATAGGATTTAATCTTGCACAATGGTTTAATATATCAGCCCAATATGAATTGGAAAAAATAGATGATCAAAAAACGCTTTTTAAATACAAGACGACGAATCAACCTTTGAAATGGTTTTTAAAACCATTAGTAAAGTTTGCATCTGATAAACCTGTTATTCAATTTATGGGAAGGGTAAAAAAAGTAGCAGAAGCTGACTTAAAGGACAGATAAGTTTCTGTTCTTTTTTTGTTCCTTTACGTATATCATCCAAAGGTATAAATGGGTCTTCCAAATAAAATGAAACAAATCCCACTTATTTCTAAAAACATCCATAAATTTATTATTTTCACTAAAATGCTTGTTTTACTCCAATGTTCATTTATATTTTTTTATTTTTTGGACATTATAAAAGTTATAACAAGCGAGGTGTCTTCAAATGATTATTGAACGATCGACTAACTGGAGAGAGGACTTTTTTGAACGCTTTGAACAAGATGGTCCATGGGATAGTTGGACCCTTTATAAAATGAGTTATGAAATTGAGAAAATGAACTTAATACCTGAGTTTTCCGGATTGCAAGCTCCGAAATTTTTAACAAACTTACAATTATTACCTCATCAAGTAGAAGCAGCCCAAACCGTTATCGAAAAGATGAATGGAAAAGCGATTTTAGCAGATGAGGTAGGTCTAGGGAAAACCATAGAAGCCGGTTTGATTATGAAAGAATATATGATTCGTGGTTTAGTGAAGAAAGCCCTTATTTTAGTTCCCGCATCGTTGCAAAACCAATGGGTGACAGAGTTGAATGTACGTTTTTTCATACCAGCTATCTCCTATCGGAAAAATACACCTATTGATCATTATGATGTGGTAGTTATGAGTATGGATACTGCCAAAAAAAGTCCCCATCGAGAAAAAATTTATGAACAAGATTACGATATGATCATTATAGATGAAGCACATAAATTAAAAAATCATAAAACGCAAATCTATGAATTCGTACAAAGTTTAAAGAAAAAGTTTTGCCTGTTATTAACAGCAACACCGATTCAAAATGATGTATTTGAGATCTTTTACTTAGTTTCTTTATTAAAACCTGGTCATTTAGGTAACTATGAGGCATTTCAAAGTTCCTTTTCAGCTACAAAAAATAGTCTAGATGGAGAGAAATATTTAAGAGAGCTTGTGAATCAAGTAATGGTAAGGAACAGAAGACATGATACGGGAGTTGAGTGGACAAGAAGGAAAGTTCAAACGATAACAGTACAGTTCACTGAACAAGAAAAAGAAGTTTACGACATGATTAGTGAATTGAAATCAATATCCTCAATCTTTTCAAGCTCCTTTACAATGGTGACTTTACTGAAGGAAATGTGTAGCAGTAAAGAAGCGACCTTTTTAACGTTAAATAAAATGCTCCAAAAATGTGCTCAATCAGAAGAGAAGGAATATATAGAAGCAATAATGGAGAAGTTAATGAATCTAGAAATT
This sequence comes from Lysinibacillus halotolerans, assembly GCF_003711845.1. GTDB lineage: Bacteria > Bacillota > Bacilli > Bacillales_A > Planococcaceae > Ureibacillus > Ureibacillus halotolerans. The sequence continues at coordinate 3,129 of NZ_RHLQ01000002.1, forward strand.
AATGCAAAAGCGGAAAAGGTAATCGAAATTATAGAAAAAGCACAAGATAAAGTCATTATTTTTACTGAATATCGAGCAACACAAGCTTATTTACAATGGTATTTATACACAAAAGGAATTACTAGTGTATTATTTAACGGGAAATTTAGTAAAAGTAAACGGGATTGGATGAAACAATTATTCCGAGAACGTGCTCAAGTGCTTATAGCAACAGAGTCTGGAGGAGAGGGGATTAACCTTCAATTCTGTCATCATGTTATTAACTATGATTTACCGTGGAATCCGATGAAGTTGGAACAAAGAATAGGGCGTGTTCACCGTTTAGGACAAGAAGAAGATGTCCATATTTATAATTTAGCGATTGAACAGACGATTGAGCAGAAAATTTTAGATTTATTAAGTAGTAAAATTGATGTTTTTGAAAAAGTAGTAGGAGATTTAGACGACATTTTAACTCGAAAGGCGTAATTGTTGGATGATTAACTATAAAAAAATAGACCTTGGATGAAAAAGGGGTACTAATTTTATGTATGCTGAGGAAATTCATAATTATTTAAAAAGCTTTTTTAATGAAACAGGTTGCGAAGTTCTATCTGATGAAGGGCATTTATTAATGGTTCAATTAACAGTTGATATTGATAAAAAAATAATGAATCGCCCCTTCTACTGGCAATATATCGAGGCAACAAATAGTACGCCAAATCCAGCCAGACTTACATTAATTACGAATCGAACAAAAATAGATAATCCATTAATGGGTGAAATTATTCATTTCGGTTCTGGAAGATTAAATCAAATATTTAAAGCAACAAAGGACCTTGGTTCATTCGTAAAGATGTATCAACAATTTAGTAATGAGGAAGGGAAACAACAAACGTTAACACCATATTTTTGTGTTAATTATAAAGTTTCCTATTATTGTGATTACACAAAGGAAAAGCTTTATTCTTTAGGAATTAATTTAATAAATGGCGAGATTGAAGACCATTTTCATGAATTTGTTAGTCAATTAGATTTGGCACCTCTACCACCTAAAGATACTTTTTGTTTGCAATATATTATAAAGCCAGCAAGAGCTTTGGAACGGTTAGATTTAATGATTCAAAATATTATCCAAAAGGATGATCATTCTTGGGCAGAAGAAGCAAAAAAACGATGGGTTAAAGAACAGGAAGTGTTAGATTACTTTTATGTTGGCGTAAAAGAAAAACCGGAAAGTTATGAAATTGAGAAAAGGGGATTGGAAGACCGGTTTAACCCTCGAATTAAAGTCGAAATCATCAACGGAGGTTTATTTTATATTAAATAATTTTTCCTTATAAAAATAAAAATTTTCTTATGTTGAATAGAAAGAATAGATTATTGGCTACCTTGATAAAAAGTATATGAAAAAGGAGAAAACACAAATGAAAAAAAGCTACATCTATGCTTTTTTATTAATTGCCATTGTTGTAGTCGCAGTAAGCTATACAGTAAATCCTCCAATTGAACAAGCCCCAGTTGAAAATAAACAACAATTAACAGCGAACAATGGGGCTTCTCCTAATGGGGAAACGAACAATTCAAATGAAATGTTGAATGTTAATTCCAATTATGAAGCTTGTGGCAAAGGTACATTACAATCGCCTATTAACATAGAAGTAAATGAAACGATTGACGAAGAGCAGGCAAAAAAATTAGCAGAACAAGTGTCATTAAATTACGATCAAGCGATATTTGCGGTGGAAAATATTGGACATACAATAGAAGCTAACTCAACTACTTTAGATAATTCTCTTTTAATGAACGACAAGGAATTTAAATTAACAGGAATTCATTTCCATTCTCCGAGTGAGCACCAATTAAATGGCCAATACTTCGATATGGAAGCGCAACTTTTCCATGAATCAGAAGAGGGTGAGCTAGCCATTATCGGTTTATTCATTGAAAGTGGAAAAGAAAATGCCGTTTTAGCAGAAATGTGGGATGAAATACCAACTGATGGTGATGCGGCAGCGAAATTGTTAAAAAACCCTGTTGATTTACAACAGCTTTTACCTGAAAATAAAGAAGTATATCAATATGTGGGATCTTTAACAGCTCCTCCATGTACAGAAGGTGTTAACTGGTTAATCTTAGAGGAGCCAATTGAAATGTCGAATGAACAAATTAATCGTTTTAGCTCCATTTTTTTACAGAATAATCGGCCAATACAACAATTAAATGATCGAGATGTATATAAATTTAATTTAAATTAAAAGGAAATGCGATTGAGAAGTTTTTCTCAATCGCATTTGTTCATTTGAATTGATCTTGATTAAATATTTCTACATCGATTAGCCTTGCTCCTACTTTGTGAAGAAGTTCTTCTACTTCTTTAATGGTTTGGTTGTTTGCTCCTTTACCTAAAGTCACAATAATTCTTCTTAAATACCAATTGTCATCATCGATTGAAAATACACCCTTTATAGTAGATTTTTTCTTAATGAGAGTTAAAATTTTAGCTAAAATTCCTTCCGTATCAGGAAGGGCAATTGTTAATGCACAACTGCCTGTTTTATATCCCCAAGCTTCTTCCAACAATTCAAATACTTTCGAATGGGTAATAATGCCTACGAATTGTTGATGTTCATCAACTACAGCTAAATAGGGTAGTCGTTTTATTGAAAAGAACACTTTAAAAAAAGAGCTTTCTTCATAAATGTGTCCATCTACATCTTGAACAAGTTGTGATATCGGGATATCCATATTGGGTTGTTCCAATAAATGTTCCAAAATCGCTACTTTATATGCATTTCCAATAAATTTTTGCCCATGGTCATCAAGAATCGGAATGCAGCGGAAGCCAGATTCTTTCAGTTTTGTTAAAACAGAAGTACAACTTTCTGATTCTGTACACCATACAACATCACTTTTTTTCACATATCTTTGTTTTACGATCAATTTTTTTCTTCCCTTCTCGTTGAGCGATTCCAAATTTTCTTAATAAAAACTGGAAATTTGGGCAAATGATTTTCATCATATTTTAGAATATGACCGCATAATTCGTTATATTCAACGAATAACAGTATAAATTTATGCGGATTGCAAAAAATAAAGATGCACAATAAAAATTGATTGTAGGAGGTTCACATGGGTATTATATATCGAATTTCACTTGTTCTTGTCATTATTGGGGCAATTAACTGGGGATTAATCGGTTTATTTAATTTTGATTTAGTTGCAACACTGTTTGGAGGTCAAGAATCAGCATTATCAAGAATTGTGTATAGCCTAGTCGGATTAGCTGGTTTATTATGTATACCACTGTTGTTTAGAGAATTAAAAGATGACGAAGTGGTGCTTGAAGATAATCGTCATTCCAATGCATATACAAATATGAATTACCAAACAGAATTCGGTGATGAACCTGATTTTTCGAAGGAAGAAAGAGAACGGGCATTAAATCTTTACGAAAATGACGGAAAAGGCGACAAAGAAGATAAAAATAAAAATGATCTTGTTTAATAATGAAAAGCGTGTGATGAATTCACACGCTTTTTAATGTTTACTTTGTTAAGTAATCAAATTTCTTTGGAAATGTCACATCGATTTTTTTAAATTCTGCCTTTGCTTCCTCTACACGACTTTTTACTTTTTCTTTTGTTTTTTCGTCTAATTTTTCATAACTTTCATGCATTGGATGTTTAGGCATTTCAACTCCAAGAGCAGCTAATTTTTGATCTGCTTCTTTTTTTGTAATTGTCCCATCTTTCTTTTGCTTAAAGATTTCTTTTACTTTTGTTTTCGTTGTTTCATCTAAATTCTCAAATGCTAGACAATGCTTATGTTTTTCTGGGGGATTTACTCCAAGAGCTTTAAACTGCTGATTGGCCTCTTCTTTTGTAATTTCACCTGATTTTAATTGTTTGAAAATTTCCTTTATCTTTTTTTTCGTTTCATCGTCTAATTTATCAAATTGTTCGTATTTTTCTTTATGATCCGGTATTTCCAAACCAAGTTCCTTTAAGTCTGTTTTTAAAAAACTTAAAATATTGTCTACTTTTTCTTTTGTTTTAGGATCAAGTTGTTCATATTCATCGTGAAACTTATGATGGTTATTATGAGCGGAAACCGATGCTACAGAGCTAAAGGAAATTCCTACTGCTAGGAAAGTTGTTAAGACATAAATCCAATATTTATTTAATTGTTTCAATGTAGTCCCTCCTATTATTTTTTGATTTTCTCATTTATATTTTGCGTAAAAAGAAATGAATAATGTAACCATTTGTAGATTTTAAATTTGTACTTAAAAGTTACAAAAGGTTGTGGATTATTAAAGAAACGTTAATTTTCCATATATTGAATAACATCACCTAATTTATGGAATAATTGGTATATAATTATTCAAAAAGTAGGTGTTGAAGATGAATTATGTTTTCGTTTTAATTCTTTCTTTTGTTATGATGATTACAATTACCGCTACGAATGTGTATTTAGGTAAAAAAATATCTTACAATTACATACTTTATAATGCATCGATTACCTTTGGCAGTGGCGTAATTTTTTTTCTAGTAAAAATGATCGTAACGATAGATGTTGCTGGGAAAATAGAGCAACTTGCTGACATCGTCATAACGATGTTATTGATTTTAGTTTTCTTTATGTCATTAGTTGAAACGCTTGTGATTGAAGTAATGGAAAATGGAAAAGAGATAAAAGGGAATCTCCAAACATTTACAAATAAAGTAAAAGCAATAGACAGGGGAACGATTAAACAAATCCCTGGAATGTTCCATACGATTAAAAACAAAATGATCACGAAATCGAAATCCCTTTTCCCCGTATTTATTAGTTATATTAAAAAGGTAAAGTTAATTGATCATTTAATAAAAAATAAAGTTATAAATAAAAAGGTGTGAAGGAATGAATAGTGCTGTGTTTTTAGATCGGGATGGCGTTATTAATGAGGTTTTAACTAATCGAGTGAAGTTTGTAAATCAACCAAAGGATTTTTATTTTTTACCGGGTGTTCCAGAAGCCATTAAACAATTAAATCGCTATTTTGATTTTATTTTTGTAGTGACAAATCAAGGGGGAGTAGGACTTGGTTTTATGAAGGAGTCTCAACTTATTCAAATTCACGAACATATGGTGAAGGAATTAGCTAAATTTGGTGCAATCATACATGATGTGGCCTTTTGTCCTCATAAACCGAAAGCAGGATGTGAGTGCCGAAAACCAGGCAGTAAAATGCTAATCGATTTAAGTAGAAAATATCATGTGAATTTAGAGAACAGCTATATGGTAGGAGATACAGATACGGATATACAAGCGGGTAAAAAAGCAGGGACGAAAACGTTCTTCCTTGGTGAAAATGATCCATTAGCCGATGCTGTTTTTCCTGATTTACTTTCAGCATCTCAATGGATTATACAAGACGTACAAGCTCATTTAAAATGAAAAAACCACTTTGAAATGCTGTAGGAGCAAAAAAGTGGTACTGATAATCATAACAACTTTTATCTTCTTTTCTTCTTATCTACGTTATTGACTAAAGATTGTTTCTTTACTGTTTCTAATTCAAGCTGTACATGATATTTGTTAGGCTCAATTTCGGTTACACTTATTACTTTTCCTTTACGACCTTTCAGTTTAATTTCAGCACCTTCAGTTGGAATATGATTAAGTAATTGACTAATAAAAAGGTTATTTTTTTCATAAAAATGAACAGCAAACATGAGTCCATCTCCTTTTAAGAAATTTACTTCCATTCTATGAAGGGAATCAAAATATAGAAGGACTTATAAAGGAGAAGAGGAAATATTTTTAAGTTTTAATTAAAGAATGGCTAATTCATTTTGATGAATTAGCCATTTATAATGAGACAAAGGTTAATTGGACCTAGTGACGCTTTCCTTAAAATATTTATTTAAAGTCATTAAAGCACTCCCGATTCGTTCATCTTGAGGAATGAGCATTCTTTTAACTCCTTGTTCCTTTAAGGCATTACCTGTCACTTTTCCTATTGGAAGCGCTAAAACGTTTTCTTCCAATGCACTTAAAAGTTCAAAATGAAGATTGCGTTGTTTCGCATATTTTAAAACGTAATGTACTTGTTGAACGCTAGTAAAACTGACAGCATCCAATTGATTTGTTAGAATTTCATTCAATAGTTGTTCCAATATCTCCTTTTGAGGTGGGATATGTTGATATGGAATAATTTCCTGAAAGTTTGCTTGTTGCTCCTTTAACCAATTTATCAATTCAATTGAAGGGGATCCGTATAATTGAACGGCAACGGATTGATTCTTAAGATTATGGGAAGCAAATGCACGAATTAGTCCTGCAATACTTCCATCATCATCTCTAACAATCGGAAATAATCCTCTTTTCTTTAAGGAATTCGCACCTTTATACCCGCGAACGGCAATTTTCATAGTGGAAAGGGCTTGTTGAAGATTTTCTTCATAATCCATCTCCTTTGCAACCTCAAATAATTTATCAATTCCAATACCTGTTGTGAAAATAATCCATTGAAATTTACCGTTAATAATTTCTTTAATTTCACTACCTATAAAACTGGAGTCAAAAAATACAGTTCCTTGCGCTGGTCGGTGAACAGCAGAACCTCCAAGTTGCTTAATAATATTCATTTGTTCGTCTACTTTACGTGTGCCTAATAAGGCAATACATTTATCGTCTAATCCACCCATTGTTTCGCCCTCCTAAACTATTCTTTATTTCATATTAACAGAAAACCGATGATAAAATTCTAAATGTTAAAAAAACTTACATAAATTTTATGAAAACGTTTAAAAATCCGTCAAATTTGACTTCTTACTATAAAAATCAAGCAAAAAGAAAGCGTTTTCTATGAAAAATTGGAAAAAAGATGCTTTACAAATACTTCTTATGTGATATTATCTGACATAGATATAGTTTAGAATTTTCTGTTAATTCAAAACGATAAGAGGAGGATTATAAATGGAAAAAAGACGATTAGTCCTTGTTGGAAATGGGATGGCGGGTGTAAAAACAATCGAAGAAATTTTAGCAATTTCAAAAGATCAATTTGAAATAACGATAATTGGTGAAGAACCTCATCCAAATTATAATCGAATTTTATTGTCTAAAGTATTACAAGGTGATACGACGTTAGATGATATCACATTAAATGATTGGGATTGGTATGAGGAGAACAATATTCAATTGTTAACGAATGAAAAGGTAATTTATATTGATAGAGAAGAAAAGATGATTACAACAAATGTGGGAACAACTTTAACCTATGATGAGCTTATATTAGCTACTGGATCAAAACCATTTATTTTACCGATACCTGGAGCGGACTTAGAGGGAGTAACGACTTTCAGAGACATGAAAGATACCGATGAAATGCTTGCAGCCTCAAAAAAATATCGAAAAGCAGCTGTAATTGGAGGGGGACTTTTAGGATTAGAAGCGGCTAGAGGTTTATTAAATTTAGGAATGGATGTAACGGTTGTACACCTTGGAGAAAATTTAATGGATCGACAATTGGATGAAGCTGCAGCTACTTTATTAAAAAAAGAGTTGGAAAAACAAGGGATGCGTTTTTTACTACAAAAAAATACAACAGAAATAGTTGGTCAAAAAAGAGTGGAATTTTTAAAGTTTTCAGATGGAGAAACATTGATGTGCGACCTAGTTGTGATGGCAGTTGGGATTAAACCGAATATCGATTTAGCAAAAAGTGCGGGGCTTAAAACGAACCGTGGCATTATAGTCAATGACTTCTTGGAAACGAGTTTTCCTAACATATATGCTGTTGGAGAATGTGCAGAACATAATGGAATCGCATACGGATTAGTTGCTCCGCTTTTTGAACAAGGGAAAGTATTAGCTAAAAAGATTAGTGGATATGAAACAACTCCTTATAAAGGTTCAGTTGTATCTACCCAATTAAAAGTTTCTGGAGTGGAAGTTTTTTCTGCTGGAGATTTCATCGAAGGCGGAGAAAGAAAAGCTTTAAAGGTGTTTGACGAACAAGATGGTATTTATAAAAAAATGGTATTTGTCGGAAAGAAGTTAGTCGGTGCGGTACTGTTCGGTGATAGTAAAGAAGGAAATCGACTTTTTTCCATGATTAAAAAACAGGCTGATATTTCAGATACAGTAAAGGTAAGTTTATTGCAGCCGATTGGAGGTGATTCGGGCGAAAGTGTTGTTGCGTCAATGGCTTCCGATGAAATCATTTGTGGTTGTAATGGTGTATCTAAAGGAACAATCGTACAAGCGATTCATGAACAGGAGTGTACATCTGTTGATGGAATAAAAGCATGTACGAGTGCTTCAAGATCGTGCGGCGGCTGTAAATCAATGATCTCTGAATTACTTGAAATCACTTTAGGTGATCAATTTGTTGCAACAGCTTCGAAAGAAACTTTGTGTAGTTGTACGGATTTATCCCGTGACGAAGTTTTAGATGCAATTCGTAACAAAAAATTAATGCATACTCGGGAAGTGATGAATGTTTTAGGTTGGTCGACTAGTGAAGGCTGTTCAAAATGCCGTCCAGCTCTAAATTATTATTTAGGCATGATTTATCCACTTGACTATGAAGATGAAAATGAATCCCGTTATGTAAATGAACGCTTACATGCCAATATTCAAAAGGATGGTTCCTTTGGTGTTGTACCCCGTATGTATGGGGGTGTGACAAATTCAGATCAATTACGGAAAATCGCCGATGTGGCTGATAAATATAACGCAAAGTTATTGAAAATTACTGGTGGCCAACGAATTGATATTTTCGGTATCGAAAAAGAAGATTTACCTAAGGTTTGGGAAGAACTTGATATGCCTTCAGGTTATGCATATGGTAAAACTTTACGAACAGTGAAAACATGTGTTGGAGAAACGTTCTGTCGTTTTGGCACACAGGATTCTATGAGTTTAGGAATTGCTTTAGAGAAACGTTTAGAACGAGTAGGCAGTCCCCATAAATTTAAAATGGCCGTATCCGCTTGCCCGAGAAATTGTGCCGAATCAGGTATTAAAGATTTTGGTGTAGTTGGAGTAGAAGGTGGATTTGAAATGTATGTAGGGGGGAATGGAGGTACCCATCTACGAGCAGCTGACCTACTAGGAAAAGTAAAAACAGCGGACGAAGTAATTGAATACGCATCAGCTTACTTCCAATATTATCGCGAAACGGGAATTTATTTAGAACGGACATCTAAATGGTTAGAGCGAATGGGCTTAGACAATATTAAAGCCGTTATTGAAAATCCAAAACAACGAAAAGAATTAAATGAACGATTAGAAGTTGCTTTATCTGTTCAACAAGATCCTTGGAAGAAGATTATTCATAGTGAGAAGTTAAAAAGTGAGTTGTTTGAAAAAGTAAAAGTCTAATTATTCCAAACGGGAGGGAACAGGATGAAACAAGTAGTGGAACGTATAAAGGTATTAAAAATTGATGAAGTAGCAAAGGACTTCGGAAAAACGATTCGTGTAGGAGAAACAGAAATAGCTTTATTTCATTTGAAAAGTGGGGAATTTTATGCGATTGAAAATCGGTGTCCCCACAAAGGCGGTGTATTAGTAGAAGGTTTAATTAGTGGACAGCATGTTTTTTGCCCAATGCACGATTGGAAAATTGACGTTACGACAGGTAAAGTTCAAGAACCGGATCATGGATGTGTCAAAACTTATCAAGTAGAAGTCAAAGGGGACGATGTTTATATTCTTCTTTCTTAATCATTTAAGGAAGTATCCACTATTAAATAAAAAGGAGAATGCCTATGTCATATGTAAAACCGAAGCAAGTGATTGAAAATATGATTGAAGCAGGGACAGACAAAGCAAAACTATCGATTCATAATATGGTCTTACGGGGTATATTATCAGGTGCTTTATTAGGGTTTGGAACAACATTGGCTTTCTCAGCTGAAATGCAAACAAAATTAGGCATTGTAGGTGCGATTCTGTTTCCTGCTGCTTTTGTTATCATTATTTTACTTGGATTGGAATTGGTCACTGGGAATTTTGCTTTAATTCCATTGGCAGTACTCGAGAAAAAAGCAACAATCAAAGAAATGTTTTCGAATTGGTTTTGGGTTATTGTAGGGCATTTAATTGGCGGCTTTATTTATGCGGTATTATTCGTTGTTACTGTAACAAATTTTGGAACGACATCGGAGAATATGATAGCTAAAAAAATTATTCAAGTTGCTGAAGCAAAAACAATTGGCTATCAGGCCATTGGCGCAACAGGCATTATTGTAGTTATAGTCAAAGCAGTTCTTTGTAATTGGATGGTCTCTCTAGGGGCTGTAATGGCAATGACTACTCAGTCTACTATTGGAAAAATTGTTGCGATGTGGCTACCTATTTTAATCTTCTTTGCTCAAGGATTCGAACATGCCGTAGTTAACATGTTTGTCATTCCAGCAGGTATGTTATTGGGTGCTGATGTTGGTTTTGGTGACTGGTGGGTTTGGAACCAAATTCCTGTGTTATTTGGGAATATAATAGGTGGTTTTATTTTTACAGGATTAGTCCTTTATGCAACTTACCATGGATTTTCAAAAAATGGAGTCAGCTTGTACAAAATAAAACAATCAAGTTCCATTAAAGAAGTAGAGGATTTATAAATGGGAACTGTATATATCGTAGGTGCTGGTCCAGGTGATGAAGAGTTGATTACAGTAAAAGGATTAAATTGTATAAAAAAAGCTGATGTTATTCTCTATGATCGATTGATTAATCCAAATTTATTGAAATATGCTAAAAAGGGAGCGGAAATCATTTCCTGTGGTAAGCTACCGAATTGTCATACGATGCAACAAAATACGATTAATCTTGAATTAGTAAAATACGCAAAGCAAGGAAAAATTGTTACTCGTTTAAAAGGTGGCGACCCATTTATATTTGGTCGAGGTGGTGAAGAAGCTGAAGCTTGTATTAATGCAGGAGTTCCTTTTGAAATTGTTCCTGGAATAACATCGAGTATTGCAACCGCTGCTTATGCAGGCATACCAGTAACTCACCGAAACTATAGTTCTTCTTTTGCGCTAATAACTGGCCATCGTAAACAAGGGGAAACAGATAATATGAATTGGTCCGCTTTAGCTTCAAGTATTGATACGTTAGCCATTTATATGGGAATGAGAAATTTAAAGCATATTACCGAACAACTAATTGCCAATGGTAAAAGTAAAGAAACACCCGTTGCCCTTATTCATAAAGGAACTACTGCTTTTCAGCGTACATTAGTAGGCACTTTAGATAATATTGAAGAAATGGCAAAGCAGGAGCAAATCACCAACCCTAGCATGATTATTGTTGGTGAAGTAGTTCGATTAAGAGAAAAATTAAACTGGTTTGAATCCAGTGTTCAACTTCTGGTTGTAAATGATATTCCTTAATTCTTAAAAAGGATAGCTTATCAATCTCCAATACCTAATTTCGTGAAACTTTTTATTTACGGAAGTCTCTTTTCCTCCTATCGGATAGTATTTAATAGAATAGAGAATTCTTTTTCAAATTTGAGGCAACTGTTCTAACCTCTATTTATTCTATGCATATACTATTTCCGAGGGTGATGAAAAATGATAAAAATAGGATATGGTGCCGGTCATGGATATCATACACCAGGAAAACGGTCACCAGACGGAGAAAGAGAGTGGTCTTTTAACAATAAAGTTGCCCGTGCTTTTGCGAATGAATTAGCCTTGTATAAAGGGGTTATTACGAAAAGATTTGATGATCCAACTGGAGAAACAGATGTTCCATTAATTGTACGGACAAACGGCGCAAATAGTTGGGGTGCAGATTATTATATTTCATTTCATCACAACGCCCTATCTGGTCGATGGGGGACTCATACAGGTGTAGAAACATACACTTTCACATACCCATCTCCTCAAAGTGTTGCATTAGCAAACGCCATTCATCCAGCAGTTGTTAAAGCTTATGGCTTAACAAATAGAGGAATAAAACGAGCGAACCTACACATTGTTCGTGAAACAGAAATGCCTTCTATTTTAATTGAAGGCGGTTTTATGGATAGTACGATCGATATCGTAAAATTACGTAATGATGAAATTATAGCGAATGTTGGAAAATCTGTTGCCCAAAGTCTTGCTCGTTTTTTAGGGCTCAGTAAAGTAGCTGAATCTGAACAAGAAACACCGGTTTCAACACCTAGCCGACCTCCAGTAAATTCACTAACTCCAACACCAGTTCCAACACCAAGCGAAAAACCATCCCAGTCATCAACAAAACTTGCGGTAGATGGTTATTGGGGACCAGCAACAACAAGAGCATTGCAACGTCATTATGGTACAACAGTCGATGGTATTATTAGCGGCCAACCGAGAAATCCGTCGACTGTAAATATTCCATCAGCTCGCTTTGGTAGTGGCGGAAGCCAATTAATTCGTGCAATGCAGAAAGATTTAGGAACAACGGTTGATGGATTTATAAGTTATCCCTCACTCATGATTAGAGCATTACAAAGAAGATTCGGTACGACACAAGATGGTTTTATTAGTAAACCATCCCAACTTGTAAAAGCAATGCAAAGAGCGTTAAATAATGGAACATTTTAACTTAAAAAACTGTACTCCCTAGTTGCTAGAAATAATCTAACATTACGGAGTATAGTTTTTTCTTTTTTTAAGCATGTTAAATGAACCTTTAAACCATAATAATAGAAATTCATTTAAAAGGTGTTTAATATGCTGCGTAAAATTTTATTTACAGTTGTTGGTATCATTGTCATTTTAGGAATATTTGTTTTATCGTTATCCATGTCAAAAACTAAGGATATAGATGATATTGAGATTCAAACGAATAAGAAACCCGTTATTTTTATTACAGTCGATTCTCTTATGACCGAATCGCTTCAAAAAGCAATTGATCAAGGAAAGGCACCAGCACTAGAATTTTTAATTAAAAATGGAACGTTTTATTCAGATTTTGTTAGTTCCTATCCAACGATGTCCGTAACGATTGATAGTACGATTTTAACAGGTACTTACGCTAACGAGCATCGTATTCCGGGTTTAATTTGGTTTAATCAAAAGGAAAATCGAATGATTAGTTATGGAAGTGGTTTAGCTGAAATCTGGAACAATGGTATACGAAATGTCACGAAAGATAGTATTATTCATTTAAATAATGACCATTTAAATAAAGAGGTTTTAACGATTCATGAGGAGTTGGACAATAGAAATTTACAAAGTGCTTCTATTAACGGGCTTCTTTTTCGAGGAAACGAACGTCACCTATTAAATGTTCCGAAGATGGTTACGTGGCTTAATTTATTGCCAAAAAATGTTGAGGTAGTTGGTCCTACAATTTTGTCTTTAGGCGCTTTATCTCAATTGAATCCCCAAAATGATCGTCAAAAGTTTCTTTGGGATCGAATGGGTGTTAATAATGAATTTACGGTTAATGAATTGAACTATTTAATTGAACAACATAAATTACCTTCCTTTACCCTTGCTTATCTTCCTGATGCCGACGCGACTTTACATCGAAACGGTCCAGATGATTTATCGGCTATTGAAAAGGCAGATGAATCCCTTCAAAAACTGTTAAATAACTTCTCTTCATGGGATAAAGCAATTCAAGAAGTTACTTGGATTATAATGGGCGATAGTGCTCAATCTTTAGTGGAAAAGGATAAGAAAAAAGGTTTGATTGATTTAAATAAACTGTTAAATGGCTATAGCTTTTGGGATGGTGATAAACGGAATGGTCAAATTGCTATTGCCATTAATGAACGAATGGCTTACATCTATTTAAATGATGATAAATTATCGATAGATGAAATCGTTGGAAAGTTAAAGAAAGATGAACGGATTGGCTTTATAGCTTGGAAGGAAGCAGATCGTAATTATGTAATAAATCCTAATCAAAATGATTTACTCTCCTTTTATCCGGATGGATCATTTAAAGATAGTTATGGACAAAGTTGGCAGTTGGAAGGGGATTTAACTGTATTAGATTTAAATTTTGATCATGAAGGAACTATACAATTTAATGCGTATCCAGATGCTCTAGCTCGACTTCATGGTGCTCTACATTCAAATCCAGGTCGTTTTATTATTGTAGATGCCAAACCGCATTATGAATTTATCGAGGAACATAGTCATGATCATGCAGGAGGGGGAGCTCACGGTTCCCTTCATAAAATTGATTCACTCGTTCCGATGATAATTGTTGGAACAAATTCAAAGCCCGAAAGTCATCGCTTTGTAGAATTAAAAGAATGGTTAGTAGAAATAGTTGAAGAAGCAAATAATTCGTAATTGAAAATTGTAAGGTATATAATCGTAACACAATTATGGTAGAACATAATTGTGTTAAAAAGTAAAAAGTTATGGAGGTAATACACAATGACTAAGGAACCAATTACAGTTCATGCAATAATTAATGGGGAAAAAATTAAAACGGAAAAGACAATTCCGAGGGAAAACCCAACTCATCCAGATGAAATTGTAGGTTATGCTCCAAATAATACAAAAGAAGAAACGATTCAAGCAATCGATGCAGCATATAACGCCTTTAAAAATTGGGCTTGGACTGATGTAGATGATCGAATAGAACGAATGAAACGTGCTATTCAAAAATTAAAGGATTCGACAGATGAAATAGCCGAATTATTATCCCGTGAACATGGTAAAGCTCTTTATGATGCAAAAGGAGAAATTGCTATATCCATCATGTGGATGGAATTTGCTTGTGACCATGTGAAAAAGGTAGTAACGCCAGAAGTTAAGGAACATGAAAATGGTAGAACGATTATTACCTTTGATCCAATCGGTGTTGTATCTGCCATTACACCATGGAACTATCCAATTTCCTTATCAACGATTAAAATTGCACCAGCACTTTTAACAGGGAATACAATGGTTTTAAAACCAAGTCCTTTTGCTCCGTTAGCAGTTAGTCGTGTAACAGAAATAATTGCCAATGAATTCCCACCAGGTGTGTTAAATTTAGTTAACGGGGATGCGGAAGTAGGAATTGAGTTAACATCAAATCCGAAAGTAGCGAAAATCGCCTTTACAGGTGGGACAAACACTGCTAAGCACATAATGAAATCCGCTTCAGAAACAATCAAAAAAATGACATTAGAACTCGGTGGAAATGATGCTGCGATCGTGTTGGACGACTTTGATGTTAACGACGAACGTGCATTACGTCGAATGGTTATTTCGAATTTCTTAACTGCAGGACAAATTTGTATGATTGCAAAAAGAGTCTATGTGCACCGCTCCATTTATGATGCTTTTGTTGAAAAATATATTGAGGCGGCAAACAAATGGATTCGAGTAGGAGATCCTTTCCATCCAGACGTTACAGTAGGTCCGGTTAATAATAAAAATCAAGTGAAATACGTAAAAAGTTTAATTGAAGATGCAAAAAATAAAGGGGCTAAAATAATTCCGTTAGGGGAAGTATTAAATCCTGAATTAATGGATAATGGTTATTTCCTACAACCGACCCTTGTATTAGGTGCAGATTATCATGATCCGATTGTTGTAGAAGAACAATTTGGCCCAACTGTACCAATTCTTCCTTTCGATGATGAAGAACAAGTTATCGAGTTACACAATGAAAGTATTTATGGTTTAACAAGTTCGGTTTGGGGTGAGGAAGAACATGCTATTAAAGTAGCTCGTCGCATTGAAGCTGGTACAACAATGATTAATACAGCTGCTGTTCAAGGGTTAGATGTTCGGTTCCCATTCGGAGGCGTAAAACAATCTGGAGTAGGAAGGGAATATGGGGAAGAAGGATTAAAATCTTATACTGAAACCCATGTCATTAATATTCCAAAAAATTTAGAATTACCATATATTCCTGAATAAAATAAAAACAGTTGGAGAACAGGTCTCCAACTGTTTTTATTATTAATAAACTTAATGCTGTAGCTTCTTGGGGGAATTGTTAATTCGATCTCTGCTTGTAAAATTCTTAAATTATGCATGTACTTTTTCAAGAGTTGCAAAATAAGGCTCCATTCCAGCGCGGAAGTAAGCGAGTAAATATCCTTCTTTTACTACAATTTGTCCATTTTTGAAAGCTTCATAATCTAGTGCAAAAGGAATCAATAAAGAATGTTTAAAGAATGCCTTTTCACTAAGGTCAAATTGGGCAAATTCTTCACCGGCAAGGGTTGGATTTTCCTTTAATATATTGTATATTTCTTTTTGTTCTTCCCGTGAAACCCGTTCATCCCACCATAATTTTCGCGGTTGGAATTGTTGTTTTGATAAATAATCAAGCTGCATTAAACTGCGAACGATATCAAGATTTACATTAGGTTGAGTAGCTAAAAACGCTTCTAACCTTTTAAACAAATCTTCGAGCTGGTGCCCAATTCGGGACCATCCTTTTTCTTCCCAATAAGTACCGAAGTTTTGGAAGAAATCAAAGGGAGTTTCAAAACTTTCCGTTACGAGGTATTCAATTGTATTATCCATTCGATGATCATTCCAATATTTCTCAAGTACATCTTCTGCCTGTTTAATTCGAACAATATCATCAAAAGTTAACACGTTATTAGAGAAAATTTCATAAGGTGCCACATCGACATACGTATAACCATATTTTTGTGCCTCTACACGCAGACCTGTCCCACGTAAAAGTTTTAAAAATCCAAGCTGTAACTCTTCAGGTCGCATCGCAAATACATCGTTAAAGGTTTGTCGGAAGCTATTATAGTCTTCTTCTGGGAGACCGGCGATTAAATCTAAATGTTGATCGATTTTGCCACCTTCTTTAACCATGGTTACTGTACGTTTCAGTTTTTCAAAGTTTTGACGACGTTTAACAAGTTCATTAGTTAAATCGTTTGTTGATTGAACACCAATTTCAAAGCGGAATAAACCTCTTGGTGCATTGTCATTTAAAAATTGAATTACTTCTGGACGCATAATGTCTGCTGTTATTTCAAATTGGAAAACGACACCAGGCACATGTTCATCGATTAAAAATTGGAACATTTCCATTGCATAACTACGACTAATGTTAAAGGTACGATCGACAAATTTAATCGTTTTTGCACCATGGGCCATTAAGTACCTTATATCCTCTTTAATTTTTTCCCGATTAAAGTAACGGACGCCTACTTCAATAGAAGATAAACAAAATTGACAAGAGAACGGACAGCCACGACTTGTTTCGATATATTGAATTCGCTTACCAAGATGGGGAAGATCTTCTTCGAAACGGAATGGACTAGGAAGTTCACGTAGATCAACTTTTTTCGGTTGGGCATGGATTTTCATTTTGCCCTCTTGTAAATAACAAATTCCCGGTACATCTTCGATGGCGATTTCACCATTGAAATATTTTAATAATTGTTTAAAAGATACTTCACCTTCACCCATTACGATAAAGTCTACTTCTGGTAGTCGACGTATCCAATCATGGACATCATAGGAAACTTCAGGCCCACCTAAAACAATTTTTGTTTGTGGCGATACGGTTTTAAGCATTCGAATGACGCGAATTGTTTCTTCGATATTCCAAATATAACAGCTAAATCCAACAACATCCGGCTTGTATTGATAAAGATCGGACACGATGTTAAATGCAGGGTCTTTTATCGTATATTCAACAATTGTCGGATCAAATTCCGGTCTAGCTGATCCTTTCAAATATCGTAACGCCAAGTTGGTATGGATATATTTGGCGTTTAAAGTTGTTAATACTATATTCATCAATGAATACTCCTTTATATATACAGTTACTATATCTAACTATATGATTTTAGCAGTAATAATGGATTTATGCTACAAAGGTATTATAGAAATCAATAGAATAGGCTACACTTTGATTTGAGTCTAGAAATAATTACCAATCTTAAAGCGGTAATTCATTTTTCTACATTTTTACCATCTTATTTTAAATTGTTTACACACCTTTTGTTCCTATTATTTCCAACTTATGAAGGTTTTAAATCTTTAATTAACTATTTTTATATAATCGTCGCAGATTTAATCGTAAATGTACGATAGAATATGGTACTGTTGAAATAAATAAAATTTGTAAGTTATTTAAAGGTACACTTGGATTATAGTGAAATTAAGAAGTATGAAAAGACCTTAAACAATAGTCTAGTTGATTACAAAAGGAATCTATTAAAGGAGGAAATACAACGATGGATTTTGAAACCGTTATGATGGAACTAGAATCCCTAGGTAAAGAACGAACGAAGAAAATGTACATATCTAACGGTGCCCGTGAGCCTCTTTTTGGCGTCGCAACCGGTGCTATGAAACCTATTGCAAAGAAAATAAAAATAAATCAACCTTTAGCAGAACAACTATATGCAACGGGAAACTATGATGCAATGTATTTTGCCGGTATTATTGCAGACCCAAATGGTATGACGGAATTGGATTATGATCGTTGGATGGACGATGCCTATTTTTATAAGTTGTCCGATTATGTAGTGGCAGTTACTTTATCAGAATCAGCCATTGCTCAAGACGTTGCTGATAAATGGATTGCCAGTGGTGATGAGTTGAGAATGTCGGCAGGTTGGAGCTGTTACTGTTGGCTTTTAGGAAGTCTTAAAGACAATGAATTTTCCGAAAGTAAAATTTCTCGTATGCTTGATTTGGTAAAAAATACTATCCATCATTCACCAGAAAGAACGAAATCGGCAATGAATAATTTTTTATACACTGTAGGAACTTCCTATTTACCATTACATGAAAAAGCTCTTTTAATTGCTGAGGAAGTAGGAATTGTAGAAGTAAAAAGGGATAGCAAAAAATCTAGTTACTTAAATGCTTATGAAAATATTCAAAAACAAAAAGAAAAGGATAGACTTGGATTCAAACGGAAGTATGTTAGATGTTGATATTTTAATAAAGGACGCATTTCTAAAATAGAAATAGCGTTCTTTTTTATTTCCAGTCTTTATAAAGCCATCTTCATTTTCATGTGAAATGTAAATATGAGAATTGAAATTAGTAATAAACCTTAGATGTACTCTAGTTCGAATAAAAGAGGACATTTGAGTTACTTTGTAGAATAAGATGACATTGTATAGATATGTATGATACTAATTTAAAGGTAAGGGAGTGTTGGATATAGTTCATGCAAAAGATATTTTAACGGATCAATTATTAGCAAATGCAAATGACCCCAGTTGGTATGAACCTTTTTCAGTTGCTGTAGAAAATTTGTCTGAGGAGCAAGCCTTTTGGAAGCCAAACGAAGATAGTAATAGTATTGCTGAAATCGTGCAACATTTACTTTATTGGAATCAAACATGGCAAACAAGGTACGAAGCATCGCATGTTGATGCTGTTCCTTCAATAGGAAATAATGATAATAGTTTTATAATTCCTGAAAATTTTATTTTTAACGATTTAAAAAAAACAACTATTAGAAGTACTTATACGGTGTGAAAAGTTATTAACTGATGAAAAGATTGAATCTGATGTAAAAGGTTTCCCAGAAGTTGTAAAGTGGTGGCAAGTGCTTGGGAATGTTTCAACTCATAATGCCTATCACATCGGTCAAATTATATATATTCGAAAGATGCTTAAAAACTGGAAATAGAGGAAATATAAGAGTGAAAAATTCTTTAAAGTTATTAATCGGGCGCTATTCTTTTATAAGAAGCGCCTTTTTCAATTTATTTCAGAATGACAGGAGCAATAAATTTTAATATGTGAGGATCATTGTGTTAAATTATATAAGGGCTATTGAGGTGTAACAGAGTGCGTGGGCAAGAGTTGAAAATCAGGAGATTTTTTTGATTATAAAAACCGATGAACTAATTATTTTCTTTGTTATGGTAAAAATAATATTTATGGTTGAGTTAAATTACGACAATTTATTTTTTTATGAAGTACTTGTAAAACTTGTTATTTTTTGTATACTTTTTTATTCCATACAAGTATAATCAACTCGGAGTATGGAAGAAAAGCACTACAATTATGCTTTATTTGACAGAAAACATCTACACTTTAGTTATTATGGGATGTATTAGCTATTTAGTAAAGATGGCGGAACTTTATGAAACACATAAGAAATAAAGGATTTGAAAGGTGTTTTACATATGATACAAGTAAAAAAAGAAAATATATAGGCTTTAACCCTACACCAATAGCATTACTTTTAAGAACATGATTTTCATAACAATTAAAGGGGGTAAAAATGATGAACATAGACATGTCCGCAAACAATGGTTCGACCATTGCAAAAAATAATATTAGAACAGTACCTATTATCGTTTCGTTCCTAATCGCGGGCTTTATTGGACTTTTCAGTGAAACGGCATTGAATATGGCATTAAATAGTCTTATTACTGATTTTGGAATTAATGAAACTACTGTCCAGTGGTTAACAACTGGTTATTTATTAACGTTGGGGATATTAGTTCCCGTTTCAGGTCTAATTTTACAATGGTTTTCGACTAGACAATTATTTATCACTTCTCTTATTTTTTCGATTATTGGTACTTTTATTGCTGCTCTTGCACCAAGCTTTACGGTTTTAATGATCGCTCGTGTCATTCAGGCAGTAGGGACAGCACTATTATTACCTCTTATGTTTAATACCATCCTTGTCCTAATTCCACCGCAAAATCGTGGTAAAATTATGGGTTTAATGGGATTGGTGATTAGCTTTGCACCAGCTGTGGGGCCAACAATTTCAGGCTTAATTTTAAAATGGTTAACTTGGCATTGGATTTTCTGGATTTCATTACCGTTATTAATTGTAGCAATTGTATTTGGAAGTTTCTTTATGCAAAATGTTACAACACCAACTAAACCAAAAATTGATATTTTATCTATCCTATTATCCACAATTGCTTTTGGAGGAATTGTTTATGGATTTAGTAGTGCAGGAGAAGGTGGAGGTTGGGGCAGTTTAGAAGTAATCATTGCCTTAGTATCAGGTGTCCTAGGTTTATTATTATTTGCTATTCGTCAGTTAACAATGAAGCAGCCAATTATGAATTTAAGTGTATTTAAATATCCTATGTTTGTAATTGGTTTAATTCTTATAGTTATCGTTATGATGGTGATGCTTTCTTCTATGATCCTATTACCACTGTATTTACAGACTGTACTTGCACTTAGCACATTTACAGCAGGATTACTTTTACTGCCAGGTGGATTAATGAATGGATTGCTATCCCCATTAATGGGTGGACTTTTTGATCGATTTGGACCTAAGTGGCTAGTAATTCCCGGTTTCGTATTAGTAATGGCAACATTATTTGGTTTTTCTACAATTGACCTAGATACTTCCAAAGGTTTCATTATAGGTTTACTGATTGTTTTAATGATTGGTGTATCAATGATTATGATGCCAGCGCAAACGAATGGATTAAATCAATTGCCACCAGAGTTATATCCACATGGAACAGCTGTTATGAATACTTTGCAACAAGTAGCTGGAGCAATCGGTACAGCAATTGCAATTTCATTATTATCGTCAGGAACTAATGATTATTTAAGTAATCCTGTAGATGCAACGAATCCACTAAATCCTTTATTAGCATTTACAGAAGGTTTACACAGATCATTTACTTTTGCTATTATTGTGGCTGTAATTGGTTTAGTTATTTCTTTCTTTATTAAACGAGTGAAAGTAGAGCATAGTTAATTAATTAATGGTCAGCCATGAAAAAAATGCTCCTTTGTTTAGCAATAATAATGTTTGATATGAGTTCAGTTTTATATTAACTCATGTCTTTTAATATAAAAGCCGGGATTATATATCCCGGCTTTTTCCTTTCCAAAAGAAATCTAGTACTATTCTTTCTTTAGATTATATCATTTTAAATTAATGATCCCATGTCAACTCACCTAATGTTAATAGGGATTCTATTAATAACAATAGTTAGGAAGCTGTATGAAAGTCTTTTAAATTTTTACCTGTTAATTCTTCTATTTTTCTAATTCGATATTGGATTCCACCCATTGATAAGGATAAGTCTTTCATCGTTTTTTCAAGATGTCTTCCATTCACTAAATAAATATAAAGGGAATAAAGTAAATCTTTATTTTTATTATCTTCGCATATTAATTTCCCTAATTCATTTTGTGCAGTCTGTCGAATGCTTTCTATATTCGAATTGGATAGAAAATTACCAAGTAAACCAAGTTCCTCAAATTGAATAATATTTTGCGAACGGGGTAACAAAGCTGCTCGCTTTGATTGATGTAAATGATCGATAAAGTTTGTTAAATTTGAAAATTGCTTACTTATACCTATTTTATATGGTACGTCGGGATTGTGGAAATGATTACCCGTGATCTATTGGCAATTGGAACCCATGTCACATCTTTATACGAAGATGCGATAGATGCTTATGGTAAGCATTTATTTGATTATCCTTCGCCAGTATTAGGGTAAGAATAACGAAAATAAAAAGTGAATCGTATTTTTAAGAAGGGTATCATACTTTTTCGATAGTAAGAATATTAAATATAAGATAGCAAAACTTTTTATTTAAAAGAAGGTCTTCATTTGTAATTAAACAAAGGTTTAACTAAAAGAGTGTTTCATGATAAGGAAGTTGTAAACATCTCATTGTTTAGGGATATTTACAACTTCTTCTCATTGAACAAAAAGGATGTGTACCATGCCTGGTCACTATAAGTTTACTTTATATTTATTAATGTTTTGTATGTTTATTACGATGGGCGGATTAGGAATCATTGTCCCTGTAATGCCGGCATATTTAGAAATGTTTGATGCAGGGGGAAGGATATATGGTTTATTAATTGCCACCTTTTCTTTCGCACAGTTTGTTTTATCTCCTTTCATAGGTGAACTATCAGATAAATATGGTCGGAAAAATTTTATTATTATAGGTTTGATATTTTTCGGTAGTGCCCTCATATTGTTTGGACTTGCAAATTCTTTATGGTTACTTTTTGTTTCACGATTAATTTCAGGCATTGGCGCTGCGTTTGTGATGCCAACAATATTGGCCTATGTTGGTGATGTTACGCCGTTGGGAGAACGGGGAAAAGGTATGAGTTTAATCGGCGCAGCAATTAGTTTAGGGTTTACAGTAGGGCCTAGCATAGGGGGGCGGTTTATCAGGAATTACTTTAGAATTCCCATTTTATTTTGCTGGTTCAATCGCATTAGTTGCGGCAGTTGTTTCTTATTTTGTTTTACCGAATGTTGAACAAAAATTGAATGTGCCAGCAGGTAGACCGAACCAAAATACTTTTCATCAACTAATCTCTTCTTTTAAAGTTCCATATTTTGTTTTTTTAATCGTTGTATTTACATTCAGTTTTGGGATTGCCAATTATCAAGCTACTATGTCACTATATTTAGATGATAAATTTCAATATACACCTTTTTTAATTTCAGTCATTTTTACTGTTGGTGGATTTGCAGGTGTAATACTTCAATTGTTTTGGATGGATAAATTATTCCTTCGCTTTGGCGAAATGAAAATTATTTTATTTCATTTAGTGGTAGCCTCGATTACCCTTGTACTATTAATTTATGTAAATGGATTTTTCATAATATTAACTGTTGCCTCTTTAAACATGATTGCTGCTACTTTCATTCGTCCGGCAGTTAATACAGCAATTAGTAAAATGGCGGGGGATGAACAAGGATTTGCTGCTGGAATGAATAATGCATATATGAGTTTAGGGAACATGGTCGGTCCGATATGCGCGGGAATGTTATATGATTGGAAAATCGATTCACCCTATTTATTTGGAGCCTTTGTATTATTCAGTTGTTTCATTCTGACTTATTTTTGGTCGATGAAAAAATCTGCCCAACAAAAATTACAATCATCGAATCCATAATGGAGATAATAGGAATAAACTGATTTCTGTATGAAAGGAATCAGTTTTTATGTGGAATTTATTTAATTAGGAAAACAATAAATTTATAGTTTTTTTCATATAATTGTATTTTTATTAGAAAGCTACACACTATTGGGTTATATAATCAAATTAAAATCTTTTCTCTAAAAATAATATCCTTCGAGAAAGGAGTCTATAGATGGGGATTGAAATAAAAGAGATTTTATCAAAGAAAATATTGACGGAAGCAAAAGGTTATCTAGATGTTGGATTTACCCATTCTCTTAATCCGTACAGTGGTTGCGCCTTTTCATGTAAATACTGTTATGTAAGGGAAATGCCCATTCAAAAATTCAACGAAATTCCATGGGGTGAATGGTTAAATATTAAATTAAATGCAGCGGAAAATTATCGTAAGGAAGTCATCAAAATTCGGAAGAAACAAGATCCTTTGAATATTTTTATGTCATCAGCAACAGATCCGTATCAGCCGATAGAACGCAAGGCACACATAACAAGAAGCATTTTAGAAGCAATGATTGAATTTCCACCCGATTTTCTTCAAATTCAAACTCGTAGCCCTTTAGTTACAAGGGATATGGACTTGTTACTAAAATTAAAAGAAAAATGTAAAGTTGTCGTATCTATGACAATTGAAACAGACCGAGATGACATTCGGAAATTATTTGCGCCATTTTCTCCTAGTATAAATTTACGTTTACGTGCTTTAGAAGAACTGCGTAAAGAGGGTATATCCACACAAGCTTCCATTTCACCTGTATTACCATTTACACCTGACTTCCCAAAGGTTCTAGAAATAAGAGCGGATACTATTTGGATTGACACATTAAATATTGGGGATGGGGCGATGGGAAAACGTTCAGAAAGATTAGGGATGCCACAACTATTTGAAGAGCATGGTCTATCCAAGTGGTATCGAAAAGACATACACGAAATGGTTGCAAAATATTTTAAAAAATTCCTTCCAAAAGACATTATTCGAGTATCAAAAAATGATGCCTTCCCACGATGAAAAGCTTGTTTGTTCAAGCTTTTTTATTTTTCACTATAATTTAATGAAGGAGAAATCTTTTTGAATCTCTCTCTTTATATGTACCAATTGTTTATAGATTATAAATAGCAATCAATTGATAGAATATTTATATTCTTATAGAATTAACAATAAATGATTAAAAGAGGATGCGTTATATGAGGAGAGTATCAATCCAAACAAAGATTTTAGGATTAACATTATCATTAAGTTTTTTAATTATTCTCCTATTAACTTCTTATTTTACCTATATGCACGGTAAACAAATAGCAGAAGATCGAGGTCGCTTAGCATTAGAACTATCCAAATCCGTTTCAATGATGCCAACAATTATCGAGGCGTTTGAAAGTGACAATCCATCGGAAATGATTCAACCCGTAGTAGAAAAAATTCGTCAAAAAACTGGAGCAGAGTTTATTGTAGTCGGTAATAAGGAAGGGATTCGTTACTCCCACCCACAAGAATCAGAAATTGGGAAGAAAATGGTAGGTGGGGACAGTAAACGGGCAATTGAAAAGGGTGAATATTATATTTCGGAAGCTCGTGGTTCCCTTGGTCTTTCAATGCGAGGTAAATCGCCTATTTTTAATCAAAATGGTGACATCATCGGAGTCGTATCAGTTGGATTTTTAGTAGAAGATATAGAAAAACAAATATTTAAAAATATATCAAAAGAATTGGTCATTTCGTTATCCGCTCTAATTGCATCTATTATAGGAAGTTTTTTACTTGCGAAAAGTATTCGAAAAGATACTTTAGGATTAGAGCCTTACGAAATTGTTAATTTATATAAAGTGAAAAACGCTGTATTACATTCCGTACAAGAAGGAATTTTGTCAATTGACAAAAATGGAATCATTACTTCCATGAATCAGCGAGCTAAAAGTTTACTTGGTATAAAAGGTTCTGTCCGTCACTTAAAAGTCGATGGTTTATTTCCATCAAATTATTTATATGATGTGTTAAATTCAGGAGAGCCCCAATTCGATAAAGAGTTAACATGGAAAAATAAAACGATAATCGTCAGTTGTACACCGATAAAAGATGAAAAAAGTGTGAATGGTGTCGTTGCTGTATTTCGTGAAAAAACAGAAATCGAGCAAATGATAAATACACTTTCTGAAATGAAAACTTACTCGGAAGAGTTAAGGGCGCAAACCCATGAATTTACGAATAAATTATATGTGCTATCAGGGCTTTTACAATTAGGTGAGTATGATGAAGCAATCGAAATGATTCAAGGGGAAACAACGGAGTTAGAGTTTCAGAACCAAATCGTGTTTGAACAAATTAGGGATACGAAAGTTCAAGTCATTTTATTAGGGAAAATAGGGAAGGCATCGGAGAAAAAAATACTATTTGAAATAGCTCCAGAAACTTATATCGACAAACTTCCTGATCATATTAGACTTTCTCAGTTGACCCTTATACTTGGAAATATAATAGATAATGCATTTGAAGCTGTTTCTGATATAGAAAAACCAGTTATTAAATTTTTCGCGACAGATATTGGTGAGGATATTATTTTTGAAATAAGTGACAATGGAAAAGGAATAGCAGATGAAGATATGCCATCCCTTTTCGAAAGGGGCTTTAGTTCAAAAGAAGGGGAAGACCTAAGGGGATATGGATTGTCAAACGCTGACAAATCGGTAAAAGAACTAGGCGGTATTATTGAAGTCCAAAATGGCAAAGAGAACACGGTATTTACAGTGTATCTTCCGAAACAGCTGCAAGGAGGGGAAAAACAGTGAAATTAAAAGCAGTTATCGCAGAAGATGACTTTCGTGTAGCAGCTATTCATGAAAAGTTTTTAGGAAATTTTGAAGGAATTGAAGTTGTAGGGAAAGCACTTAATGGAAAAGAGACAATTGAAATATTAAAAAAAGAGAAGCCAGATTTACTTTTACTTGATGTATATATGCCCGACCAACTGGGAACGGATTTGCTACCTAACATTCGTAAACAATTTTCGAATTTAGATATTATTATGATTACAGCAGCAACCGATAAAGAGCTATTTACAAAGGCACTGCATTACGGAGTAGAATATTTTTTAATTAAACCGGTTAAGATGGAACGGTTTAATGAAACAATTGAAGAGTATTTGAATAAACATCAGCTTTTGCAATCAAAACAGGAAATAGATCAAGATTTTGTTGATCTCATATTGAAAAAATCTGCTCCCTCTACTACGACAAAGGAAACTGCATTACCGAAAGGGATTGATGAAATTACCCTCGTAAAAGTGAGAAATGTTCTGGAGAATAGTAAAACGAGTTTATCGGCTGAGCAAGTAAGCGAACAAATTGGCGCTTCTCGAATTACTG
This sequence comes from Lysinibacillus halotolerans, assembly GCF_003711845.1. Taxonomy (GTDB): domain Bacteria; phylum Bacillota; class Bacilli; order Bacillales_A; family Planococcaceae; genus Ureibacillus; species Ureibacillus halotolerans. The sequence goes on from NZ_RHLQ01000002.1 coordinate 30,290, forward strand.
CAAGACGTTATTTAGAATATTTAATCACTGTAAAGGAATGTAAAGCAGAAGTCGTCTATGGTGTAGTTGGAAGACCTGAACGAAGATATTGTAAAATTTAAAGATATTGTATTTTCTTCAATGGTGAAAGGGAGGATGAAAATGTTAGAAAATGGAGATTTACTTATTTGGGAACCACTTCAAGTGAATCCCTTTGATCGATTTCATGCACCAATGAATCTAGTATCTATGCATTTTGAAGGTGATTTTGTACTGAAATTTAATACGTTTAACAGTTCAATGGAGTATGTATTTACTTACAAACAAAGTCAATCCAATTATTACGCTATTCGTCATTTTCGTATTCTCGAAGAGTTTATAAGGCATGATGTTGAAATATTAATTGATCAATTTCGTTTAAAAAGGGAATCGCTAGGTCTACCTAAATTAACATATGACTCTACTTTTTTTAAAATAGAAAATTCTAGCTTTTTATCTTGGTATCGAAGCATAGATCCATCCTTCCCATTACAAGAAGATTGCTGTGTGGAACATCATTTATATATTACAACGGATTATTTTATTGATGTATTAAGTGAACAGCAACCTAATATTACGATATCTACTAAAAATGAAAGCGGTAATATATTAGAATAATATTCCCTTTTACATATTTGTGGGCACTTTTAATGGTGCCCACTTTTTATATTGTAATAAAGTTTCTGTATTTTCATGTTCGGACATAATATTCCGTTATTCCGTGAACACAATGAACAAAAGTTTCGTAATGTTCTTAAAAAACATTATTTTGCAATCGCTTACAAACTAACTTTTCTCCTCTACAATTTATTTAAAGGGAAAATAGTAGATTGTTATTTTACTTCATAAGGGGGAGAAGAAAAAATATGCTAGCTATATTAGGATTTTTAATGATTATTGTATTTATGGTTCTAATTATGACCGGACGACTTTCAGCAATGATTGCATTGATTATGATCCCAATCGTCTTTGCGTTAATTGGTGGGTTCGGTAGTGAAATGGGACCGATGATGTTAGACGGAATTAAAAGTGTAGCACCAACAGGGATCATGATTTTATTTGCCATTCTTTATTTTGGTACATTAATTGATGCCGGGGTTTTTGACCCAATCATTAATACGATTCTTAAAATTGTAAAAGGTGATCCTGTTAAAATTGCCATCGGTACAGCGATATTAGCCTTACTTATTTCATTAGATGGCGATGGCACTACTACATATATGATTACTATTTCAGCGATGCTTCCATTATATAAGAGAATTGGAATGAGACCGATACTATTAGCGGGTATTGCAGTTTCTGCTTCTGGGGTTATGAATTTATTACCTTGGGGTGGACCAACAGCACGGGTTATGTCCGCTTTAAATTTAGAAATGTCTGAAGTATTTACACCAGTTATTCCTGCAATGGTCGGCGGGGCTCTTTTTGTACTGTTTATGGCGTTTATTTTAGGTCGAAAGGAAAGAAAGAGAATTGGAGTGATTGAATTTGATTACCAAACAATCGCTCAACTAACGGCTACTGTAGATGAGAACAATTTAAAACGTCCAAAATTGATAATTTTTAATTATGCATTAACGATTGCTTTATTAGTTGCACTAATTATGGAGTTGTTACCACCAGTTGCATTGTTCATGCTTGGATTTGCAATTGCAATAACAGTTAACTATCCAAAAATGAAGGATCAAAAAGAACGTATAGCAAATTATGCGGATAATGCATTGTCTGTCGTATCGATGGTTTTTGCAGCAGGTATTTTTACAGGTATTCTTTCAGGTACAACAATGGTGGATGCCATGGCTAATTCGGTTATCCAATACATACCAGAATCTATGGGGTCCCATTTTGCTATCATCACAGCTATACTTAGTGCTCCTTTTACTTTCTTTATGTCAAACGATGCTTTTTACTACGGTGTCCTACCGCTACTTGCTAAAGCAGGAGCTGTATATGGCATTGATCCGGCATTAATTGGTAGAGCTTCACTATTAGGTTTACCAGTACATTTATTAAGTCCATTAGTTCCGTCTACTTATTTATTAGTAGGGATGGTTGGAGAAGATTTCGGGAAATTCCAACGCATCTTCTTAAAATGGGCTTTCGGATCGACAATTGTTATGGTGATCGTTTGTCTTGTATTAGGTATCATTCCTTTTTAAACTAAATTTTTTAAATAAAGTTCGTAAGATAACGGTAGTGAATACTATCGTTATCTTTTTTTTTTTATAGATTATCAATTGAATTTAATTACGAACACAACTTCTTGACTCAAAAACAATATAACACTACAATGTGTAATGTGAGGTGGTAAATCGTGTTGATTCGAAAATTTAAAATGAAGGAAAGTGGCTTAAACCGCTTTTTTGGACCGCTTGAAGCAAAAATTATGGACATATTATGGAATGTAGAAAAAGAAATGACCATTAAAGATGTTCAATTTGAGTTGGAAAAAGAGAAGTCTACTAATTTTAATACGGTAATGACCGTCATGAATCGTCTAGTTGAAAAGGGGATTCTTCGAAAAAAAACGGTAGGTCGTTCTTCTGTTTATGCCCCTGTTCAAACGAGAGCATCTTTTTTGAATGAACAATCGAAGGAAATGACTCATGAATTAATGGATGAATTCGGGACTGTTGTTGTCAGTCATATGTTAGATGCGCTTGAAGATGTTGATGAAGACCTTGTATCAAAACTTGAACAAAAAATTAAAGAATTAAAAAAGGAAAAATAACTATGTCAAAACGTCGCGCAACCATTACATATATAGTTCCATTAGCCATATCAAGTATTATTTTTGTTCAAATGGGATTATACATCCTTTCGATAATGGGTATTTGGAATTCAAAGTACAATTTAGTCGTTGCTTGTCATAGCCTTTTAAAAGCCATTGGTCTTTCGTCACTTCGATATGCATTAGATTTACTCGTTTTTTATACGGTACTTTATTTAATGTGGAAAATCGGCTCCCAACTGATCAATAGTTGGAATTTGAAGCGGAAATTTAAACAATATCAAGATATTACCCTCACAAATGACTTTAATTTAATGTATCAAAAGGAAAGGGACGATATTGTTGTTATATCGCACCCAGTTCCACTTGCTATTACAATGGGGTTTATTAAACCTAAAATTGTGATTTCAACAGGGGTAATTAATTTGTTAACGGAAGAAGAATTACGCTCGGTTATATCCCATGAATTTTATCATTATAGAAATCGTGACCCACTAAAAGTATTTTTAATCTCTTTATGTGCTTCTACAATGTGGTATATTCCGATTTTACAATGGTTTACCCAACAATACCGAATTATTCAAGAAATATTAGCAGATGATTACGCCATTAAAAGGCAAAATACACCGGTTTATTTAAGTAGTGCATTGTTGAAAATGATTAAAGTAGGTAAGCAACATAAAATGCCTTTTGCATACGTATCCTTTGCAGATACATCTGTAAATTATCGAATTGAGTACATTTTGAATCCATTAAAAAATATAGAATGGAAGATTCCTAAGAAAGAGTCCTATATTTCACTCTTTATCTTCCTATTAATTTGCTTATTTTTTATTTACGCTTTAGCGTAAATTTTTTACCCCATTACACTACATTATGTAGTTTGAATTAGGAGTGTTTCAAATGTCTAAAAAAATATTTTGGATTATCGGCATCATTGCTGTTTGTTTAATTGGTATTATCGTGTTAACAAATGTTCAAACCGAATCGGCTAAAATTGATTACGAAGGGCAGCCTTATTTAGGAGAAGAATCTGCACCAGTCGAAATTGTTGAATTTGGAGATTATAAATGTCCCCACTGTGGAGAATTTAACAGTTCATTTGTTCCGTTTATAAAAGAGGAATTTGTTGAAACGGGAAAAGCCAAATTTTACTTTATGAACTATTCATTTATTGCTTTTGATTCAACGATTTCTGCCCAATTTGCTGAAACAGTATATAAAGAACTTGGTAATGAAACATTTTGGGAATTCCATGATTTATTATTTGCAAACCAAACAAATGCGTCAGGAAAAGAGAATGTATTAACCGAAGAGTTTTTAAAAGCTATATTATTAGAAGTTGCTTCACTAGAAGAAACGGAGAAAGTAATAGAAGCGTTCAAAAATGATGGGGGAACAAAGGCACTAGATCATGACATGGGAATTGCAAAAGGCTTAGGTATTAACTCCACACCGACTATCTATATCGGGGGAGAAAAATTCACAGGACAAACTTTAGACGATTTTAGAGAAATGGTAGAGGAAGCGGCTAAAAATGATCAATAAGTCAATATTATTTGCATGGATTACCTCTATTATTGCGATGGGGGGAAGTTTATTTTTTAGTGAACAAATGGGTTTTATACCATGTACCCTCTGTTGGTATCAACGGATCTTAATGTATCCCCTTGTTATTCTATTAGGAATTGCGTTCTATAAGAGCGATAAGGAAATTTACAAATATATTTTACCTTTATCAATTATCGGAATGGCAATGTCAAGTTATCATTATACGATACAAAAAATTCCAGCCATGCAAGAATTTCATACATGTACAAGCGGTGTTCCATGTTCTGGCCAATATATTAATTGGTTTGGATTCGTTACCATACCGTTTTTAGCACTGAGTGCATTTACAATCATTACGATTTCAATGATTGTCCTTTGGAAAAGAAAATAACGTATACTGAAAGGAAATTATGAACATGGATAAAAAGAAAAAACGTCGTTATTTACGAGCTGTTATTCTTGTCATTTTGTTTGGCGCCATTGTATTTACAATCTACTCAACTTTTACAAAAGAAAAAGTTGAAGTATTGCAAGAAGGGGATATGGCTCCTGATTTTGAATTAGTGGATATGAATGGTCATACCCATCGACTATCAGATTATAAAGGGCAAGGTGTTTTTCTCAACTTTTGGGGGACATGGTGTAAACCGTGTGAAAGTGAATTTCCAGTCATTGATCATTATTATAAAACATATCAAAACGATGGTATTCAAGTATTAGCTATTAATATTGCAGAAACTGATTTCACAGTCCAAAAGTATGTAGAAAATAAAGGGTTAACATTCCCAGTACTTATTGATAAATCGAAAAGTGTGATGTCAACGTATAATATCAATCCGTTACCAACCACTTTTTTAATAAACCCTGAAGGAGAGATTGAAAAATTTATTACTGGGGAAATGACGGATGAAATGATCTTAAACAACATGAAGCAAATTATGCCAAAGGATATTTAAAGGAAAAACTTTGAGAGGGAGACTTCTCGAAGTTTTTTCTTTTTCCTTGAAGATTGTTTGATTGTTTACAAAAAGAGATGTGTAGATATTAAAGACTTACTTACAAACAGGTATCATTATTATTTTATACGAATTTGTTCTGTAACCAAACCAACACTTTTTTAGCAATAATTACTATTGAAAATAGGGAACATTTGTTCTATCATTTAAATTAAACAAGAACGAGTTTCATGAAAAAGGAGTTGTATCAATGAAAGAACAGTTACTGAAGGCAATGAAACGTAATCAACTAGTTGAGATGATGTACATTTCCAAAGCAGGGGAAATTACAAAACGCCGTATTAAAGTTCTCAAAGTATCGAATGATACATTTGAATCGTACTGTTTTCTTAAGCAAAGTAAAAGAACGTTTATCATTCAGAATGTTCTTGCATTGATACCAATTATACGAAAAGAACGAGATGTTATCTGACTAAAAAATGATGAATTTTAAAGCTTTTAAATAATGTTTATTGTTACTTACTATGATTGTTTTTACACTTCTAATAATCAAGGAAGATGAAAAAACTATATTTTTCAATTCATTGGGCATATTACAATTTAGAGGTGATAAATAGTGAATAAGAAACAAGAACAAAACAAACAAAGGATGAACGTAGAATTAGGTGGAATGGATCTGTTTGGAACAACTTCCAATGCAGAAGTCGGTGGCTATAAAGCTTCTGGAGATATTGAAAATGCGGGAAGATTAGATAAAGGTTTTCAAAAAGTGGAAGATGATGATCTTACTCCAAACGCTTCTATTAAAGAAGGGAAACAAAAAGAGTATTAACTTTATTTCCCGTTGTAAAAATAGCTATTTCATTAGGCGGATTTTCCTAATGGGGTAGCTTTTTTTATTAGATGTATGAATAAATAAAGTATAAGTACTAACCCTTATTATTAGTTTTTTATCTCTTATGTCTATATCATGAAAACAAATGAAGCTCGTTCATTAAGAAAGGGAGAGACAACACATGAATGTATTAGTCATAGGCGCAAATGGTCAAATTGGGCAACATGTAATCAGTAAGCTAAAAATATCAGAAAAACATAATCCAATTGCAATGGTACGTAAAAAGGACCAGCAACTAAAATTTGAAAAAGAAGGTGTTCAAACAGTTTTAGTAGATTTAGAAGGAAGTATTGATCATATTGTTGAAGCAGCAAAGGAAGCAGATGCAATTGTATTTACTGCGGGATCAGGAGGACATACAGGTGCCGATAAAACAATGATGATTGACTTGGACGGAGCAATCAAATCCATGAAGGCTGCGAAACGTGCAGGCGTAAAACGTTTTATCATTGTTAGTGCAATCGGTATCCATAAATGGCACGAAAACAATCATCCTGGATGGATGGATCGTACACCTTATTACAGTGCGGCAAAATATTATGCAGATCTCTGGTTAGAGAATAGCGGACTCGATTATACAATCATTCGCCCTGGGGGATTAGTTAATGAGCAGGGAACTGGTAAAATACAATTGGGTAATGATCTTGAGATGGCTTCAATTCCTCGTGAAGATGTAGCAACTACAATCGTTGCAGCATTAGAACATGATAATACAATTGGTAAAGCATTTGATTTAACCAGTGGTCAAACTCAAATCGAAGAGGGAATTAAAAGCTTATAGTTTATGTAATAATCTGTTAAATCCATTGTTGTACTTACAAAGGATTTTTTAAATATTTCTGAAAAAACACTTTCTAAAACTAATGGTATTAGTTATAATAAAACTAATATCATTAGTTTTTGGAGGTTAATGGTGAAATTAACGAAAGCGAATCATATTTATCAACTTACGTTTTTACCTAGTTTTTTCCCAGTTAACTGTTATTTTGTAGAAGAGGAAGATTATTTTACTTTAATTGATGCAGGCCTACCTTTTAGTAAGAAAGATATATTGAAAACCGCTTCTCATTTAGGAAAGTCGATACGTAAAATTGTTTTAACCCATGTTCATAGTGATCATATTGGAGCCCTTGATGGGTTGAAAGAGGAACTTCCGGATGTGGAAGTTTTCATCCCGAAAAGGGAGTTAAAGATTTTAAACGGAGATCTGTCGTTAGAAAATGGGGAAGGGGAAATGCCCATTAAAGGAAGTATTCCAAAGAATATTAAAACAGTACCAGATCAATTAATAGAAGATGGAGATCAAATAGGTTCCATCAAAGCTATTCACTCACCCGGTCATACTCCGGGAATGATGTCGTTTTTAGATATTCGAGATAATACGTTAATTGTAGGAGATGCATTCCAATCAAGGGGAGGAATTGCTGTAGCAGGAGATATTCGTTGGAGTTTTCCATTCCCGAGCTTTGGGACATGGAACAAAAAAATCGCAATTGAATCTGCTGAAAAATTATTAACATATAATCCATCTGTACTTGCGGTAGGGCATGGAAATTTAATCTTTGACGCTGAAGAGAAAATGAACCAGGCAATTGAAAAGGCAAAAAAATCAATAAAGTAGGGAAAAACGATGTCACCACGTTCTGGAATAAATCAAGAAGTAATCATAAATAAAGCTGTAGAAATCGCTGAAAAAGAAGGGATGGAGGCAGTCACGATGGCAACATTGGCAAGGGAGTTGTCCATTAAATCACCATCCCTTTATAATCATTTCAAAGGTTTAAACGAAATAAAACTAGCTCTAGCTATGAAGTCATTAAACCTTTTTTATCAATATTTAAAAAATGCTACTTTAAATCAAAAGAATGGACCTGAAGCGATACGCGCAATTGGAAAAGCATATATAGAGTTTGCGTATCAGCATCCCGGATTATATGAAGCGCTAATATCATCACCAGATTCAACATGTAAAAACATCCAAATGGCTGAAGAAGCTATAGTAAATTTAATAAAGAAACCTATCGCTGTTTTTCCATTGGATGAAAAAGAACAAATTCATGCTGTTAGGGGATTAAGAAGTTTACTCCATGGATTAGTAGATTTAAAACGAAAAGGTGGGTTTAATCTGCCACTAGACTTCGAGGAATCTTTAGAAGTGAATCTCGAAATATTTATTAAAGGACTTAAGATTGATTAATAATGTAAGTGACATAACTTATAAAAAAGAATACCGATATTTCATTGAAAGTTGAAATATCGGCATCTAAATTAATCTGATTTTAGTTTAGAAAAGATGGTTAAATCGATCAATTGACCTTTTGACTTCTCTGCTTGTCTAAGTGTACCTTCCATTGTAAAGTTTAACTTTTGTAGCACTTTAATTGAATTAACATTTTCTGGCTCAACCTTTGCTTCAACTCTATTGAAATGAAGAGTGTGAAATGCATGTTCAACAAGGGCAGAGATTGCTTCTGGAGCGTAGCCTTTACCCCAATGTTCTTTAGCTATTTCGTAACCAATTTCCGTCTTTTCATTTTCAAAGTCGAATGAATTATAACCACAAGAACCAATGATTTCATTTGAATTTAATTCGATGATAGAAAAACGAATAGCTTGTTTCTTGTTTGCTAGTTTATCAAGATGATAGATCATTTCCATAGCTTGGCTTTTTTCTGTAAAACCGTCGATGTTCATAAATTTAGTTACTTCCGGATCAGACCAAATTTTAAATAAACTAGATGAATCGGAAGTCCTAACTTTTCTTAAAAGCAACCTATTTGTGTACAATTTAGTAATCAATACTCTTACCTCCATATAATATTTGACGAGTAAAAAATATTGATCTCTATCTGTGCATAGTTCAGTCCCTTCTATTCAATATGATTCTATTATAGAGGTAGAAATAGAATATGAACACATAAATGAATGTTCAAAACTATATATCAACAAATTTAATAGGAGAGTCCTCATGAAAGGAAATGTTTTTATGTCTATGAATTTTTTCATTATATTTGGTATTGGTATTGGTATTTATTTAATGGTTTATAGCTTTATGGAAAATATAGAAGTAAGCACTGGAATTCCAGTTATATTAGGTACTTTAATAGGTTATTCTATCTATTCAACATATGAACTTACAAAAATGAGAAGGATTTTACTCGAACTTGTTTTCTAATAGAAGAATAGTTATTAAATTTTAATAGGAGATGTATAAATGACTATTAAGTGGTATAGTGAGAATTTAATATTTGATAGTTTACACGAAGCCGATGTATGGGCAGATTCAATAGCCAATGAAATTTGTGCAAGATTATATGATGGTTATATTACACCCGATTATAAAATAGCGTATGCTTTAGCTTTTCGATTAGCTGAATTCCAAGAATTAAGAGTAATCACTAAAGCTATGAAGGATGGGTATAAAGTTTGGGTAATTCCTTCTTAACACAAATATTCTACTTAATAATTAAGGATGGAAAGTATTTATAGTAAGAATTCAAATAGTTCATATTTTGGGGAGATTTAAGATGTATAAAAAGTTAAGTACGATTGATTTTCACTATTTTATTGGTCAAAAGATTACGGAAGTGAATACAGAAAAGAATGTGCCCTTTGGGATGGAATTTGAATCTGGGAGCTTAATTATTGAATGCCCTTGGAGGATACTAACTTCTAATGAAGTTGTAATTGGATACTCGGACTGTTTACAATCGCCTGATCAATACTCCTATAAAGAAGTAGAAAAAATACTGACAGGAAAAAGAATAGTAAATATTTTTCATTTTGAACATATATCTGATTTAGTGTTAGAGGCAGAAGGGAATATATATGTTGAGTTATTCCACGATAGTAATTATTTTGAAGGTTGGCAGTTACGAGGAGACAACGAATTTTATTTAGTATCCTTACCTGGAGGTTCTTATGCGGAATTTTAAACCGTTAAATTGACTGTCGTTAATAAACTTATTAACCGATATGTATCAATCTATATTATGGAATAAAACTATAAAAGTGTAAATTTATGTTAAAATTAAAACGATAATAATTTTATTCTTTAATATAGGGGTACAAACATGGGGTATGTAAAAATAGGAGTATTAGTCTTAATGGGAACATTATTTTTAACAGCTTGTACTGAAGAAAAACTTGTTCAAAAAAATGAAGATGAATTGTCTGTTAAAGAAGCAGCAATTAATGATATACCCATAGATGATGAGTTTACCCTATTTGAGTTGACGACTGAAGAAAGAGAGATCTACACTAATTTTCAAAAAGATTTAAATATTGAACATCTAAGTGGATTGGATTCTGTAAGTGTTGCCAAGTTATATGTTCAAGCTGTGGTAGATAAAAATTATGATGTTAAATACGCCTTATACACAGACAGGGAAGAATATATTCTATGATCAAAAGAGGAAGATCAAAATATTCCTGAATCTGATAGAGGTTCAAAAGAACAGCTTATAAAGCAGTTTAGTAATATTGACAATGGAACATTCATTCAAACTAGTGATTATGAAGGATATATTGAATATGACACAGGTGAAGGGATGAAGGGCTTCAAAATGGTTAAAAATGTAGATGGAACTTGGCAAGTGTCATTTTTGCCTATTCAATAGCTAGAATAATTGTGGCCCATTAATAAAATTTTGAATAGTGTTAATGTTTGGAAGTTTCATACATAAAATTACTAAGGAATAGTAATAATAAATATTTTTGAAAAGGGGTATGAAACATTCGAAACTATTTAAAGCATTTTATCAATGGGGAATGGGTGGAATCTACTGGTTCAAAAACAGTTGATGTAATAAATCCAGCTACGGAAGAAGTCTTTGGTCGAATTAGTGATGGAACAATTGAAGATTTGAATAAAGCGGTTGCAGCAGCCAAAGCAGCATTTCCTTCATTTTCTCAAACATCGAAAGAAGAACGAATGGAATTGTTAAATCGAATTGCAGATGAATATGAGAAACGTAAAGACGATATCGTTGAAGTGATTACACAAGAATTAGGGGCACCCGTTACAATTAGTGAACATACACATTACAACATGGGCTTAGGTCATTTTCGTCAAGCAGCAAAAGAATTGGAAAGCTTCGAATTTACTGAAAGGCGAGGGGGTGCGTTAGTTCGTAAAGAACCAATCGGTGTTTGCGGACTTATTACACCTTGGAACTTCCCGACAAATCAGACATCTACAAAGCTTGCTAGTGCATTCGCTGCTGGTTGTACCGTAGTGTTAAAGCCTTCTGAACTAACACCATTTGCAGCGATTATTTTAGCTGAAATTTTCCAAGCTGCTGGCTTACCAAAAGGCGTCTTTAATTTAGTAAATGGTACGGGAGAAATTGTTGGTAACGGCATTAGTTCGCATCCAGATATTGATTTTGTATCCTTTACCGGTTCCGGAGCAGTTGGTCAAAAGATTTCAGAAAATGCTGCAAAAACTATTAAGAAAGTGGCTTTAGAACTTGGCGGTAAATCTCCCCTTGTTATTCTCGATGACTATGATATGAAGGAAGCTGCGCAAATTGCCATTTCGAATGTCGTTTTTAATACAGGTCAAGTTTGTGTTGCAGCTACACGTACCCTCGTTCCAAAATTAAAACATGATGAATTTGTTAAGGCAGTGAAGGAAATCTTGCCAACTATACCTTATGGTGATCCTCAAGATAAGAATAATATTTTCGGACCTCTTGTTTCTGAGAAACAGTTTAATCGTGTCCAAGGATATATAAAAAAAGGATTAGAAGAAGGGGCGACCCTTGTCACTGGAGGTCCAGGTAAACCAGGAGGATTAGAAAAAGGATATTTCGTAAAACCGACTGTGTTTACGAATGTAAAAAATGACATGGTGATTGCTCAAGAGGAAATTTTTGGGCCAGTGATGTCGATTATTACTTACGAAGACATTGATGAAGCAATTGAGATCGCCAATGATACGGTTTACGGATTAGCAGGTTATGTAGTGGGAGAGGACAAAGAAAAAGTAGAGAAAGTGGCATCTTCCATTCGAGCAGGCCATATTACCATTAATAATGCACCTATGGAACTGTCTGCTCCATTTGGAGGTTATAAACAATCAGGAGTCGGCCGTGAATGGGGCAGCTACGGTATTGAAGAATACTTGGAAGTAAAATCGATTCTCGGTATGCCGTCCTAATTATTATTGGAATTTAGTTATAGAACTGTATAAAATTCTTTTCAAAAACTGGCGCATTTCTTTTAGATGGAATGCGTCAATTTCTTTAAATCAGCCATCAAATAGAAGGGTGTAATAAATATGCCTAAAATTGGTCTTTACACAACATCATATTTCTATTCTTTCCAACTTGTGATCTTTTATCATTAGAGGTTTACTTAAAATTAATAGATTTCTAGAAAATTCGTTAGTAAATGTCAGAGATTTGACCGAACAGAAACGTATTTTCAAAATGTAAAAAGTGATAAACCTTTTATATCTCAACATTTAAAGAGGGAGTTATTATAATGAAAATATCATTTTTTGTTGAATTATATGATGATATGATTGGAGAATCTTTTAATATACGTGACTATTTAGCCTGTCGTTTATGTATTTTTGTTCAGCAAAATGGAGAAAAAAATGAAGTTTGTAATTCCACTTTCCACGATGCCTTACTTTTAGGCATGGGAGATATTCTTCTGGAATTAAAAGAAAACAATACATCTTTTTCTAAAGTTATAGAAACCTTTGAAAATGCAATGAAATATACTCTGAAGAAAACCGGAAATTTATTAAATATTAAAGCCTACAGTGAATATGACGGGACAACAGAAATTGTCTTTCAAGGTGAGTTTGAAGATTTTCTTATAGCTTTCTTTAAAGAATATGAACGCTACTTTAAAGGAATTCTTCAAAAGGATTCAAATACCATTCAACACAAATCTGTTGAAATGATGGAGCGACAATTAAAAGTCTATAAGGCACTAATAAATAGATATTAACTTACAACATTTAAAGATATGCTGATAGTTATTCCATTAAAGGGTGCAATTCAGAAAATGAATTGTCCCTTTTTGAGCAATCGGGACATATTTTTGAATAAAAGTTTGTTACCAAACTAATAATACGGTGAATTTTACACTATAAACAATCAAAATAAATTATTCAAAAAGCAACTATATAAAACCACTTTTTAAATGGTGATATTAGGATATATTGTTTGGGAGGCGTATCGTCTTACTAGTTAATAGCTGGCAAAATATGAGCAATGGAAAACAAAATTAGTTATAAAACTATTTTAAAGGAGGTGAAATTTAATTGGATAGTATAATTTTTGATTTAGATGGAACTCTATGGGATCCAATTGACACAGTACTTAGTGCTTGGAACAGCGTTATAAGAAATAATGACCAAATAAAAAGTGAATTAACTAGGAAAGACTTTGAAGGTACAATGGGATTACAGATGAATGAAATAAGTAGAAAACTCTTTCCTACTTTAAGTTATAAGGAACGGCAACAATTAGTAAAAGTTTGTTGCGAAGTAGAACAATCTTTCTTAGAAAAACATGGTGGCTATCTCTATCAAAATGTAGAGAATGTCCTAAAAGAGCTTTCTCAAAATTATAAACTATACATTGTTAGCAACTGCCAAGAGGGCTACATAGAAACTTTTTACAAGTATCATAAACTTGAAAAGTATTTTTTGGATTTTGAAAATCATGGGAGAACCGCCCTGTCAAAAGGTGAAAATATTAAATTAGTGATTGATAGAAACAACTTATTAAATCCAGTTTATATAGGTGACACAGAAGGTGATTTAAATGCAGCCAGATTTGCGAAAATTCCTTTTATATTTGCTAAATACGGATTTGGGCAAGTAAGTCAATTTGATAATGAAATTGAAAGTTTTGATGAACTTTTAAATCTTTTCTAGTGAAGTATTAACAATTTTAAGAAGGTGAAAATATGATTATATATCATAATAGAAACCTAATGTAATTATACATCCCCCAATTAAAAATACTTAAGTAGTTACGGGGATTCGGAACTCCAGAGTTTGAAAGAGAAATGGAGATTGAAATAGATTCTTACTATAGATTTCTGTTTGGAATAAGTCCAAACCTTTTCAGATGGCCTATATTGACTCGAAATTAATAATGGACAATATGTAACTATCGTAGGAAAATTTATACAATAATGGAACTTGTAAATATTTAACGTATTGCAGTAAAAGTTCAAAGGAGGGGATATATTGAAGAAATTTTTTCTCCCGATATTTTTTAAATTATGATATTATCGGCATATAATTCATCAATAGTGAGTATGAGTAAAGTTGAAAATGTACCTAATAATGTGCAGACTATAATTGATCCTAATTTAAAGCTTCAATTAATCAATGATGGAGAAAAAGGATCATATATAATTTTCCATTTAAATGGAGATGTAAAATTTGATTTTATAACTCAAGACAATAGGATAACTATTAATTTTAAAGAGAATCAGAATGTGTTGAAACGCAAAATACTTATTATTTAACATCAGATTCAGAAAACTATGAATTAGAAGTTTTAGTAAATGGGAAAACAAATCCTTTTGATAACGTGACAGGTCTATAAGTGATAAAGTTAAGTAATTCTCAACAATGGAGCGCTTTCCTTGAAAAAGGAAGTGCTTTTTTGTTTATCATTTTCCCCGATGCTTCATTGTTACCGACCAAGTTAGTAAACTATTCAGTGGCTTCAGTAAAATAACATTATAAATAAATAAAGGGGAAATGAAACTTTCTAATCGTTCAGTCGTTTATTATTAATGACTATTGTAGTATTTTGTAGAATTTAATCGAAATTTAGTGGTTTTCAAAGTATAATAACTTGGTCAAATTAGTTTATACAAAGGAGGTTTGAACAATGGAATGGACTTTAACTGGACTATTTATCGTGGCAATACTACTATTCATCTATTCTATGTACAAAAATAAGCAAGCTACAAAGATAGAACAACGCGAAATTGACACGGTGTATATGACGATAATGGAGGAGATTACTAAGCTTCAAAACGAAGTTCAAATTTTGAATTTAGAAAATGAAATCCTTTCACAAAAAGCTGGGCTTAGTAATGAGGAAAGAGAATTACAGCGAAAATTACTAGATTTATATAAGAGAAATTTTAAAGTGGAGGTTATGGCTGCTAAATTAAAGCTTGAACCATCAGAGGTGGAAAAGCTTCTAGCTCCATATGTGTCATTAAAAAAGGAAGGGAGAAAGGTAGCAAATGAAAGCTAATCTGATAAATAGCTTTGCTGCAGGTCTTCTCATCAGTGCAAGCGTTTGTGGAATTGTCTATTTTTCACAGTCTACACCGAAAGGACAAACGAATCAGGTGACAGCGAAGTCCCCAACGGAAGAGGAAATGAAAACGAGTCTCTCGAATGCTGGGTATGTTATTTTAACTAAAACAGAATGGGACGAACAACTAGCTGCTGCAGAAGAAGAGGCAAAAGGTCAACAAACTCAAAAAGAACAAACGGACCAATCGGAAAAGCAAGATAATGAGAAAGTCATTTATCGTACGGTTATCAATGTGGCATCAGGAATGACGAGTATCGAAGTTGGAGATGCATTAGTGCAGGGGGAAATCATTGATAATGCGATGACCTTTTTCAATGAAGTGGAAAAGAGAGGACTGGCAAATGATTTAAAGCCTGGTACCTACAAATTGGATAGTAATATGTCGTTAGATGAAGTCATCAATACGATTTTTCAGTAAGAATTACTCTTAATTAATTCTTTAGAAATATGCTGCGCTAGTACTTCTGAATTCTTCTAGTATTGTCTCCTCCTCCCAATGTTCACCAAAACAAACTCTTTTAAGAGATCAAGGTTATAAAGCATTGTAGTAGCTACCATTTATTCATTAACAACTTTTCATAAATTGGGAATGCTTCAAGTAAAAGACAAATCGGAGGAAACAATATCCTAGCGAAAAAAATTTTAATGAGTACAAGCAGTGCCTCCAATCAGCTATACGCATTTAAAATTTCGATAAATTCAAATACATTAGAGAACAAAGACAAAGGTCGACAAACATTAATATCCCAGTGTTTGTCGACCTTTTAATTGAATGGTCTCGACAGGGTTCGAACCTGCGACCCCCACCTTGTCGAGGTGGTGCTCTCCCAGCTGAGCTACAAGACCTTGATTATTCTATTTACATATTACCATATGTAATAAAAAAATCTATTAAAATTTATAATGAAAACTAAAAAATGCTTTTCCCTCGTGAATAGATTTTAGTTTTTATGTTAAACGATAAATGACAAATCTTTCGTATGGATTTTTTTCATATAAAATAGGAAGCGTGATTTCCTTTATAAATTGAAAGGATAATTGGGTTTCTAAAAAATATTGATAATCATCTGAAGGGTAATAAAAAATTAAATCCATTTCTCGTTTAGTCTTCTCATAGGACAACATTATATAATCGAATACTTTCATAAAAACTTGTATGGAAAACGGATTAAAGAAATAAAATTTATTTTCATCAGGTTGAATTTCATATTTTTCTGCTAAACAACAGTGAAAAAGAATGGATCCTTTATTTTTTCCCACATTTCTAAAATAACTTTTTTCATTTTTCATTGCTTCATCTAAAAAATGTTGATTCATATCGATTCCTACACAATTGGCATGAAACATATAATGAATGAAGAAATTTAACCTTCCTTTACCACAACCAAAATCGACTATTGTATCCTGGTCATTGACTTCATAATGTTTAAACAACTCTTCTAAAGCTGTATAGGGGGTTGGTTCATAAGGGTGATAATGGATGGAGTTATTAACTTCCATTTGTTTTGAACGTGTATTTATATGGAGTATTTTATCGTATTGATATTCTTTCAACATGTTGCCTCATTTCATTTTTCAGTAACTACATAATCATAGCATTTCTTACACCAATTTTATAAAGTTTTTAATTTGTTTAAGTGACTAATGTTGGCGCCTTTCGTAAAAGATGTTACTACTAATGATTTGTAAGAAGGGTAGGAGCATTTTGATAAAAAGTAAATATAAAAGTTATAAAAGGGACTATCCGTCTTTACCATGGATAATGAAGCAAACATGGATTGATAATTTGTTTATCCATTATCCAGTTAAAAAGGAAGTTCTTCAAAAACTTGTACCGACTTCGTTAAAAGTGGATACATATGATGGATTTGGGTGGGTATCCGTTGTTCCTTATCTCATTACTGACATGCGCGGTAGAGGTCTTCCACCGTTACCAGGTATAAAAGAATATCCAGGATTTAATATCCGTACATATGTAATGGTGAATGATAAACCAGGTGTCTTTTTCTTTTATCTGGCAGCAGCCAACTGGTTTGCGGCTAAATGTGCGAAAACCTTTTTCGGACTGCCTTACTTTTTTGAGCCACTTAAGATGGAGCGGCACGATGAATCTGTATTTTTTGAAGGAAAAATGAGTAAAGGACAATTTAATTGTCAATATCACCCGATTTCTACTCCATATATGACATCAGCAGGTTCTTTAGATGAATGGTTATTGGAACGTTATTGTCTTTATACAATAAATAAGCAAGGTAAACCACTACAATGTAATATTTTACATCCATCTTGGATCGTATTTGATGGGGAGGCCAAGATACAGGAAAATATATTAAGACGGAATTTTAATATAGTTCCTGAAAGCGAAAAACCTATTTTACATGTTGCGAAAAGGGCAGATGTACGGATTTGGCCATTAGTAAAAGGGGAATAAAAATCAAGTCATATCTATTATTTCTTCCGAAAAAAAATAAAAATTTGAACAAATAGTGAAAAACATATGGCTATTTTGTGAACGATTGTTGTATACTATGTATATAGTAATACAACACAAGGGGGAGTGACGATAATGTTCAAATTATTTACAAATGTTTGTGCGCTACTTATCGTTTCTGGAATTATACTATTTGTCGCAAGCTTCTATACAAATATATCCATTTGGTACGGAATTGAAATAGCAAAATGTGGAGGATTTTTATTTATTATTGCCATATTTATGCAACTACTTTTTGAAAAAGAAACCGAAAAGAATCATTCAAAACAGCAGCTAGTTAAATAATGCAATAAAAATAAATGCGCATAATTGGAAAATCCCCAGTAAGTAGATTTAAAACGCTACTTACTGGGGATTTTATTTGTATTAAGATCTTCTATAAGTTGACATACTTTCGTTTGATGTTTAAGAAAGTACTTCTTGAGCAATCAATTTATATGAATTCGCCCGTTCTTCTGGAGAGTGGGTAATTGTTAGTATCATAAATTCGTCTACTTTATACTTAGCTTGTAATTGATGTAAAGCCTCTTGAACTTCTTTCGGGTTACCAATAATCATTTTCTTTTTTAAATGAGAAAGTTGCTCATTTTCTTTTTCACTTAATTTATATTTTTTAGCGACTTCGATGGATGGGATTGTTTGTGTTTTTCCTTTATCAATGAATAATTGCCAGATTAGCGTACTCAAAGCAATTTCTTCTGCTTTTTCTTTTGTTTCCGCACAAATGACAGGAACAGTTACTAATACTTGTGGCGGTTGATTTTGTATTTTCGGTTGAAAAGATTTACGATAAGACTCGATTATAGACGTACCATCTTGTTCACTCATAAATTGACCAAAAGCATAAGCTAATCCATTTTGTGCAGCAAGAATGGCACTTTTCTCACTAGTTCCTAACATCCATGGTTGAGGAGTCGTTTCAGGTATAGGAGAGGCGGATATTTTCGAGAATTGGTGATCCGACGGAAAATCTTGATGAAAAAAATGGAGTAATTCTTCTACTAATTCCGGCATTTGATAAACCTTTTGTAAAAAATTATCGTTCAAAGCATTCGTTGCTTCAGCAGATCCACCAGGAGAACGACCAATCCCGATATCAATTCGATTTGGAAATAATGTTTCGAGCATATTGTAAACCTCAGCTACTTTATATGGCTTATAATGTGGTAGCAAAACAGCTCCAGCACCAATTCGTATTCGATTCGTTTGTGCACCAATATATCCAAGCATTACTTCCGGCGCGGAACATGCAAGTCCAGGTAAATCATGATGTTCGGCAATCCAATAACGCGTATAGCCTAGTACATCTCCTAATTGAGCAAGTTTCATCGATTCAATTAAAGCATGTTGTGCTTTTTGATTGGATGAAATGGGGGATTGATCTAATATACTTAACTTCATCTTTTTCCTCTTTTCTAATTTCTTACTTCCACTAAAGTCAATTTATAAATACCCACTTCGCCTTCTTTGTATAAATTCGTAATGGATGTTGAATAT
Organism: Lysinibacillus halotolerans; assembly: GCF_003711845.1. Taxonomy (GTDB): domain Bacteria; phylum Bacillota; class Bacilli; order Bacillales_A; family Planococcaceae; genus Ureibacillus; species Ureibacillus halotolerans. Next base: position 49,743 of record NZ_RHLQ01000002.1, read on the forward strand.
TGTTTAATTGTCCCTCTAAAAGCTAAATTTTGTTCTGGAACTTTTACATCAAATGTTCCTTCATAAAGTAGTACGGCAATATCATGGTATTCTTCGCTCGTCACTTTGAACTCAATAAAAATTTTATGTAAACCTGAATTTGTTTCTTCCTTGTAATTGTCTATATGAATAACTCGTTCATTTAACATAATTTTGTTTACCAAAAAAAATCATCTCCAATCTAAGTTTGTATGCAAATGATAGCACTGACAGGTGGGGGGAGTAAAATAAATTGTTTTAAAGAGGAATTGGATAATTGAATTGAAAAACTCAAAGATAAAAAAGAGCCCGACTATTATAGTCGAGCTCCCATTTTTTACATATCCCATATTAAAATTAATAACGAACCAAATACGGTAATAACTGCAATAATGACACCATAAAGGATGTTCGTATAAATTGACTTACCATCTTCAGATTCACCAGCATGCATAAATACAACGAGTTGTAAAAAGGCTTGAATAAATGCTGTTACTAAAAGAATGGTCATACCTATATGAAATGACATATCTGTAAAGTAAACTAGCAAAGCCACAGCTGTTAGGATCAACGAAAAGACAAAGCCCATCACTTGTTTTACAGGAAATAATTCTTTCATATTACATCATTCCTTTCAAATAGATGAAGCTGAAAATGAAGATCCAAACAACATCTAAGAAATGCCAGTAAAGAGAGAAGATAAATGATTTATTAGCTGTTTCTGGAGTTAATCCACGTTTTTTCACTTGAATCATAATGAATAATCCCCAGAATAAACCTAACGTTACGTGTCCTCCATGGGTACCTAGTGTTGTTAATAACGCGGCTGTAAAGGCACTTGTTTGATAAGTAGCACCAACATGGTAGTAATGCGTAAACTCAAATATTTCTACTCCTAAGAAAACTAAACCAAGTAGTAGGGTAATGCCAAAGAATGTGAGCATCGCATTTTTACGACCGAGTCTCATTGCATGAACACCAAGTCCGATAGTAAAACTACTTGTTAATAAAACAATTGTTTCAATCAATACTGGAGTAATTTCAAAAATCTCACCAGGCGTTGGTCCAGAACCCGTACGACCTTGTAATGTGAAATAAGCTGTAAATAGGGTAGCAAAGAGCATAATTTCTGCTCCAAGGAAAATCCAAAACCCTAAAATGTTTAGCTTATTTTGATCAGTACTATATTCAAGAGGTTGCGAGTGATCAATTTTCATTATTTAGCACCTCCAATTTTAGCTTCAGTCTCTTTAATTTCTTCAACCGAAATATGACGTCCATGATCTTGTTCAAAGGAACGAAGAGCAAGACAAACAAAAATACCAATTAAAGCAATCACGGCTGGAACCCATAATGCAAAGACAAATGAGAATCCGGCGATGAAGAAAATAACACTCATAATGAATGGTACACCACTATTATTTGGCATATGGATTTCTTTCAATTCACCTTTAAATAATTGATGTCCATTTTTCTTTGAATCCCAGAAAGTTTCACTTGAACTAATTTGAGGAATTCTAGCAAAATTGTATTCTGGTACTGGTGTATGTGTAGCCCATTCTAATGAACGTGCATCCCATGGATCACTACCAATATTTCTTGGTGAATTTTTATAACTGTAGTATACATTGTATACGATTGTAATGAATCCAATCGCCATTAAAGCAGCACCGACAAATGACACCATATTTAATGGTCCGAAGCCAGTTGCTTCTGAATAAGTGTACATACGACGCGCTTGACCGTCTAAACCAGTGATATACATTGGGAAGAAGGCAAGAACGAAACCTACTGTTAATAACCAGAAAGTAGATTTACCGATTTTTTCATTTAACATGAAGCCAAAGAATTTTGGCCAGTAATAAGTTAACCCAGCTAGCATCGCGAAAACGACACCAGGAATAATCGTGTTATGGAAGTGGGCAACTAAGAACATTGTATTATGGTATTGGTAGTCTGCTGCAGACATTGCAAGCATAACCCCTGTAACACCACCGATAGTGAATAGTGGAATGAATGCTACTGAATAGAGCATTGGGACAGTAAAACGAATTTTCCCTTTCCACATTGTAAACAGCCAGTTAAAGATTTTAACCCCAGTAGGTACTGCAATTGCCATCGTCGTAATCGAGAAGATACTGTTTGTAAGTGCTCCTTGACCCATTGTAAAGAAGTGGTGAGTCCATACTAAGAATGATAGTAGGGAAATTAATACCATCGACGCTACCATGGATTTATAACCATATAAATTACGGCGAGAGAATGTTGAAATAATTTCACTGTAAATACCAAAGGCAGGTAAAATTAAGATATATACTTCAGGGTGTCCCCAAATCCAGAAGAAGTTCGCCCAAAGCATATCCATACCGCCATTAGTTGTAGCAAAGAAATGCGTACCAAATAATCGGTCAGTTGTTCCCATTAATAATGCAATTGTTAAAACAGGGAATGCGAAAACAATAATGATATTCGCAATGAAAGCAGACCATGTAAACATTGGCATTTTCATTAACGTCATGCCAGGTGCTCTCATTTTTAAAATTGTTGTACACATGTTAATCCCCGTCATTAAGGAACCGATACCTGAAATTTGAAGGGCTAACATATAATAGTTTGTTCCAACTGATTCACTGAAATCATTCCCAGCAAGAGGGAAGTAAGAAGTCCAACCAGCATCTGGTGAACCACCGATTACGAATGAAATATTAAATAACATTGCCCCTACAAAGAATAACCAGAAGCTAAGTGCATTCAAACGTGGGAACGCTACGTCACGCGCACCAATTTGTAAAGGCACAATTAAGTTCATAAACGCGAAGATAAATGGCATTGCCATAAACATGATCATGACAACCCCGTGTGTTGTGAAAATTTCATTATAGTGTTGTGCATCTAATAATTTTGCATCAGGTGTTGCAAGCTGAGCACGCATCATAATAGCGTCAGCGCCACCTCGGAATAACATTAGTAGGGCAGAAATTAAGTACATAATTCCGATTTTTTTATGGTCGACTGTAGTTAGCCATTCGCGCCATAAATAGCCCCATTTTTTGAAATATGTTAAGCCAACAACAATACCAATACTTACTACAGCAATGGCTACCATTGAGGCATAAATAGCTGGACTTGGATGAGGTATGGCAAATCGTTCAAAGAATTCCATCCTTTTTTCTCCTTTCAAGAGTAGAAACTAGTAAAAAACTAGTTTTTATTCATTTCAATATTAGTGACCACTATGGTCTGTGTGCTCCGATTCATCTGTATTCCCATGCATATGATGAGATGAATGATCTTCTGATTCTGTATCTGTATCAGATTCTGAATTTGTTCCATGGTTGTGTTCTGGAGCAGGACTAAATTCTAAATGAGTACCAGTAAAGGTCATTTGTCCTAGATGACCTGGTTCTAATAATTTTTGGAATTCACTTTCAGTTAGTGGCTCAGCAGTATCGTGTACTTCATCAACCCACTCATCAAATTCTTTTTGAGACATAGCTGTTACATTAAATGTATTTTCTGCGAAACCTTTACCACTGAAGTTTGCATTTCGTCCCATAAATTCTCCTGGACTATCTGCAGCTAAATGTAATGTTGTGACCATATCGGACATCGCATATTTTTGACCACCAAGTTGTGGAATCCAGAAACTTGTAATAGGTCCATATGAATAAAGTTTAAATTCAATTGGACGATCCGTCGGAATATAAAGGTAGTTAACTGTTTCTACCCCTTGTTCAGGATAACTAAAATGCCATTTCCAGTTAGAAGAAGAAGCGTAAATTACTAAAGGTTCTTGTTCTTCGTAACCTTCTGGTGCAGATTCAACTATATAGTTACTTTGTACGGAAACAAATGATAAGTAAGCAACAATCAATACAGGTATACCTACACAAATTGCTTCTACCCATTTATTCCCTTCAAGATGAGGTGGTTCATAATCCTCACTTTGTTTTGAAGCTCGGTACTTAATTAATATATAGCCTAACATCACCATGACAACAATGACGATAACTGCCATAATGCCAATTGACAACATAATGTCACTTGCTTGTCTCTCAGCCTGTGGTCCTTTAGGGTCTAAAACTAAAAGAGGTTCACAACCTGTAAGAATGAGAAGAAGTGCCATTACGGACGTTAGAAATGTCCATTTTTTTATCATTTCAATATTCACCTTCCCTTTATTGTTGTTAGAACAACACTGGTGTTACTTCCATCAACTCTATTACTATTCTAATAAAATTGATTAAAAAAGGAATCACTAAAACCCGTATTTCACGTAACGTTCATATTCCATTCAAAAGTTATTCACGAAAAGTTCACCAGTAGTACACCAGTTAGACACGGAAAGTTCACTATTTATCAAGTTCCCATCAAAAAAGGGGATATATGGTTAATTAGGATAAATAAAGGTTGTAAAACAGGAGAAAAGAGGGGAATAATTAAAAAAGATCTCTTTTATAGAGATCTTTAACGGTAAAAAAACTTTTATTAGTATAATAATTTAGTCGTTTAAAATAACTTTTTAAACGACTAAAAACAAAATGTGCTACATTTTAATATGATTTAGCTGCTATAGTTTAATTTGTTATCATTTAATAAAAATAAGGATATTTTTCTATAATAAAGGTATTAAGAACTAGTCATTCGTTTTATTATTTTGAAATTCGATTTTCTTTAAAGCTCTTTCAAAATTTTGTTCTTGTGAAATTTCCTCGCGACTATTATGTTTCTTCGGTTTTTTTTCTTTTCGGAATGTTGTTTTTTCCTTCTTCGCCATCTATATCACCCCTTGTACTTATTTTGGTTCATTTCGAAATCGGAATACTAAGCAATAAATGGTTCTTATAAATCAAAATCATCTTTTTTAATTTATATGCCCTTGCAAGTCGTTCAGGTACGACATCTACTAGTATGGAAGGAGGGTGATAAAATGGGACCAGAGCGTAAAGCTAATTATGAAGGAAATGAAGAAGAACTATCTAATCGCATCGAAAGTGAAGTTATATTGGATCGGAATTCCCTTATTATAAGTCAAAATTTTTGTGTGGATGCAACTGTAGGAGCGGAAGAAAAGTTAATCATTGAGAAAGTTGTAATTACTGAAGAAGATGGTGAACCGATTGAATTAAACGAGTCCTCTTATTTCGAAGAAGAAGTGAAAGAAGAAATAAAAATTCGACAAGATTATACACTCATTTACGCAGCTCCTGCGACTCCCATGCGTTCACCATTATTAATGACCGTTATTGCTAAAAATTTATCTGACAACGATGTTTTAGTTTGTATGGAAGATGATGCAGACATTTTAGTAGAAGAAATTGTTCCAGCTAAATCTGAATTAGCTTTGACGGCACAAAGTGCGTTATTTTTAAGAGCTTTGGCCCTTAGTCCAAGTCGTGTACAATTTTTTATAAGCGTATTCCACCCAACAACATTGTTTTAGCATGATGAGAAGCTATAGGGAACTAAGCACTTTTTTAGGTGCTTCCTTTATCTTTTTCTTTTTATAAAAATCAATTCAAAATAAATAAAGATTAACTAATTTGCTCATAATTTAGTTTAATACATAAGTTAGTTTTCAATCTTGAATACACACTTTATACCTATTACCTTTTACCCTTTATTCTCAAAGATGGATATCTTTACAAGGGCTATAAAGTAACTTAACAATGGAAAGTTACGATTTAGTTGCAAGAAAACAAATAGGTATAAGGAGTGTATAGAAATGATTAACTATTTATCTACTAAAGCAAAAAGAAAGGTAATGGCTGTTCTAGCAGCATCTGCCATTTTACTTCCCGCTTCTCTATCAACGAATGAGACATCAGTAGAAGCGGCGAAAGTAAACAACAGTACTTATGAAGTGACGGACATTGCCTTTTCTGTTGGAGCAGATGAATCACAACGTACATTCAATTGGTATACAGATTCGACATCAAAACCAGGTGTTATACAATTAGCAAAAGCGAATAACGGGAATGGACAACAGTTTCCAAAAGGGAAAACGATGACGATAGAAGCAACTTTAGAGGAAGCAACGAGTGGTGAATCGAGTCATGAAGTGACGATTACAGGATTAAAAGAAAATACAACTTACAACTATCGATTTGGTGACGGAAAAGGAAATTGGAGTGAAACTTATGCGTTTACTGTCGGAGGAGACAAAGATTTTAACTTCCTATTCTTCGGAGATCCCCAAATCGGATCTAGTGGCAACATTGAAGCAGATGGACAAGCTTGGCAAAAAACTTTAGATATCGCTTTGGACCAATTCCCTGCAACCGATTTTTTAGTATCAGCTGGTGACCAAGTAAATAAATCAAATAGTGAAGAAGAATATGAAGCCTATTTTTCACCAGATGAAATAAAACAATATGCAATTCAAACAACTGTTGGTAATCATGATAACTCAGCAACATATGCTAGTCACTTTAATGTTCCAAATGAATCTACTTTAGGAGCAACGAGTGCAGGTGGAGACTATTCTTATGTATATAATGATGCATTATTTATCGTATTAAATAGCAACAACCGAAATAATGAAGAGCATGCCCAATTTATTGAAGAAACGGTTGCTGAAAATTCTGATGTGAATTGGAAATTTGTTGTAATGCACCATTCGATTTATAGCGAAAATAGTCATAAATATGATCGTGACGTATTAGAACGTCGTGAAGAATTAGTACCTGTTTTTGATGAAAATGACATTGATGTCGTATTAATGGGACATGATCACGGATATGTTCGTACTTATCAAATGGAAGGCAACCAACCATTATTTGAACAAAACTTTGTAGCTGAAAACACAGTAAAAGATCCAACTGGTGTCCTTTATTTAACAAGTAATTCCTCTTCCGGAAGTAAATATTATCACTGGAGAGATGACGCTGCATTTTACACAGCTTTAAGAAGCCAAAATTATAATCCATCCTATTCAAATGTAGAAGTTACGGACAACACATTTACTTTTACAACTTATGATGTTGTAACAGGACAAGTTATTGATGAATATAAAATCATAAAGTAGAAATTAAAAATGAATGACAGTAGGTAAAACCTTTAAAACAGAGGTTTTACCTATTTTTTTATAAACATGACATCAAAACGTTTTGTAAAATTCCAACGAAATTTCTTACCTGACATTTTGAAAACGCTTTAATTTTTTTTGCATATGTAAGGTGCTATACACATACCGTTAGATAACTGAGTATTCTAAATAATTGTGAACAATGATTGACAATTTTTAGATCAATTACTCAATTAAACAATAAGGAGTTGTCATGGATGGATTTTACTTTAACAGATGAACAAAAAATGATTCAAAAAACAGTGAGAGATTTTGTAAACAAGGAATTAAAACCGTTAGAACAAGAAGTTTTAAAAAACGAAAGGGAAGGCAAACCAGGAATTTCACGGGAGAAAGTACAAGAATTACGTGAAAAAGCTAAAGAGATTGGTTTCTGGGGCATTAATACACCTGAAGAATATGGTGGGGCGAATTTAGGACCAATTATGTCTGTGTTAATTGCGATGGAACTAGGAAGAACTTTTGTACCATTTAATTTCGGGGGTTCAGCGGACAACATTTTATATTTATGTAATGAAGAACAGAAACAAAAATATTTAATACCAACCATTAATGGTGAGAGGCGTTCATGTTTTGCATTAACTGAGCCAGGAGCAGGATCAGATGCGAGAAGTATTCAGATGCAAGCTGTAAAGGACGGTGACCACTGGGTTTTAAATGGTGAAAAAGTATTTATTACAAATGGGAACGAAGCAGACTTTGCAATGGTATTTGCTGTAACAGATAAGGAAAAAGGAGCCAATGGAGGCGTAACTTGTTTCCTTGTGGACAGAGAAATGGGTTGGGAGTCTGAGCCAATTCATACAATGGGTGAATGGGGTCCAGCAACCCTAATATTTGATAATGTTAGAGTTCCAGAAGAAAACATTTTAGGAGAATTAGGTCAAGGATTCAACCTTGGTATGCAATGGATTGGTCAAGGACGTTATATGATTCCTGCAGGAGCAATCGGTGCAGCTGAACGATTACTTCAAATGGCCATTGATTATTCAAAAACGCGTGTTACATTCGGTAAACCAATTGCTGAACGACAAGCAATTCAATGGATGATTGCAGATTCAGCTGTTGAAATTGAAGCGGCGAAATGGATTGTATTTAGAGCTGCTTGGATGGCTGAAAATGGAATGGATGCTCGTCATCAATCTTCCATGGCAAAATTAAATGGAGCGGTTATGGCGAACCAAGTTGTAGATCGAGTATTACAAATTCATGGTGGTATGGGTTATACGAAGGAATTACCTATTGAACGTTGGTACCGTGAGCTAAGACTTCATCGCATCTTCGAAGGTACAGATGAAATTCAACGCCGTACAATTGCACGCAACTTATTAAAAGGTCATGTAAAAGTTGGGGAATTACTATAATTGTAGCGTTTTTCAAATGATTATCAGTAAAACATACTATCCAGTCAGTTTTTTAAAAGCCCCATCATACTAACCAGTCAGTTCTTATTTCACCATAAAATACTGGCCGGTTAGTTAATAGACTTTTAAATTGCTAGAATATTAGGCTCATTACAACCCTATCGAAAGGGGGAAATGTCTTTGAAATCAGAAAGAGTTGCGGCAATCGTTGGGGTTGCTGAATCCGATCTTGGAAAGACGCCAGGTAAAAATGTATTACAATTACAAGCACAAGCTGCCAAGTTAGCGTTAGAAGATGCTGGATTAACAAAACATGATGTGGATGCAATTTTTACTGCGGGCAATTGGGCATGGGCTCCTAATTTAATGTTAGCAGAATATTTGGGTATTCAACCAAAGTATACCGATTCAACTAATATAGGTGGTTCTTCTTTTGAAGCCCATGTTGGGCATGCGGCAGCTGGGATTAAAGCAGGTTTATTCGATGTTGCCCTTATCACGTACGGTAGCACCAATCGAACAAAACCAACAAACTCAAGTTTTCAATCTCCATTGACTGCCCAATATGAAATTCCATATGGTCTTCCTACTCCAGTAGGGGCATATGCATTAGCGGCCACAAGACATATGCATCAATATGGAACAACATCTGAACAGCTTGCAGAAATTGCTGTTGCAACTAGAAAATGGGCCACATTAAATGAAAAGGCTTACATGAGAGAGCCAATTGAAATAGCAGATGTTCTTAATTCCCGTTTTATTGCAGAACCCCTTCATTTATTGGATTGTTGTTTAGTTTCTGACGGTGGAGGTGCCGTCATCGTTGCTTCTAACAAAGTAGCTTCAAAGTTAAAGAAGAAGCCTGTTTGGATATTAGGTCATGGGGAGTCCCACTCCCATAATACCATTACAAACATGCCCGATTTAACGATGACTAGTGCTCGTGAATCTGGTAAAGCGGCTTTTGAAATGGCGGGCATTTCCCACCACGAAATTGATGTTGCTGAAATTTACGATTCGTTCACGATTACAGTTTTATTAACTTTAGAAGCTTTAGGATTTTGTCAACCAGGAGAAGGTGGTGCCTTCGTAAGTGGACAACGGACTGCTCCGGGGGGAGATTTTCCGATGAATACAAATGGTGGCGGTTTGTCCTATTGTCATCCGGGGATGTATGGAATCTTTTTATTAATTGAGGCTGTTAGACAACTCCGAGGAGAATGTGATGTTCGTCAAGTAAGTGATGCAAATCTTGCATTAGTTCATGGAACAGGAGGAGTGCTTTCATCTACTTCTACAGTCATTTTAGGGAGGGATTAAATTGATAAAAGATTTAATAAAATCCGGGATCGACGAAGAATCTAAACCTTATTGGGACGGATTAATAGATCACAAGCTATTGATACAACAATGTGAAGACTGTCAACAGTCTATTTTCTATCCACGTTCCATTTGCCCACATTGTTTTTCAGGTCAGCTATCTTGGTTTCAAGCAAATGGAACTGGAAGCATATACAGTTTTACTATTGTCCATCAAGGATACGGACCGTTCAAAGGCGAACCCCCTTATGTAGTAGGGATTGTTGAACTGGATGAAGGGGTTCGAATGATGACAAGAATCATAGGGGACAAAGACGAAATTTCAATAGGTAAAAGGGTGTCGGTCGTATATAAAGAAGTAGAAGAAGACTTCGTTCTACCTTATTTTCAACTAATTGCATAATGAATCCAGCCAAAACAATATAGGTTTAAATCAAATGTTATGAGAGTTTAAACGGAAGAATCCCTCCTTCCGTTTCCTTTTTATTAATTAGAAAGAAGATGAAAATTATGATGGATAGGAAGGCGTTCTTTTTACTAGGATTCATTATGTTTTTGACGATGACAGGTTATGGAATAGTACTTCCTACATTACCATTTTTAGCAGATGATCTACATCTCTCATCCGTTCAAATGTCATCCTTAATTATTATTTGGGCCATTTCCCAATTGATTACTGCTCCTTTATGGGGGCGTTTAGCGGATAAAATAGGGAGAAAACCTGTATTAATATTCGGTGTATTTGGATTTGGAATTGCTTTTTTACTATTAATCTTTGCTCAAAATTATTGGCAATTAGTATTCGTAAGATTGATTGGAGCCGCATTGTCATCGGGTGCCCAACCTGCAGCCTATTCCATGGTGGCTGATCAAACAGACAAAATGTATCGAAGTAAAGCAATCGCTAAAATGGGGGCCGTAAACGGTCTTGGATTTCTTTGTGGTCCTGCTATTGGAGGCGTATTTTCCCCTTTAGGAGTAATGGTACCATTTATCATTGCAGGCTCATTGGCACTTATTACTCTACCTTTTGCATGGTGGTTTATTAAAGAATCTGGTGTTGTAAACGAAGAAGAAGACAAATTGAAAGAGGAAAGAGAATCGCTGTCCCTGTGGAAATCGATAGGAATGATAACTAAAACAGGTTATTGGAATCATTATACGATTATTCTTGGATTATCCATTGCGGCATCGAGTTTTTTCGGACTGCTGGGCTATTTTATGATTGCGAAGTTTGATGCTACCTCACTATTTGTCAGTTTAGCTTTTAGTGCTCAAGCAGGTATGTCCGTAATCGTACAATTTTTTTTCCTAAATAAAATTTACGAGTACTTGGATGAAGAGAAAATTTGTAAAATTGGCCTCGTCATTGTTGTTGTTGGTTACAGTATTATCAGTTTTTCACCATACGTTTGGACTGTTATATTCGGTTGTACGTTAACCGGTTTAGGGCAGGCGTTAGTTCGCCCAACTACGACAGCTATGTTATCCAAACAAAATGAAATGGGGCAAGGGATCACCATGGGGTTACAGCATTCAATGGATAGTTTAGGAAGAATACTTGGTCCACTTTGGGGTGGATGGATATTTACTTTCTTTATATCGGGTCCTTTTGTTACTTCGGCGATTATTACTGCCTTACTTTTAGGGATAACATACATCAGTGCTCATCAACAATATCTTCAAACAAAAAAAGCATAACAATCAGGAATTTATGGCCCCATTCATCAATTGTTATGTTGTTTCGTTAAATAAAAATGAAAACGTTTTCTAGTTATGTTTAACTATGAAAAAAGTAAATCATCATTAGGAGGATAACATGCTACTAACTGAATTGTTGAAAGAAAATATTAATAAGTTTGGTGAGTATGATCTTCTATACTATCATGACAAAATTTATACAAATATTGATACAGAAATGATTTCATCAAAAGTTTCTAGTTTAATTCGTTCTCTTGGTATTGAAAAAGGTGATCGTGTTCTCATCTGTATTCCAAATTGCCCAGAAGTCATTTTTTCTTATCAAGGTGTACTAGGAGCAGGTGCAATTATCGTACCAGTCATGTATTTATTACATGAAAATGAAATCAATTTTATTTTAAAAAATTCAGAAGCAAAGGCTGTTATTACTTCATCTACCCTTTTACCGAAAATTATCAATGCATCAACTGATTTAGCTAATAAACCAAAAATTATTTGTATTGATCAGCCAAACACTAGTGAATTAGAACAAGTTGATATTGAAATTATTGAATGGGAAAAAGCGCTGGCAAATATTACAGCCATTGAAAAACACCCTTTAGATATGGAAGAAACGGACATTGCCGTCATTTTATATACTTCAGGTACTACAGGTGTGCCAAAAGGAGTTATGTTAACCCATAAAAATTTATATGCAAATTCAATGTCTGGCGTATCTCTTAGAGATGATGAGACAAGGGGCACGACAATTGGTGTACTTCCGTTAGCCCATATTTATGGATTTGGCATTATGAATAGTATGTTATTACTCGGCAGTTCAGTTGTCATTTTCTCGAAATTCGATGCGGAAGAAGTATTTAAAGTAATTGAAAAATATAAAGTAAAATCCTTTGCAGCAGTTCCAGCAATGGTGCACGCAATGGTATATCATCCAAATGCAGATCAATATGATTTATCAAGTTTGGAGACAGTTGGTTCAGGGTCCGCAGCTCTTGCCGTTAGCTTACGCCATAAATTTAAAGAGAAATTTGGAGCTGAAGTACGAGATGCCTACGGGTTATCAGAAGCTTCACCTGGTGTAGCATCACAACGAAATGATATGCCGATTAAAGAAGGGTCAGTTGGAATTCCGATGCCGGGTGTCAAAATAAAAATTGTCGATGAAGATGGAAAAGAATTACCTGCTGGGGAAGTTGGGGAATTGTTAGTACAGGGGGACAATGTAACACCGGGTTATTTCCGAAATGAAGAAGCTACTAAAAAAGCATTGCAAAATGGTTGGCTTCATACTGGAGATATGGCAAAAGTGGATGAAGAAGGCTATTTGTATATCGTCGACCGTAAAAAAGATTTAATTATTCGTGGAGGCTTCAATATTTACCCACGGGATTTAGAGGAACTACTTGTCAAACATGAAGCCGTTTTAGAAGCAGCCGTTATCGGTATCCCTTCTGAAAGAATGGGTGAAGAAATTCTTGCTTGTATCGTAAAAAAAGAAGGGGTATCGGTTGGAGAATCGGAGTTAATTGATTACTGTCAAAAAAATTTAGCAAAATATAAAACTCCTCGTCATGTAGTTTTTATTGATGAACTCCCACGTAATGGAGTCGGAAAAATATTAAAAACAAAGTTACGAGAACAATTTGCTGATTTTAATATAGAACAATAGTTATTTTTTAATATTAATGAAAGGAGGAAGAATGCCATTGGTCAATAACTCTCCATCTTTATTAAAAGTGGAAGAAATGAAAACGGTCTTTAAAACACGTGCAGGAAATTTGGAAGCCGTAGATGGAGTTTCCTTTAGTATTTCTAAAGGGGAAACCGTTGCTATCGTTGGAGAATCAGGTTCGGGAAAAAGCGTTTCCGCCTTATCCATTTTAAGATTGTTAGATAGTAACGGCGAAGTTACTTCTGGAAAGATATTATTTAACGATTTAAATTTAAAAGATTTAAGCAACGATGAAATCCGAAAGATTAGAGGAAATGAAATCGCCATGATTTTTCAAGATCCAATGACGTGCTTAGATCCGGTATATACGATTGGCGATCAAATAATCGAAACAATAAAAATTCATGAAGACTTAAGTAAAAAAGAATATAAAGATCGCGCCCTCGAACTATTAAAACTAGTTGGACTTCCTGATCCTGAAAGCCGAATTGATGCGTATCCCCATCAATTATCGGGGGGACAAAGACAGCGAGTCATGATTGCCATTGCCCTTGCTTGCCGTCCAAACTTAATCATCGCAGACGAACCGACAACAGCATTGGATGTTACGGTGCAAGCTCAAATCATGCAATTATTAAAAGATTTACAATCCCAATTTGGAACAGCAATTATTCTTGTAACCCATGATTTAGGTGTAGTAGCGGAAATGGCAGACAAAGTTGTCGTCGTTTATGCAGGTCAAGTAGTGGAACAATCGAAAGTGAAGGATTTATTTAATCATCCCGAACACCCTTATACTCAAGCTTTGTTACAAAGTATTCCGAAAATCGATACAGACCGAAACCGCCGATTACAAACGATAAAAGGAAATGTTCCGAGTTTAAGAGATATTCCATCTGGATGTCGATTCCATCCCCGTTGTCCTTTAGCAACGGATAAGTGTAAAAGTGAAGAACCACCTCTTTTTGAAATGAAGGAAGATCGGGTGAGTAAATGTTGGAAGGCAGATCCAACATCAGAAGGTAAGTGGGAGTTTCCAACAGTCGAAGAGAACGAAGCTATTTTTGAAGAAAATGAACATTTGAATAATAAACAAATTTTATTGCAAGTAAACAATTTAAAAAAACATTTTCCTATAACAAAAGGGATTTTATCTAGAACGGTCGGTCACGTGAAAGCGGTCGATGGTGTTTCAATCGAAATCTTCAAAGGAGAAGTTCTTGGACTTGTTGGAGAGTCAGGATGTGGAAAATCTACAGTTGGTCGTTTAATTACAGGGTTAATCGATTCAACAGAAGGTGAAGTAACATTTGATCAGAAAAAGTTAGCAACGGCTCATCGTAAGGAACGGAAAGGATTAAGAAAAAGAATCCAATTTGTCTTTCAAGACCCTTATAGTTCGTTAAATCCGAGGATGACAATATTAGATATTATAGGAGAGCCTTTGGAAGTTCATAACATAGCAAAAGGACATAAAAAACAGGAACGGGTAGCGGAGTTACTAGAAATTGTTGGGCTATCAAGGGAAGATATGCATAAATTTCCCCATCAATTTTCGGGAGGACAACGACAAAGAATTGGAATTGCTCGCGCTTTAGCGACAGAACCAGAGTTATTAATATGTGATGAAGCTGTTTCAGCACTAGATGTATCCGTTCAAGCTCAAATTTTAAATTTATTGAAAGATTTACAGCTGAAACTCGGATTATCCTACTTATTTATCTCCCACGATTTAAATGTGGTGAAATATATATCGGATCGGATAGCTGTTATGTATTTAGGTGAAATCGTTGAAGTAACGGATTCGGGTACACTATTTAAAGAACCATTGCATCCGTATGCAAAAGCACTTATTTCAGCAGTACCAATTCCAAATCCAAACATCGAACCTGAACGAATGATATTAAGTGGTGAAGTACCGAGCCCATCCAATCCACCAACTGGTTGTAAATTCCATACGAGATGTCCCGCTGCAATGGAAATTTGCAAACAGAAGAAGCCAGAATTGAAAACAATAGTAAAAGGACATACCGTTTCATGTCATCTTTACGGAAAGGAGCTAGAAAATGGTTGAGTATATCATTAGGAGGCTCGTTTTCGGAATATTCGTTCTATTTATTATGACGGCGTTCATCTTTATCGTAATGAGAGCTGTTCCAGGTGATGTCGTTACACTTCAGTTAGCGAATTCTGGTGCAACCCCTGAACAAATGGAAGCGATGAAAGCGGAGATGGGGTTAGATAAAAGTATACTAGGGCAGCTTACCGATTGGGTTACAAATGCTGTGCAAGGAGATTTAGGAAATTCCTTATGGTCCGGTCAGGAAGTTTCTCAAATTATAGTAGATCGTTTACCAGTTACGATTCAATTGGCGATTATGTCCATTATCCTTGCCATCTTAATTGGGATTCCAATTGGTGTCATTTCAGCGGTAAAACAAAATACATGGATGGATCATTTTTTAAAAATCTTTTCAGTAAGTGGTTTATCTATTCCAAACTTTTGGTTAGGACTCGTTCTACTTACTGTCCTTTCTTTAGCTTTAAATTGGATACCACCTTTAGGGTTTCAATCATTTGCAGAAAATCCATTAGTTAACTTTCAGCAAATGATTTTGCCGGCTATATGTTTAGCCATTACTTTAAGCGCTAGTATCGTTCGAATGACAAGGTCTGCCGTTTTAGAAGTGCTACATTCTGAGTTCATACGTACAGTTCGAGCAAAAGGTGCTAAAGAAAGAATCGTTATTTTTAAACATGCCCTTAGAAATTCTTTAGTTTCTGTCATTACATTAATTGGTTTACAAGTCGGTTACTTACTTGGAGGGACGGTTGTACTTGAATCAATTTTTGCACTTCCTGGATTAGGTAGTTTGATTTTTGAATCCGTGCTAGCAAGGGATTATCCGATTGTACAGTCAGCCGTATTGGTCTTTGGTGCGATGTTTTTACTAGTCAACTTAATTGTGGATGTTATGTATGGTTGGGTAGATCCACGTATTAGAACGAAATAACAATGGAAATTATTATTGTCTTTAGGAAAAGGAAGTGATTCGCATGTCCCAAGTTCAATTAGACTCTGAGTTGCTTAAAGGCAAGTTAAAAGCGGGTAGAAGTTTGAGTATTAAAAAATTTAAAGAGGACTGCAAACGCTTTATTTTTACACAAAAAATTGGATTTATCTCCCTTTTATTCATACTACTCGTCATCATAATTGCTCTTATTGCTCCAATAATTGCTCTCTTTGATCCAATTGCCCAAGATCGGGCCGCTTTTTTAGCCGCCCCCGATTCAGAGCATGTGATGGGAACAGATGATTTAGGTCGTGATGTTTTAAGTAGACTCGTATATGGCTCACGGATCTCGTTAATCGTTGGATTTTCAACCGTTATTATATCCATTATTTTAGGCACATTAATTGGAATGATATCGGGTTATTTTGGTGGAATTGTCGATATGATTATTCAACGGATAATGGATGCCATTATGTCCATTCCTGCTTTAATTTTAGCTTTGTTTATCGCTGCATTATTAGGACCTGCTATTCAAAATGTCATAATATCCCTTGTCATTATTGAAGTGCCTCGTTTTGCCCGAATTGTTCGAGGAGAGATGATGAGAATTCGTGAATCAAATTATGTGGAAGCATCTCGCTCAGTAGGAGCTAGCTCATTTCGAATTATACTGAAGCACGGATTACCTAATATGATGGCTCCGATAATTGTAATGGCAAGTTTGGCATTCGGTCAGACAATTATCGCTGAAGCTTCCTTAAGCTTTTTAGGAATTGGAACGCCTCCTCCTAATCCATCTTGGGGATTAATGTTAAGTGATGCAAGCAGATATATGGAAAGCGCACCATGGCTTGTTCTTTTCCCAGGTTTAGCTTTAAGTATTTTAGTTTTATCATTTAACTTATTTGGGGATGCTCTCCGTGATTTCCTCGATCCAAAAATGTCTTAACTATTGGAAGAATATATTTTCATAGGAGGAAACGGTTATGGATAAAAAGTGGAAATCAATATGTCACATATTGATTTTAGGAATAGTAGTACTAGTTATTGGTGCGTGTTCTTCGGAAACAAAAAATAATGAGTCGGGACAAAAAAATACAACGGAAGGCTCTTCGGAACCAAAAAGTGGAGGAACTTATACGATCCTTTCACCCGCGGATCCTGACATGCTAGATCCCCATCGTCAGTCATCGATTTATACCCATCAATTGGCTGGATTAGTTTACAACAAATTAGTTTCCTATGAAACAGGTCCTAACGTTGACTATACCGATTATAATGTTGTACCGGATTTAGCCGAGCGATGGGAAGTTTCCGAAGATGGAAAAGTTTATACCTTTTATTTAAGAGAAGCCTATTGGCATGATAAAGAACCGGTCAACGGTAGACAGGTCACAGCTGATGATGTCATCGCCACTATGGAAACAATTATCAACTTACCAGGACATCAAGCTTCCCTTTTATCGGAAGTTGAAAGTATTACGGCAAAAGATCCTCAAACCGTTGTATTTACATTAAAACAACCTTTTGCCCCTTTTCTCAATTTCATGGCTAACCACTTCATGTGGATATTACCGAAAGAAGGGGTGGAGGGCAAATATGACTTAGCAACAGATGCAATTGGTACGGGGCCTTTTGTATTGGAAAAATGGGAAGATAATGTGCAAGCGACTTTCAAAAAAAATCCAACTTATTATGAAGAAGGAAAACCATATTTAGATGAAGTGATTTTTAAAGTAGTACCTGATCAAGGTTCTCGTATTGCTGCATTTAGAACTGGCCAGGCAGATACAATCGGAAGTTTATCACCCGAAGAGTTGGATCAACTCATAAAAACGAATCCTGATGTTACGGTCTTTGAAGCCTTATTCGCTACACAGGAACAACTGTATTTAAATATGGAAAAGGAACCATTTAATGATTTAAAAGTCCGTAAAGCAATTAGTATGGCTATTGACCGTCAATCGATGGTAAAGGCAATTTATGGTGGGGGAGAAACGAGCGGTCCTGTTAATCCATCTTTAGGAGACTGGTCATTACCATTAGAAGAAAGGGAAAAACTGCAACCATATAACCCAGAAGAAGCGAAAAAACTATTAGAAGAAGCAGGTTATCCTGATGGCTTTGATACAACATTAATGGTAACTAATGGTTACGGTGAACAATTAGTCCGTGTTGCCCAATGGATTGCAGAAGATTTAAGAAATATTGGCATTAATGCAGAAATTGAAGTGGTTGAATATGCTACTTACTTCTCTGAAAGATGGCCGAATGTTGATTATGATATGGGGGTTGGATATCAAACTTACTTCCAAGAACCAGATGAATGGTTAAGAACACAGTTACACACTAATGGAGCGCGAAATTGGTATAACATTAGTGACCCGGAACTAGATAAAATGCTCGATGAACAAAGACTTATTCTTGATGTAGATCAAAGAAGGGAATATGTACACGACATTCAACGATATGTTTTAGAAAATTTAGTGAACCCTATCGCTATTTCGACTTATTACACGAAAACACCGCGACAACCGTATATAAGAGATTCTTATCCACATGCTTCCTATGGATATGGATATTTAAAAGACGTTTGGTTAGATAAATAATTTGATGCTACAAGAAAGGAAAATTATTAGTATATAAATTCTATTAATTTTCCTTTTACGAATAAAGCGTTTCATGAAAGGTATGTGAGAACAGATTCTAATAAAAGGATTGAGTACTTTGCAAAAAATCGAAAAGATAGAACTATCAACGAACTTTCCTATAGGTCCAGTGAATGTTTATGTTCTATTTGGTGAAAAATTGACCCTTATAGATACAGGACTAAATCGTGAACTGGCATGGAAAGAGTTGAATAACGGTTTGCTGAAGCTAGGATTGAATTTAAATGATATTGAGCAAATCGTTTTAACGCATCATCATAATGATCATACAGCTATGATTGATTGGATTCTTGAGGAAAACCCATCGATACAAGTTTTTGCTCATCAAGATACGGAAATGATTTTAAAGGACGAAGACTATTTAGAATGGAGTTCCCAGTTTTTTGAGAAGTTATTTCTTGAGTTCGGATTGACAAAAGAAATGGCTTATAAATGGGCATATCGAAAAGGAGATCGTGATCGATACGATTATTTAAATGTCAATAGGACGTTATCAGATGGAGATTTTGTCCCAGGCTTACCTAATTGGAAAGTAATTGAAACGTTAGGTCATTCCCAAGATCACATTTCCCTTTATAACGAAAAGGAACAATTGTTTATATGTGGAGATAATATCATTCAAGGTATTCATGCAGGCATTTTTTTAGATGCGCCGAAAAGGGGAAAAGAACGGTCGAAGCCATTACTACAATACTTAGATAACTTAGAGAAATGTCGAAAGTTAAACGTTCAATTGACCTTCTCAGGTCATGGTCCTAATATTGAAAATTTAAACGAAGCAATTGATAGTCAATTAGGAAATATAGAAAATCGAGCACAACGGGTAATTCGTACATTAGAGAAAGCAAATGGTGTTGCTAGCGGGTTTGAAATTATTCAAGAGATGTATCGTGGTCGCTATGAGAATGCGGTTATTACCTTTGTGTTTGAAATTGTCGCGGTACTCGATCTATTACAAAAACGAAATGTTGTAGTCGCAGAGAAAGCAAATGGTGTTTATCAATATCGATTAGTTAATTATAAAACTACTTCAAATAAGATTGTTTAAAAAGTGAAAACGAATGACATCTATCATTGAATATTTCTATAAATCAATTAATAGAAATATTATATTAAGTTATTTTTAACTACTAATTTATTTGGAGGGATTTCATTTGACTGGAAGATTCGATAATAGAGTTGCATTTATTACTGGTGGAAGCCGAGGCATTGGAAAAGGGATTGCTGAAACATTTGCGGAGGAAGGGGCAAAAATTGCAATTATTGATATTAATGAAGAAGCTTTGAACGAAGTAGAAGCTGAATTCAAAGAAAAGGGCTATACAATTTTAACTATGCAAGCAAATGTCGTCAATGCGGAAGAAGTTGAAGCGGCAATGGAACAAGTCGTTTCTCAATTTGGTTCCTTAGATATTTTAGTGAATAATGCGGGAATAATTCGCGACAATTTGCTATTTAAAATGACGGATAGTGATTGGAATCAAGTTATTGATGTTCATTTAAAAGGAACATTTAATGCATCCCGTGCTGCCCAAAAATATATGGTGAAACAAAACTATGGAAGAATTATAAACATTTCTTCTACTTCAGCCCTTGGAAATCCTGGTCAGGCTAATTACGCAACTGTAAAGGCGGGAATTCAAGGATTTACAAAAACCCTAGCCAAAGAAATTGGTAAATTTGGCATTACAACAAATGCAGTAGCACCTGGTTTTATTGAAACGGATATGACGAAGGCAACAGCAGAAAGGGTTGGTATTCCGTTCGATGAATTCGTCAAAGGTGCAGCTAGTCGTATTCCGGTACGAAGATCTGGTCAACCTTCTGATATTGCCAATGCCGTTGCTTTTTTTGCAGATGAAAAATCTTCTTTCGTAAACGGTCAAGTTTTATATGTTGCAGGTGGACCTACTAACTAATAAAGGAGGGAGATAATAGAGATGATTACAGAATTCATAGGTGTTACGTCGGAAAAAGTGAAAAATGTGGTTGAAAAAGAACTAGTAAGGCGTTTTGCAGATTCAATTGGAGATTTGCATCCAATTTATATAGATGAAGAAACCGGAAAAAATTCTAGATATGGGAAAAATATTGCACCGGTTACGTTTCCTCGTGTTTTTCGATCAGGGGAAGTCGATGGATTAAATCTACCTAATAAAGGATTGATTCACGGTGAACAAATTTACCATTATAATCGACCACTCTTCGTAGGAGAAGAAGTGTATTGCTATTCCAAAATAGAAGATTACTTTGAAAAAGAAGGAAGTACTGGGAAAATGGGCTTCTTAAAAATGAAACGATATGGTGAAGACACTGAAGGCAATATCATTTTTACAGAAGAATCGATCATTATTATTACTGAGACAGTAAGGAGGTCGATGAACGTATGACGCATCTCAAAGAATTAGTTCAAGGGGAAACAATTAAAATGACCCTTGAACCTGTAACTAGAATGGATTTAATTAAATATTCCGGAGCATCTGGTGATTTTAATCCTATTCATACGATAGATGAGGAAGCAAAAAAGGCGGGTCTACCAGGCATTATTGCTCACGGAATGTGGACGATGGGGAATCTATCAAAATTATTTACCCCTTATTATGAAGAAGGCTACATTCAAGATTATTCAATCCGATTTGCAGGTATGGTATTTTTAAACGATGTATTAACATTAAATGCCCAATTAGTCGAACAAACAGATGAAGCATTACATTTTAAAGTGAATGTCACGAATCAACACGATAAAGAGGTTGTCAAGGGAAAAGTAAAATTTACCCTATATTAAAGTGAAAGGATTTGTCTCGAATTTTAATAAAGAATGAGAGGCAAATCCTTCTTACTTAAAAAGATTGGAAAATGGGAGGGATATCGGAATGCACGTGAAAGAGCTATTTGATATTTCCGGAAAAACGGCCATTGTAACCGGAGGAGGACGAGGGCTGGGAGAGCAAATTGCCCAAGGGTTTGCCGAAGCTGGAGCCAATGTTGTCATTTGTTCGAGAAAGTTGAACAATTGTGAGGAAGTAGCTGAAAGATTAAAGGAATATGCAGTAAAAACTCTTGCCTTAAAATGTGATTTAACGAACAAAGACGAAATTGAAAATTTAGTTGAACGAACGTTAGAAGAATTTCCTTCGATTGATATTCTTGTTAATAATAGTGGTGCAACTTGGGGAGCTCCAATGGAAGAGATGCCTCTAGAAGCATTTTATAAAGTGATGAATGTAAATGTTACCGGAACTTTTTTAATGTCTCAAGCTGTTGGAAAAGTAATGTTGAAACAAGGTTATGGAAAAATTATTAATATTGCATCTGTTGCAGGTCTTAAAGGTTCCAACCCTGAAATAATGGATGCTATAGGGTATAACACGAGTAAAGGGGCAGTCATTACTTTTACAAAGGATTTAGCTGTGAAATGGGGACCGAGGGGAATTTATGTGAACGCTATTGCACCTGGTTTCTTCCCAACGAAAATGACGAAAGCATTGTTGGATCGTGGCGGTGATTCGGTGCAAAGCAAAAATCCATTACGCAAATTTGGTTCGGATACGGATTTAAAGGGAGTTGCTTTATTTTTAGCATCGAAAGCTTCAGATTTTATAACAGGCGAAACGATTGTAGTTGATGGTGGTACAAATGCAATGTAAAAAATCACGCATGGGGGCATGTTTAAATGAAAAGAGATGCAGTTATTGTATCTGCAGTTAGAACAGCAATTGGTAAACAAGGTGGAGCATTAGCAAGTATTCCAGCCCATCTTTATGGCGCTGAAGTAATAAAAGAAGCGATAAACCGAGTAAATATTTCAGCTGAACTGATCGATGATGTAATTATCGGTAATGTTTTAAGTGGTGGGGGAAATATAGCCAGATTATCTGCATTACAAACAGGGCTTTCAATACAAATACCTGGGTTAACCGTCGATCGCCAATGTGGTTCTGGCATAAACGCCGTTGCATTAGCAGCACAAGCAATTCAGTCAGGTGCCGGTGATATATATGTGGCTGGCGGTATCGAAAGTATGAGTCGGGCACCTTATCAATATGAACGACCTGAAAAAGCGTATAGTTCCATCCCACCGAAATATCGCACTACTTTACTTGCACCTGAAGAAATCGGCAATCCACCTATGGGGATTACTGCTGAGAATTTAGCAAAAAAATATAATATCTCGAGGGAAGAACAAGATGAGTTTTCCTATAAAAGTCAACAAAAGATGGCCATTGCAATGGAAGAAGGACGATTCGATGAGCAAATTGTTCCGATAAAAATTCCTGTTCGAAAAGGAGAACCAATTGTTTTTGATAAAGACGAACATCCACGTCCTAGTACAACTCTTTCAGCACTGGCTAAATTATATCCTGCCTTCGTAAAAGATGGTACTGTAACCGCTGGAAGTAGTTCAGGTTTAAATGATGCAGCATCAGCACTAGTCGTTATGTCTAGAGAAAAGGCTGAAGAATTAGGCCTCCAACCGTTAGCAACGATAAAAGGTTCCGTAGTGGCTGGAGTTGATCCTAATATTATGGGAATTGGCCCTGTACCTGCAACGAAAAAGTTAATGGAGAAATTAGGACTTTCTTTAAACGATATGGATCTTGTTGAATTAAACGAAGCGTTTGCTGCCCAAGTAATTGCGTGTAACAGAGAATTAGACATCGATCCAGAAAAATTAAATGTTAATGGTGGTGCCATTGCCCACGGACATCCACTAGGAGCTACAGGAGCCATTTTAATTACAAAAGCAGTATATGAATTAAAAAGAACAAACAAAAACAAAGCCCTTATTACAGCATGTATCGGTGGTGGTCAAGGCATTTCCATGGTCATTGAAAGAGAAGTATATTAATTGTTATGATGTTTTGAAACTATCACTGATTGAAGGGAAATAACTTTGAGAAGAACAATCATAAAAGAAAGTATCGATTTGTTTGATAAAAAAGGATATAGTAAAACTTCAATTCAGGATATCGTCAATAGCATAGGTGCTACTAAGGGAACATTTTATTACTATTTTAATAGCAAACAAGAGCTGTTAAGGGATATTCATTTAAGCTATATCCAAGAACTTTTACAAGAACAAGAAGTCATTTTACACGATCAAAATTTAACTTCAAAAGATAAAATTAGAAAATTAATTTTATTAATTATTCGTAAGATTCGAACCCATGGTAAAAGTGCAAGAGTATTTACGAGGGAGATACGTCATCTTGAAGAGGAACATATCCAAAATGTCAATTCCATTAAGCGTGAATTTCGGTTAAACTTTCAAAAGGTTTTGGAAGATGGAATCGATAAAGGGGAATTTCGAAAAGATTTAAGGAGTGATATTGTCATTTTTGGAATTCTTGGCATGGTGAATCGCTCGTATAATTGGTATAACCCTGATGGAGAGGTTTCAGAGGAAGAGCTTGTTGATATATATATGGATATTATTATTAACGGTTTGAAAAATAAATCAGAAATATAAAAGATAGATGATAAAAAGAATGTTGGCGTGCATATTTTTATGTATACGCTTACAAGAAGAAAATGATAAATCTAACGATATAAAATAGTACTTGTAGGTAAAACATTTACATATAGAGTGTTTTTCCTACAGGTATTTCTAGAATATCCCTAGACATAGGAAATCGATATTGACAACAAATTAAATTATTGTATAATTCAGAATAGGAGAAATATGGAAGGTGGAATTAGATTTGCCAACATACATGTAATGGTTAAGTAATTAAATAGTTCACTTCTTTTTGAACATGATTGTTCAACGACGGGAGGAGTGTGCCTATTTTTAGCCATTACAGGGAACGCAGGATAAACTGTTGAGTTCATTCCAAGCGGGATACCTATAAGGTATTCCGCTTTTTTGATGGGAAATCATTCTCCATTCAGCTATTATTTGGTGTTCCTCTGGATAAATTGGAGGAGAAGGTAATGAGTTTTAATAATATAATTACTTTTAAGGTTATTGCTCAGGAAAAACCTAACGTAATACGAAATTGTAGACACTGTAAAAGGAGTACCGAATACTTTTGTAGTGATAAATTTAGAGTAAATGCAAATCAGAAGATGATTGATATTTGGCTTATTTATAAATGTTTACATTGTGAAAGTACATGGAATTATCCTATATTATCGAGAGTACATGTGAATCGAATTGATCCAATACTCCATCAAAAATTTATGAATAATGATCAAGAGACAATATGGTATTATGCTTTTCAAATTAACAAATTAAGAAAACTATGTGATGCTGTGAAAAAAGACATTCAATATGAGTTAATAAAGGAGAAGTCAAATCTAATATCTAGTGAAATGACAGTAAGAATTTGCTGTAAATATGATTTTGGTCTCAGAATCGATAAACTACTAGCTGAAATATTGAATATTTCAAGGTCCAAAGTAAATACAATGGCAAAGGAAAAAATGTTTTTACTAAACCCAAATGTTCCGATAAGCGACAAAGTTATAGATAATTTACAAGTAACAGTGAAAGGGAATTGGCATGAGTATGTTTCCCCATCTTTATTTTAAGGGCATAATGGAAATACCTATTTGTAAAAAGAAGGTGGAATGATTTTAAAAAACTAATTTCCAATTGAATTGAATGCTTATATTAAAGTAAATATCAAAATGCTTACCCCCGTCCTAAATTTAGAACGGGGGTATTTTCAATAAATGGTGACAAGCTTATTAGATTTATTTTATTTCTACTTTCATCCAATTTCGAACACTATTAATGAACCAGATTTGCGAACATGCATTAAGATGATCCAGTGTGAGAACTTTTTCATGAATTTTTCCTTCATTTAATAATTTTTCCCGGAAAGTACCAGCTAATAAACCGCATTCAATAGGGGGAGTCCAAAGTACCCCGTCTATTTCTAGAACAACATTCCCATTTGTGAATTCGGTTAGTTCTTTCTTTTCATTCCAAAGAAGGACATCAAAAACATCTTGGTGTTGCTGTTGAAAATATTCATAATGGTCTCGATTGGTCGTTTTATAATAATAGAAAACATTCTTCTTATCGATTGGTGTTTTTGCTAATGAAACAACTTGTAGAGGTTTTACAGGTTGTAATGTTTGAGTGTTAATCGAAACTTTTCCATTTTGTTCAAGTAAGAGACGTAATTTGTATTGTCCCGTTTTGTTTTCCTTTGCAACTTTGAATACACTGTCTTTTACTTCTTCCATATTGAAAGAATAGCCAAAATATCCCGCTGCACGTTGAAGTCGAGTTAAGTGCTCATCAAGCAAAACAAGTTCTCCATTTTGTAACAAGATACTTTCCAATAGTTCAAATTTAGGTCTTTGAACTTCTAAAAAGCTTGCTTTTGCTAAAATTTCTTCATACTCTTCATCTGTTTTAGAGTCCCACGTAATACCACCACCAACTCCATAAGTGGCTTGCCCCGTTTTATTGTTAATAACGACTGTCCTTATTGGAACATTGAAGATAGCTTCTTTGTCCGGTGTAATGTAACCAATTGCCCCACAATACACGTCCCTCGGCGTTGATTCTAATGAAGCAATTATGTCCATCGTACTTATTTTCGGCGCTCCGGTTATGGAACCGCAAGGGAAGAGAGCTTTAAACAATTCAAAAAAGGTTGTATTCGGCTTTATCGTTGCTGTTACAGTAGAAGTCATTTGATGAACCGTTGGATATTGTTCAATTTGAAAAAGTTTTGGAACTTGTACTGTCATCGGTTCGGCTATCATACTTAAATCGTTCCGAAGTAAATCCACAATCATTACATTTTCTGCTCGATTTTTTTCTGAGTTATACAACCACTGCCGATTAGCGGCATCCTCTTCCACTGTTTTACCACGGGCGACCGTACCTTTCATCGGCCTTGTCGTAATTTGATTATCCTTTAAATGAAAAAATAGTTCTGGTGAGGCAGATAAAATACTGAAATCACCTGTATAAATATAACTACAATAATTGGACGATTGGGCGTTTTTAAGACGATTAAAATAGGCAATATCATCTCCTTGAAACTGGGATTGAAGACGAATTGTATAGTTTGTTTGATACGTATCACCATTTTTAATGGCATTTTGAATAGATGCAATAGACGACTGGTATTGATTCATCGTCTCTTTTGGCATCCATTTTGTATGTACATAAGTCCCATCGCTATCTAAAGATTCATGAAGAGGTTCTTTAAAAATACCAAACCATAGTAAAGGCATTGTCGGATTGTTATGGACTTTCATCGCTTGATCAAAAGCTGGTGCACTTTCATAAGATACGTAGCCAGCTGCATATAATCCTTTTTCAATGGCTTCTTGAATTAATTGAAAGCATGGTAAAACTTCCTCAATTGTATAAGCTACAATTACTTTTAATGGATTTTTAAACGTTAATGGAGTTACATCTCCATTGGAAGATGCAAAATCAAAAGTTAAAATTGGTTGTCTTTTGTGATTAGTTTCCATGATGATAAAGTCCTTTTCATTTTATAAAGAAGTTCTGAACCATTTTTAAGCCCATGTTCGTTAAAATGGCTTCAGGATGAAATTGAACACCTTCTACTTTGTAAGTTTTATGACGTATGGCCATTATTTCTCCTTCGGTTGTTTTGGCAGTAATGTCAAAACAGTCCGGCAATGTAGCGTCATCAACAATAAGAGAATGATAGCGTGCTACTTCCGTTGGACAAGGGAGATTGTAAAAAATAGATTGTCCGTCATGTTCAATCTTAGAAGTTTTTCCGTGCATAGGTACTTTCGCTTTTTTTACAGTTCCACCTAATGCTTGCGCAATAATTTGATGACCAAGGCATACTCCGAAAATGGGAATATCCCGATAAAACTTTTTAACAAGTTCTAAGCAAATACCCGCTGTATTAGGATTCCCGGGACCAGGTGATAGAACGATATAGTCAGGAGCGAACTGTTTTATTTGTTCTATTGAAAATTGATCGTTTCGCCGGACGACTATTTCGTGTCCAACCGTTTGAATATATTGCACTAAATTATATGTAAAAGAATCGTAGTTATCGATAACTAATATCAAATTAAACTTCTCCATTTCTCGTTAGTGATCTGACATTTATTATAGAAGAAGTGGAACATCAATGGGAAGAATTTTATAAATGAAGTTTAAGGAGTATGTATAGTATCTTTTTAAATGAAAATACCTCGAAGGCTCTTTCGAGGTATTGTTCGAATTATTGTTTGTTGTTATCGAATAATTGCTCAACTTTTTTCATAATCGGGTTATTTTTAATTTTTTTCAGTAATGGATTTTTTTCTGCTCCGAATTCTTCCCGTTGTTTATTTGCGCTATTTGCACTAGGTTGAGAACTTTTCGCAGTTGCACTACTTTCATTTAATAAACCACGATCATCATAGTTTGAATAATCATCAAATTCTTTTTTATTAGTCATTATCTCAACTCCTTTCAGTTTTATTATGGGAATTTTCTTTTCGTTTATGTAATGAAAGCAGTAATGGTTGCTCATTTTCAGAAAATAATAGATAATAATAAAATTATGAAAGGCTAGGAGTGTAAGCAATGCAAGGAGTGCAGGGGAACAGAAATGAAATAAGTCAAAATCTAGAGAATAAAGCGCGGTTATTAGTAAAGTGTCCAGATAAACCTGGAATCGTATCAGTGTTGTCTACTTTTTTATTTAAGTACGAAGCAAATATTATTGAATCAAGCCAATATTCAAGTGATCCAGAAGAAGGAACGTTTTTTATCCGCATTGAATTTCACTGTGAAAATTTACAACAAAAATCACCTATGATGGAACAGGAATTTACCCAAATCGCCAATGAGTACGAGATGAACTATCAGTTTTATTATTTAAATCGCCGACAACGTTCTGCCATTTTTGTTTCAAAGGAATTACATTGTTTATTGGAATTACTTTGGGAATGGCAAAATGGTGATTTGGAAACAGATATTGTTGCAGTTATTAGTAATCATGAAGATGCCCGGTCTATAGTCGAGTCTTATGGCATCCCATTCCATTACTTACCTGCAAACAAAGATATCCGTCAAGAAGTGGAAGCAAAACAAATCACATTAATGGAACAATATCATGTGGATTTATTAATTTTGGCCCGTTATATGCAAATATTAACACCTGATTTTGTCGATTATTTTGAAAACCGTATTATTAATATTCATCATTCATTTTTACCAGCATTTATCGGGGCAAATCCATATGACCGTGCTTATAAAAGAGGAGTTAAATTAATTGGAGCAACTTCCCATTATGTAACAAATGATTTAGATGAAGGACCGATTATTGAACAAGATGTAGAACGAGTAGATCATCGGGATGATGTTGCCACATTAAAAAAAATCGGACGAAAAATTGAACGTCGGGTTTTAACAAAAGCAGTGAAATGGCATTTGCAAAATCGAATTATTGTTGAGAATAACAAAACCATTGTATTCCACTAAATAGCTAAGAGATTAAATAAAGGATGTCCTATTTTGAAAAATGGGACATCCTTTTTAACTGATGGATATTATTCCATTGAACTACTTTCGATCTGATCAAGTTCATATAATCGTTCATTTATTCTTCTTTTTCGATAGAGCATCATGCCCGTCTCCGAAACATCCTCTATCATCCCTTTATTGACAAAAGCACCAAAAATCATTCCTGCAACGGGGACCATTTGTAGCAGCTTTTTCCATCCGAACTGATCGCGATAGGTGAAAAATACTTCTTGCCAACCTTTTAATTGGCTAATCATACTCTCTGGCCCTTGATTTTTAGAATGATGCATATTTGCCAATTCCTTTAAAATCGCTTCTTTTCCAACAATGTCCGCTGAGGCAAATTGTAAGCATTTTACGATAAAGACCCGCTCTTGTTTCTCATTCGGATCATACCCATGAATAATCGCGATTTCTTGTAGCGTTTTTAATGCCATTCCTAAAATTAATGGAATATCGATTACTAAAGTGAAAATTCCGCCAAATCCAGTAGATGCACCTTGTACAGTCGCTAATTTGCTTCGTTCACTTTGTAATTGGTGACTAATTTGAGTCATGTCCTGAATTGGCATTTTGGCTATATCATCAATTGTTTCAATTGGATGAGTAGTAGATTTTTTTATCTTTTTAATCATTCCATTTTCACTAATTAAATATTTACCACCTGTTTGAATATAACTTCCTAGTTCATTTACTAAAATGCCGATTTTCTCTTGTAAAAATTTAGGTGTTAGCTTATCAATTAATTTAAAAGGTAAACGACCAAGTTTTTCCCAAAAGAATAATCCTTTTTGATCTTCTTCCCATTTTTCAATTTCTGTTAAATAGGTTTGCAATTGTTCCTTCGATTCCAATGTGATTTCCCCAATCTATTGTCTTTTATTGTTTTACGTAATTTTAACTAAAATGTTTCATTCAAAGTATGTACAATAAATGAATATTCATTTTTTATAAAAATCTGACAATTAAGCGGTGAATTTTGGTAAACTAAGGCTAGAGAGAAGTAAGGGGGAAGTGGATGGCTGAACAAACAGTAAGTGGTGTGTATCTTCAGGAACATTTTCGAGATTCTTTAATCATTGACCGCTATGATCCACAATTGGAACTTTTACGAAAAAGAAAACAGGAACAATTAAGAAGTCAACATATTGAAGATGCAGTAGTATGGAATGTATTTCGGACGTTTAATCAAATCGATCGAGCCCTTTGGATAAAACCATTATTTCAAACTTCTTTTCATTTGAACTTCCCTTATTCAATGGACTCGATAAAAATCCAACTATGGAAAAGAATTAGACCACCAAAAAGTTACCCATTACCAGAAGGGCTGTCGGAAATTGATATTATTATTGAATCCGATGAATTCGTTTGGTTTTTAGAAGCAAAATATAAATCTGACATTAGTTTCAGTACTACGCATCATTCAAAAAGAGACCAAATACTACGAAATATTGATGTCGGAACAAATTATGCAAGGAAGAAAGATTTTTATTTTTCTTTAATCATAATGGATAAATATTATAGTCCATATGGTTATCGTATGACAACAGAGTACCGTGATTCTATAGAAGGAATAGTAGGTTTACTACCACATAGAAAAACCCTCTCTAATTTAAAAGGAATTGAAGTTTTCACTTGGAAAGATGTTCAATCCCTCTTTAAAACGGTTTACTTATATAGTAAAAATAAATACGAAAAATATATAGCTGACCAAGCCAACTATTGGTTGTTGAAAAAATTGAATGACGAAAACTAATTACTTTTAGGATATTCTTTTTGAAAAAGGAAGAAATAAATGTCCATTAATTATTCGACTACTATAGTAAAAGAAGGAATAAGTTGACCATAATAATAGGTAACTGGAACAAAATTAGGAGGACTTCGATGAAAATTACAATCGAATGGACATATAAAACAAATAATGGAGTAGAAACCGTTTTTCGATCCGATGAATTGCCGGTAGCCCATGCTTTAACTATAGGTGAGGATTTAGAGAAAACAGGTAGAGCGAAATCCATCACGTATATCGACCAACATGATAGTACATGGATGGTTAAAGAATTAAAAAAATATATACAAGAAATGGATACAGAACCCCACAACGTTCGTGTTTACTTTGATGGTGGATATGATATTCAAACAAGTCAAGCTGGTTTAGGTATCGTTATTTATTATGAACAAAATGGAAAGAACTATCGATTACGTCGTAATGCTCCAGCTGTGGGATTAAATTCGAATAATGAAGCTGAATATGCAGCATTGCACTTAGCAATTGTTGAACTTGATTTATTAGATGTTCATCATCAAACAGTACAATTTATTGGGGATTCACAAGTAGTCATTAATCAAATGAGTGGGGAATGGCCAGCCTATGAGAAAGAATTAGTTAGCTGGGCAGATCGAATTGACATTAAATTAAATGAGTTAGGTATTACGCCAGAATTTGAACTCGTTCCTCGAAAATTAAATACCGAAGCCGACCGACTTGCCACACAAGCTTTACAAGGTACAGATATTACCGGCCAGATTGAATTGCAATAAAGTGTAAAAAGACTTGTTAAATAAAACAAGTCTTTTTTAATACATAATATTATTATGTAAACTAATGATATTATTCTTTTTCTAGTATTTTTCTACAATTTTGTTCTATTTTATTTGTTCTTAGCATAAATAAAATAGGTGAGAAGTTCTATTATTTTTATACCAAATAGATTAGGAGGAAAGATATTTGGAACAAGTAGTTGAAAAACGAATTGGTATTAGTAGTTTATTAAACAAAGTAATTTCAGCAGAAGAGGCAGCATCGTTTATCCAAGATGGCAATATAGTCGGGATGAGTGGTTTTACCCGGGCGGGAGATGCAAAAGTAGTGCCTTTAGCTTTAGCTGAACGGGCAAAAAATGAAAACTTGAAACTAGATGTTTATACAGGGGCATCCCTTGGTCCAGAAGTAGATAAAATTTTAGCTGAAGCAGGTGGAATACGTAAACGTGGACCATATCAAGGCGACGCAGCTATTCGAAATTTAATTAATACAGGGGAAGTGTTATATGTAGATGCACATCTTTCCCATAATGCTGAACTCGTTCGTCAAGGAATTATTGGACCAATTGACTATGCCATCATCGAAGCAACCGCTATAACAAAGGACGGCTATCTCGTTCCAACAACATCCGTAGGGAACTCTCCAATTTTCGCCCAATATGCAAATAATATTATTGTTGAGTTAAACTTAGCCCATTCCGAATCATTAATTGGTGTTCATGATATTTATATTCCAGAAGTACAAGGTAAACGACAACCCATTCCACTTTTAAGTGCTACAGATCGTATAGGTGAAATTGGCATTAAAATTAATCCGGAAAAAATAAAAGCTATTGTCATTTCCAACGAACAAGACGCTCCATCTTTAATTGTTGATCCAGATGATGAAACACAGGAAATGGCTAATCATTTAATAAACTTCCTTCGCAGTGAAATTGAAGCAGGGCGTTTAACAAATAAATTAGCTCCTTTGCAATCGGGGGTTGGTTCTGTTGCCAATGCGGTTTTAGAAGGATTTAAAGTTTCGGAGTTCGAAGATTTGATTATTTTCTCCGAAGTGTTACAAGATGCCGTCTTTAATTTAATCGATGCTGGAAAAGTTTCCTTCGCATCTTGCACTTCTATTACGATATCCGAAGAATTACAGAAAAAGGTTTATGGAAATATTGAGAAGTATGCTGACAAAATTATCATTCGACCACAGGAAATATCAAATCACCCTGAAGTCATTCGTCGCTTAGGATTAATCGCCATTAATGCAGCCCTTGAAGTCGATATTTATGGTAACGTTAACTCAACTCATGTTGGCGGCACGAAAATGATGAATGGAATAGGCGGTTCAGGTGATTTTACTCGCAATTCTCGTTTAAGTATTTTTGTAACAAAGTCTTATGCGAAAGGTGGTAAACTTTCTTCAATCGTTCCAATGGTAGCCCATCATGATCATACAGAACATGATGTTCATGTCATTGTAACGGAACAGGGTGTTGCAGACTTAAGAGGATTAGCACCAAAAGAAAGGGTACCATTAATTATTGAAAACTGTGTACATCCTGACTTTAAACAACAGTTGTGGGATTATTATAACGAAGCTGTTGAATTAACTGGAAATGCCCAAACAC
Organism: Lysinibacillus halotolerans; assembly: GCF_003711845.1. Taxonomy (GTDB): domain Bacteria; phylum Bacillota; class Bacilli; order Bacillales_A; family Planococcaceae; genus Ureibacillus; species Ureibacillus halotolerans. The sequence continues at coordinate 83,225 of NZ_RHLQ01000002.1, forward strand.
CACATAATTTGGAAAAAGCGCTTTCTTGGCATGTGAATGCTGCAAAAACTGGTTCAATGAAACTTTCATAATAAATAAGTGCGTGTTCCCACTTTGAACACGCATTTTTTCATTCAGACGACTTTTCTAATTGCCATTTTATCATGTGATTCTGCAAACCAACTTTTTCCATATTTAACTTTTCTAATACTCGAATGGAAGAATCATTATCCTCTATACACTCTGCGATAATCTTTGTCACATTTGAATTGGAAAATGCCCAATTTAGTAGTTCTCTCACTGCTTCTGTTGCATAACCTTTATTTTGAAATGAAGGCAATATTCCATAACCTACTTCGACCGTATTTTCTAAATTTGGTTTACCTTTAAACCCAATATCCCCAACTATTTGATTTGTTTCTTTCTCTATTACAAACCAAACACCCCATCCTAATAGTGAGGGGTCCTTATTCAGTTCGTCCAGATAGTTTTTTATATGTTGACCTAATGGATAATTTGTTGAAACAGACGAAAAAAATTGTTTTGTACAAGGTAGGATTTTTAAATTTTTTGTATGTAATTCCAATATAATTCCTCCTTTTTATTTCAATTAAACAGCGTATTTTAATTATACTACTATTTATTGGAAATAAATGAGAATAAAATTGAAGTTCTTCGTAAATTTATCCAACTTTCCCCTTAAAACAGAGGAATTTAATAAAAGGCTGACAATTTGCTACAATAAAATTAATGAAACAACGAGAAATGAGGATTTTTATGTATAAAACAATTGGAGTACTGGCCCATGTAGATGCTGGAAAGACAACCTTTTCAGAGCAGCTCCTTTACCATACGTTAAGTATTAAAGAAAGAGGTAGAGTGGATCATCAAGATGCTTTTTTAGATAATCATTCCATTGAACGTAAAAGAGGCATCACCATCTTTGCTGAACAAGGACGGATTCATTATAACAATGATACCTATACATTAATTGATACACCCGGACATGTCGATTTTTCCCCTGAAATGGAGAGAGCCATCCGGGTAATGGATTATGCCATCCTTATTATAAGTGCGGTGGATGGCATTGAAGGTCATACAGAAACCGTTTGGCAATTATTAAAAAAATATGAAATCCCAACCTTTCTTTTTATTAATAAAATGGATAGGGAAGGGGCAGATTTACAGGCGATCATGGCTTCGATTCAAAAAGAATTGACTGACGATGTCTTATTGATAACAGAAAAAGTAACATCAGATTACATTTCTCAAGATGTAATAGAATGGCTCGCAGAAAGAGACGAAACTCTTTTGGAACAATATATGGAAGGAGTAATAGAATTTGAAAATTGCTTCCGCATTTTTTGTTCTATGATTCAGCATAGACAAGCCTTTGTTTGTATGGCTGGTTCAGCCCTGAAAGATATTGGAATTAAAGAATTTTTTGAGCAATTTGCATTATTAACAAAAACTTCATATCATACGGATGATCCTTTTAAAGGATTAGTATATAAAATTCGTCACGATGAAAAAAATCAACGGTTAACATTCTTGAAAGCATTACAAGGAACTTTACAGGTTCGCGATGAATTTTCCTTTGACGATGTTACTGAAAAAATAACAGAAATCCGTCTCTACAACGGACATCGCTTTGAAACAGTTCAAAGGGTAGAAGCTGGTGAAATCTTTGCAATTAAAGGCATTTCAAGAGCTCAAATAGGACAAGTAATTGGCAATAGTGTAGTGAATCAGGACGAATATGAACTTATACCAACCCTTCAGGCCAAAGTTGTGTATGAAGGTAGTGAGCATATAAAAGAAATATTAAGTTACTTCCGAATTCTTGAAGCTGAAGAACCAACGTTGAAAGTTGTTTGGAATGAAAAATTTCAAGATATAAACGTCCATGTGATGGGTGTTATCCAACTGGAAGTATTATTAGAAGTAATAGAATCCCGATTTGGTATTCAAGTTCAATTTGAAGATCCAAAAATTCTATATATGGAAACGATTCAACAACCAGTCATTGGCTATGGACATTTTGAACCATTGAAACATTATGCAGAAGTTCACTTAAAAATGGAACCCGCTCCACGAGGTTCAGGTATTCAATTTAAAAATGAGTGTCACGCAGACGATTTGTCCGTTGGTCATCAACGATTAATCGAAAAACATTTATTTGAACGGGAACATCACGGTTTACTAACGGGATATCCCATTACAGATATTTGTTTTACACTTTTAACGGGAAGAGCTCATCAAAAACATACAGAAGGTGGAGATTTTCGAGAAGCAACTTTCCGTGCCCTTCGCCAAGGATTGGAGAAAGCTGACAACCTTTTATTAGAGCCTTACTACCGTTTTAAAATGAAAGCCTCCATTGATTTAATGGGGCGAATGATGACAGATATTCAACAAGGAAGTGGTACATTCGATCCCCCAATAATTAATGAAGATCAAGTTACCATTATTGGAAAAGTACCTGTATCCACTTTCATGAATTACAGTACAACTTTTGCGACCTATACAAATGGGAAAGGTTCACTATCCTTGCAATTTGCTGGTTATGATCTTTGCCATAATACAGATGAGGTTATCGAGCAAATAGGTTACGATAAAAACGCGGATCCAGAGTATTCCTCATCTAGTATTTTTTGTGCCAAAGGAAAAGGTTATTCGGTCCCTTGGTATGAAGCGGAAAAAGCGATGCATTGCTTAAAAAAAGGATAACATCACCATTTGATTATTCGTTTCATCGATTTAATTTGAGTATAAATGAATGAAAGAATACCAAACTAAATTGAAAATGAAATAACAAATGGAGGTTTTTTGGATGAAACAAAATCCACAACAAGTTCCTGGTAGACCGAAAAAATTTGTAAGTAAAGAGGAAATGATTCGTAATACGGAAGAAAATATACGCGAAGCTGAAATTAGTATGGAATTTGCTGGTGAAGAAGAGCTTGAACACCTTCAAGAAAAAAATGAACGTCGTAAACACGCAATAGAACGAGTGAAAGATGAACCATTAAGTTAAAATAAGGGCAATTGCATTATATGCAATTGCTCTTTGTTACTTTTTTCACGTCCGGACCATATCTACGATAGTTGTTGCAATAAAATATGTAATAATAGAAATTAATGCCCCTTTCCAACCAAACAATATAAGAGCAAAAAGAAAGATAAAAAAATTGATAATAAGAATTGATTCACCAACAGAATAGGATGTTTTACTGGAAATAAGTAAAGCAAGTACGTCTGTCCCATCTAATGCTCCGCCATTACGTAAAACAATCCCAATACCTAATCCAAGTAAAATACCTCCAATAAAAATTAATAAAATGGGATTACCATTAAGGAAAGGTGGAAATATTTCCAGTAAACCCGTAGAAACGGTTAATGAAATGATGCCTAATGAAGTAGAAAAGGCAAAGCGTTTCCCTAAATAGTTATAGCCTAATAAAACAAAGGGGATATTTAATAAAAACAGTAAAAAGCTTAATGAAAATCCCATCATTTCAGATAGCATCATGGATATACCGGTAATACCTCCATCAATTAATTCATTAGGAATAAGAATTACCTCCAGGCTAATGGCTGCCATGAGTGCCCCTATAATAATCCAAGGTATTTTAAAGAGGAGATCTAATACATAAAATTTAAACGAATTTGTAGATTTCAAGTAAGTTCTCCTTATGTATTAAGAATAATATTAATAAAAATTAGTGAGCAAATGTAAGTGATACCCCTATCAAACTATGAATTTTTATATAAGATGATACACAGTTTTAATTTTTTATTTTTATATTTACAAATCTCAAATGGAGGAGTAGAATAATCCCGTATTTCAAAGTTTCATATTATCGGCCTAATCTCATATAGAGAACGGAGGACCCATTATTTTGGGGTTAATTCTGCCATTGCAGAAGGGATGAGATCACTCTTTCGCCATCCTACCCGTCAGCTAACTTCGTCGGCTAAAGCGAAGGAGGTCATAGGAACAGACCGCCTTATTCAAGTATTTTTTGTTTTTATACAAAGGAGCTTGTTTAAATCGGTCTTTTTTTGATGTCAAAAACGAGAACATTTAGATTAAAAGGATTATTTCCCTCAGGCAAAAGAGATAATTATTTAAGGTAAGAAACATTCAAAGTGAGGAAACGAAAATGAAAAACTTTAAAGACAATCTAAACCCTTCAAAGGTTCTAGTACTAGGTTTCGTTATTTTAATTTTATTCGGTGCTTTATTATTAAATCTTCCAATCGCAACGGAAACAGGAGAGAGTTTACCTTTTTTAGATGCCCTTTTTACCGCTACGTCTGCTGCCTGTGTGACGGGACTTGTTGTAGTAGATACGGGAGATACATTTTCCGTTTTTGGTGAACTTGTCATTCTATTTCTTATACAAATTGGCGGTTTAGGATTTATGACTTTTGCCACATTTTTATTTACTTTACTTGGGAAAAAAATTTCTTTAAAAGAAAGATTGTTATTAAAAGAAGCATTTAATGCTACATCAACAGCAGGAATGGTGAAATTAGTCAAAAGAATATTGATTTTTACGTTGGTAACAGAATTTATTGGAGCAGTTATATTGGCCATTCGCTTCTCCCTTGATATGCCAATTTCAAAAGCGATTTATTTCGGCTTCTTTCATTCTATTTCCATTTTTAACAATGCAGGTTTCGATTTAATGGGGCAATTTAAAAGTTTAACTGACTATGTAGATGATCCCTTTGTCGTCATTACAATCTGTAGCCTTATCATAATAGGTGGACTCGGGTTTATTGTTATTAATGAATTATATGAATATCGCGAAACGAAAACATTATCTGTTCATACAAAGGTTGTTTTAACGACAACATTTACTTTAATCGTAGGGGCAGCGATTTTAATTTTCCTTTTCGAATTTAGTAATGAAAAAACATTAGGTCCTTTATCAACAACTGGAAAAACGCTAGGTGCCTTGTTCCATAGTGTGACTCCAAGAACCGCTGGTGCGAATACATTGTCTATGGGAGATTTAACTCATGCTACTTTGTTTTTAACGATTATTCTTATGTTCATCGGAGGAGGTTCTGGTTCTACGGCTGGAGGAATTAAAGTTTCAACTTTTACCGTTTTAATTGCAACTGCCATTTCACAATTAAAGGGTAAAGAAGATGTTACTTTATTTAAACGTCGCATTGTGATTGAAAACATATTAAAAGCTTTTACAGTTGCCATGTGTGGCATGATCATTGTTGTGCTCGTCACTTTTTTATTAAGCATTACAGACAAAGGTCATGTGTTTATTATGTATTTATTTGAAGCAACTTCCGCCTTTGGAACAGTAGGCCTTTCTATGGGGTTAACGCCGGAACTTTCATCAGTTGGCCGTATTTTAATTATTTTAACAATGTTTGCAGGAAGATTAGGACCATTAACGATCGGTTTTGCTTTAACAAAAAAACGTAAACAAGAGGCTTATCATCATCCAAAAGGAAATATTATGATTGGGTAACAAAGGAGAGTAAAAAAATGAGTAGAAAACAATATGCCGTAATTGGATTAGGCCGTTTTGGTACGAGTATAGCTAGAAAATTGCATGAAGCAGGTCAAGAAGTACTAGGTATTGATTTAGATGAAGTAAGAGTAGAAGATGCAGAACCTTATATTACCCACGGCTTAATCGCCGATTCTACAGATGAAAAAGCACTAACATCTATTGGAATTACAAACTTTGACTGTGTTATTGTCGCAATTGGGGACGATATTCAAGCAAGCATTCTAACCGTCATGCTTTTGAAGAACCTTGGTATGAAAAAGATTATTGCAAAAGCGGTAGGTAAACGTCACGGTCAAGTTTTAGAGGCAATTGGTACGAGTTGGATTATTTATCCTGAAAGGGATATGGGAGAAAGAGTGGCAAATCAACTTCTTTCACCAAACATGTTAAACTATATTGAACTTTCTAAGGATTATAATATAGAAGAAATTATGATTCCTTCTAGAATGGCTGGGAAAAATTTAAGAGAATTGGATATTCGGGCAAAATATAATGTGAGTGTTATTGCTATTTTAAGAGACGGTGAGATTATTGTTTCACCTTCTCCTGATGAATTACTTCAAATAGAAGATATTTTAGTAACGATCGGAAATCGAAAGGATTTAGCGAAATTCTCCAACTTAGAATAAAAAAATTCCTAATTTTCTCCCCATACAAGTTAGAAAAAAATCTAAATTGTATGGGCTTTTTTATGTTATTTTTAAATATAATTTACATTAAAAGCCAAATTGTTAGAAGGAAAAGAATCTATTATTTGGATAAAAAAATGAAGTATATTTTGAAAAGAAAAGTTTGATACTAAATATAGTAATTCACTAAAACAAAAAACTTGATTAATAGATTATTTATATTATAATTGACTAGTCAATGATTGATTAATCAATTGATAAGGAGGAATGAAATGGATCAATCTTGCGAAGATGTAAAAAATATGATGTTTATGTTCAAAAATATTGATAGACAAGTTACACAAAACTTTGAAAAGTGTACAGGGATTAGTCTAACTCGATATGAAATATTGTATACCTTATTGAATAGTGGACAACTTTCACAAATCGAATTACAGAAGAAGTTGAAGATAGATCAAGCTGCAATTACAAGACATTTAAAAATTCTTGAAGAGAAAAATTTGGTCTATCGAAATCGAAACAAACAAAATAATCGAGAAGTGATAGTAGAAATAACAAATAATGGCATGGCTATTTTAGAAAACTGTGATTCAAATAAAACACAATTTTTCGATGAATTATTTCACGACTTTACAACGAAGGAAAAACAACAGCTACAAATGATGTTAAAAAAATTAATGGTTAATTCCGGAAAACAAACTGGTTAGATTTTTAATAGTCATGATAAATGATACAGCTAATCCCATTGAACAAACAATTCCTATTAAAAATGATATTGACATATTGAAAGGGGTATAAAAATGCCAAACACAATTCAACAAATCATGCATGAAAGAAAATCCGTTCGTAAATATAAAGAGGATGTCGTAATCCCACGCGAAAAATTACAAGCTTTATTAGAAAATGCCATTTCAGCTCCATCTTCAAGTAATATGCAACCATGGCGTTTCATTGTAATTGATGATCAACAAGTGAAAAAAGAGTTGCGCCCAATTGCAAATGACCAAGAACAAGTTGAAACATCTTCAGCGATTATTGCCGTTCTTGGTGATTTGGAAATGTACAAAAACTCAGAACAAATTTATAATACCAATTATGAAAAAGGTTATATGCCAAGAGAATTAGCGGATTTAATGATAAAAAATTCCCTTTCGATGTATGGTAGTTTACCAGAAGATATTATTAAAAATATTGTTCATTTCGATGCTGGTTTAGTTTCAATGCAAATTATGCTGTTAGCTAAAGAAATGGGGTATGATACGGTACCGATGGGTGGTTTTGATAAAGCGAAATTTGCGGAAAAATTCAACTTACCAAAAAATGAAGTACCTATTATCCTAATTGCTATTGGTGAAGCAGCTGCTCCTGCTTATGGTTCATCCCGTCTGCCACTTGAACAAATTACAAAATTTATTTAATAAAATATTGGATAGACTTAGTTTATAAAATACAACTAAAAGTTTGTTTAGCGTTGATCGAAAAGGTCAACGCTATTTTTATGTTGAAATAAGGAAATGAAAGAATTTGAAAAGCAAACATAATAAATAATAATTTGTAAAGGATCGAAGAGTAGTGAATGTATTTGATTGTGTAGTTGTAGGTGCAGGTCCAGCGGGATTAAGTGCGAGCTTGACTTTAGGTAGGGCTAGAAGAAAAATTGCTCTTTTTGATGATGGAACAAATCGGAATCGAGTAGCAAATCAATCCAACGGTTTTCTTACCCGTGATGGCATCAAACCAGCGGAATTTAAAGAAATCGGAATGAGGGAGATAACCCGCTATCCATCCGTTCATTATTTCAAAACGACTGTTCAAGAACTTTCGAAGAATCAAAATGGTCAATTTATTGCCAAAACAAAAGATGGGCAGGAGTTTATTTCCGACAAACTTTTACTTGCAACCGGAATCCAAGAACATTTTTCTGTACCGAGTATTAGGGATTATTATGGTAAAAGTTTATTTAATTGTCCCTATTGTGATGGTTGGGAATTAAGGGATAAGCAGCTCATTATTATTGCAGAAAAGGAAGAACATGCCCTCCATATGGCGAAATTACTCTATAATTGGTCCAAGGATTTCGTTGTATTATCCAACGGTGGAGAATTTTCAAAAAGAGGAATTCGTGAACTAGAAAAAAGAAACATACTAGTAAAAATGGAACCTATTAGAAATTTAATCGGAGATCGTGGCTATATTGAACAAGTCGAATTAGCATCTGGAGAAAAAGTCAACTGTTCAGGTGGTTTTGTTGTACCAACCTTTTATCGTCCGAATCCTTTTCTAGTACAATTCAATTGTGACATAAACGAACACGGTGAAGTTATAACGGATGGACTTGGTCGTACGTCTTGTCAAAATGTTTATATTGCAGGTGAATTAAAGAGAATAAGCCCATCTTCACTAATTAATTCTGCTGCAGACGGTTATAAAGTGGCACTGTCTATTAATCAAGATTTATCCGAAGAAAGATTTTAATGAATGGGATTCAATCTTAATATCATTTTAAACAAGGAAAATATTCCCTTTTTGTCGAATGTAGAAGATAGGGGTGATACCAATGAATAATATTCGTTTTAAGAAATTTGAAAACGAACTAGATGATTTAGTTTCTTTTATGACAAAAAATACATGGGAATTCCATTCAATTCCCAATCCATCAAAAGAACAAATCATTGAAAATTATCATAATGGCTGTTATTTTCATAATCGAGAAACATTTTGGATTTTAAAGGGAGATAAAAAAATTGGTCTCATTGTAATCGATGATATAAATGATACGATACCATTGTTTGATATTCGGTTAGATAAAACGGTAAGGGGAAAAGGGTATGGGACACAAGCTGTCGATTGGATTGTTCAATATCTTTTTTCTTTACCGGATAAAAAAATTCGAATTGAGGCTCATACACGATGGGATAATTTGGCGATGAGAAAAACTCTCTATAATTGTCGGTTTGTGAAAGAAGGTTATTTCAGAAATGCATGGGAAAATGATAATGGTACGATTTACGACTCGTTATGCTATGCTTTCATCCGTGAAGATTGGGAAAAGGATCAAATAACTCCTATAAAACTTAACGAAATACCTTTTTAATCTAAAATTTTTTATAGGACTTAGTTCATTATTTAATTCTTGTTCCTAATTTAACTTGTAGAAAACTAGTTTTATGTTAATATGAAATCAATCAAATACTCTTGCAGGGGGACGCAATTTGCGTTGAGAAGGTTAAAACCTGACCCTTTGAACCTGACAGTTAAGACTGACGTAGGGAGCAAAGATTTTTTCGAGAATACATAATGATATCTTGGAATTTAAACGCTCTTTTGTCTTTGAACAAAAGGGCGTTTTTATTTATAAAAATTAGCTATACAAAGGAATCGAAAAAAATACCGAGGTGAAAGTAATATGACGTTGTCGAGTATTCGAAAAAAAAATCCATTAGTTCATTGTATTACAAACTATGTTGTAGCTAATTTTACAGCAAACGGATTATTAGCTACAGGCGCATCACCAGTAATGGCAGATGAAATGGAAGAAGTAGAAGAAATGGTTTCTATAGCAAATGGCTTATTAATTAATTTAGGAACCGTAAATGTTCGAACGTTAGAATCTATGATGATTGCTGGAAAAAAAGCAAATGAGTTAAACATCCCAGTTGTACTAGATCCCGTCGGTGTTGGAGCTACAAAATATCGACAACGAGCGATTAAAGATATTCTAGAAAAAGTAAACGTTCAACTAATACGCTGTAATATGGGCGAATTAGCAACCATCGCAGAGGTAGAATGGCAAGGTAGAGGGGTGGATAGTGGTAACGGGGACATGGATCTACCAACTGTAGCAAAACAAGTTGCAATAAAATATAACTGTCTTGTTGCTGTTACAGGATCAAAGGATTTTCTAACAGATGGCTATCTAGAATATTGGACAGTTGGTGGACATGAATTAATGACCCAAGTTACTGGTACTGGATGTCTACTAAGTGCGTTAAGCGCTGCAGCTTTAACCCTTGAAGGGAACCCATTATCCAATTTATGTGAGTTATTCATGGATTATAAACGTGTAGCGGAGTTGGCGAGTGACCACCTTCTACTCGGTACATTTCAAGAAGAAATCATAAACAGTATTCATTTATTATCTAGAGGTGGTAAACAATGGACGTTGTCATGACAATTGCAGGTGCAGATAGTGGTGGTGGAGCAGGTATACAAGCAGATTTAAAAACCTTTCAAGAACTAAAAGTATTTGGTACAACCGTTATTACGGCCCTTACTGCTCAAAATACATTAGGTGTACAAGGGATTTTTCCTACTTCACCTGATTTCGTACTTCAACAATTAACTTCCGTTTTTTCTGACTTTCATGTAAAAGCGGTCAAAACAGGGATGCTTTTTTCAGCTGAAATTATTGAAGTCATCGCCAATTACTTACAACAGAAAGACGTTCAACTTGTAATTGATCCTGTGATGATTGCCAAAGGTGGAGAAAGTCTACTACAAAAAGAAGCGGTAGATGCATTAAAGAATACTTTGTTGCCCATCGCTACTGTGTTAACACCCAATATTCCTGAAGCAGAAGTAATAAGCGGCATTAAAATAGAAAACGAGGATCATATGACAAAGGCAGCCCATACAATGCTGCAATATGGAGTGCAGTGTGTTGTAATGAAAGGCGGTCATTCGAAGGAGCTAAATACAGCAACAGATAAAGTTTATTTAGCCGACGGAACATCTTTTTCCATGATAAGTAAAAGAATTCATACAAAACATACCCATGGAACAGGATGTACTTTTTCGGCAGCCATTACTTCCTTTTTAGCGAGAGGATTATCCCTTAAGGAAGCAATGATTGAAGCGAAAAAATTTGTTCAATTAGCGATTGAAAATCCGTTAAATATCGGACACGGGCATGGACCTACCAACCATTTTGCTTATCAACAAAGGAAAGGCCAATATGAGGTGATTGTAGATGAATCGTAGTGATTTAGCAGTTTATTTTATAATGGGAACGGAAAACTGTAAAGAGGAGCCTTTAAACGTATTAGAAGATGCTTTGCAGGCAGGAATTACAATGTTTCAATTTAGGGAAAAAGGTCCTCGTGCATTAAAAGGGGAGGAATATGTAGAGTTTGCTAGAGCATGTCAACGTTTATGCAACCATTATCATGTGCCATTTATAGTGAACGATGATGTGGAGCTAGCCTTGAAATTACAGGCAGACGGTATCCATGTGGGACAAAAAGATATGGCGTTAGTAAACATTCGTGAACAATTTAAAGGAAAAATAATTGGTGTTTCCGTCCATAATGAAGAGGAAATGTCAAAAGCCGTATTAAATGGAGCGGATTATGTTGGAATTGGACCTATTTTCAAGACAACTTCAAAACCAGATGCAGAACCTCCTACTGGTGTAAGTTTTATAAAGGAAATACGTAACAAGTATCCGAATTATCCAATAGTCGCGATAGGTGGCATCACAACGGAAAATTCTAACGAAGTTCTTCAAGCTGGTGCAGACGGAGTAGCAGTTATCTCCGCTATTTGTCAAAGTTCAAACCGAAGAGAGACTGTTAATAGATTTAAAACTAAAAATTACTAAAATCAATAGAAATCCTCCGTTGATTAGTAATGGAGGAGAAAGGATGTTGAGAAAATATAGCATATTAAGAGGTATAGACATATAAAGTCTATCAAATACCAATGACTACGATTTTCCGAGTATGGAAAAAATCTAGTAATGTTCTAGTATAATTAAAGAACATTTCACAAAATAGTAGTAGAATACAATATAATAGCATAAATAAAAAGTGTACCATCATTTTCCTATGATGCGTGCACTTCTTTTATTAGTAATAATGATAGATTTACTATAGGGGTGATACTTATTGATAGCATATCAATCAAACAATGTAACTGTTTTTCAAAGTTTAATTTACAAAACGACATCCCTTGTTATCCGAACCAATGATTGTATCATTATTGTGGATCCAAATTTGCTCCCTATCGAAGTAAATGAAATAAAAGAATATGTAGAAGAGATTAGAGGAAATCGCCCTATCTATTTAATTTTTACCCATTCCGATTGGGATCATATTGTTGGTTACGGTGCTTTTCAAGACGGAATTGTTATTGCAAGTGAGCGTTTCGAAAATCGACAGGATAAAGAAGCGATACTTCATCAAATTAGACAGTTTGATGATCAATATTATTTAGATCGAGATTATCCTATTCTTTATCCTCCTGTTAATATCCCAGTAACCTTTGATGGACAAGTATTAGAAGTAGGTGAAACGAAATTTACCTTTTATATGGCAGAAGGTCATACAAATGATGGGATTTTTATTGTAGTAGAACCTTTAGGTGTATGGATTGCTGGGGACTATTTGTCAAATGTTGAATTTCCCTTCATTTATTTTAATAGTGAAAAGTATGAAGAAACATTACGAAAAACCAATAAAATTTTAGACAATCATTCTTTTCACCTTCTAGTACCGGGACATGGTGATCCAACAAATATTAAAGAGGAAGTCATTTTCCGAAAAATAACTTCTTATCGTTATATCCAGGAATTACGAAATGCCATTAAAGAAAACAGAGATCATCGTTTTTTAATACAAGGTTATAAATATAAAGAAGAACAAATTAAAAGCCATGAAGAAAACTATCAATTAATTAAAAAAGAATTGCAAGTTGAAGCAACCTAGCATAGTAATGAAGTGAACAATCCATCATTGAACCCTCTAGACAATTGCCGCATAAACTAGGTGAGGCGAGCAAAAGGGGGTGTCCTCAAATGGGATTGTATATTAATAATAAAGAACACCCAAGAGTGTTTAGTCAGTCGAATCATTTAGTAGAGCCGAATCAAGTGGAATTTAAGCGAGATTACTTATCCGAGTTAATTGAACAACAAGTGAATGCAACTCGAAACTTACAATTTTCCTTAAATCAAATACACTATTCTCAAAATGATTGGAATGAGCATCAAACAAATCGATTGAGAAAATTAAATGGACGATTAGATGAACTAAGGGAATTCCAGCATCATCAAAAAACATTGGATCAACAAGTCGACATTCGATTGGAAAATATTGAAAATCAACATCGTACATTAAACGAATCAATCCTTCAGGAACAACATATCCATCAGGATCTATTTGATCAAGTAAATGCGATCAATTATTCTCAAAAAGAAATTGTAAGTCGAATTGATGTTTTAAATGATGAATATAAAGAGATTGTTACGATTTTAAAAGATTACTCAGCTATAAACGAAGCGTTAATTACCCGTTTAGAAACAGTTGCCATGACAAAAGAAAAGTTGGAAGAACAAATTCAAGCCCATAGTGAACATAATCAACAGTTAGTTCATCAAATGACCTTTATCGAAGAAGCTCAAAAAGATGTTTTAGATCGGGTTGATAATAATGAAGGATTAATCGAAAAAGTTATGCGACAAATTGATCATCTGCGGTCTATTTTATTTGAACGTACAAACGATTTAGAAGAAAAAATTGAGAAAGTATTACAAAATTCAGTAACATTTTTCAAAAAATAACTTTTCTCTTTTTTCATTATTCATTTTTTTAGAAAATATTACACTTAGATTGAATTAATTTCTTTTATTTGATACAGTATAAGAAATATGGAATCAATGAAGTGACCAAGTAAATAAGAATTGTGAAACAGAAAATATAGCATTTGCTGAGAGCTATATCACCGCTTCTTATTGAAACCTATCACGGAGATGCGAGTTAAAGCTTGCCGAGTCGTTATCGTTACAAACGCGTAGAGGGTAGAAGGGAGAATTTTTTCTTTTTACCGAACTAAGGTGGTACCACGTCTATTCAGCACAAAGACGTCCTTTTGATTAGGACTCTTTGTGCTTTTTATTGTTCAAAAAATACGAACGAGTCGGAACCATAAATTGTAGCGCTAGATAGGGAAAATGAAAATTGTAAAAAGTTTTAGGAGGAAATAACAATGTCACAACAAACGAATGATTTTTCTAAATGGTATATTGACACAATTCAAAAAGCAGATTTAATGGACTATACACCCGTTCGTGGCTGTATTGCATTTAAACCAGACGGTTATGAACTATGGGAACATATTCAATCGGAAATGGACCGTCGTTTTAAAGAAACAGGTCACCGTAATGCCTATTTCCCAATGTTAATTCCAGAATCTTTCTTCCAAAAAGAGAAGGATCACATTGAAGGATTTTCGCCAGAACTTCCATGGGTAACAGAAGCAGCAGGAGAAAAATTAGAAGAACGATTAGCTCTTCGTCCGACTTCTGAAACAATGATTGGCCACCTTTATTCTGATTGGATTAAAAGTTACCGTGATTTACCAGTTTTAATTAACCAATGGGCGAACGTCTTCCGTTGGGAAAAGAAAACTCTTCCTTTCATCCGTACTTCTGAGTTTTTATGGCAAGAAGGGCACACAGCTCACGTGGATGAAGAAGACGCTCGTAAAGAAACGATGCAAATGTTAAACATTTATAAAGAAGTTGTTGAAAACTTTTTAGCGATTCCTGTATATGATGGACAAAAAACGCCATCTGAACGTTTCGCGGGGGCTGTTGATACGTATTCGATCGAAGCAATGATGAAAGATGGTAAAGCAGTACAAGCTGGTACTTCACACTATTTAGGGACAAAATTTGCTGAAGCCTTTGATATTAAATATTTAAATAAAGAAAATAAACATGTTCATGTGCATACGACATCATGGGGTACGTCTACTCGTTTAATTGGTTCAGTCATTATGGTACACGGTGACGAGCAAGGTTTAGTCCTACCGCCAACAATTGCTCCAACACAAGTTGTATTAATTCCAGTAGGTCCATGGAAGAAGAACCCAGCTATTATCGAGAAATTAGATGAAATCTTCGCAGCACTTAAAGCAAAGGGTATTCGTGTCCGTCTTGATGATTCTGATCAATCACCAGGATATAAATTTAATGAATGGGAATTAAAAGGGGTACCAGCACGTATTGAACTAGGTCCTCGTGATTTAGAAAATAATCAAGTATTATTAAAAATGCGTGATGAATCCGATAAACAAACTGTAGATTTAAACTCTGTTGTCGAAGCAATTGAAAAAGAGTTGAAAGTGATGCAAACAAGACTTTATGACAAAGCAAAAGCATTCCGCGATGCGAATTCTCATACTCACATTGATTCTTTAGAGCAATTACAGCAACATTTATCTGATTCTGAGAAAAACGGAACGATTCCAGGTTGGATTTTAGCAGGATGGTGTGGTGACGATGCTTGTGAATCTAATGTAAAAGAACAAACGAAATTTACAACTCGTAACATACCGTTTAATCCACCAACTGAAAAACATACATGTATTAACTGTGGTAAAGAAGCGAAACATACAGTTTGGTTTGGCCGAGCTTATTAATTAAATGACAATCCACCTAAAAATCCTCCATGAAGAGAATTTTTAGGTGGATTTTATTATTTAGATGATTCGAACACTATTTCATACGATTTAGCACAGACTATAAAGTAGAGAAAGTAAGAAAGATTCTAACTTAGTATGTGACATTAAATCAGCTCCCTTGTTAGGAAAAAATGAAAAATAGTATCAATGATTAATTGTTCGAATCATTATTCAGTTTGGTTCTTTTAATAAATATCATACTTGTTTGCTAGTTTTTGCACTCAGTAGTTTTAAAATAAAAAAGACCCAATTATTAAAATTGGGCCATTTCATTTATTGATGTTTTTTCTGGAATTCAATCATAAAATTAGTAAGGGCTTGACATGCTTCAACCGGAACAGCATTGTAAGTTGATGCACGGCATCCTCCCACTGAACGGTGACCGTTCAAACCTACAAAGCCAGCTTCTTTTGCCTCAACAAGGAATTGTTTTTCTAGCTCTTCATCAGCAACACGGAATGTTATATTCATTAATGAACGTGATGATAACTCCGCATGTCCTTTATAAAAGCCATTACTTTGATCGATTACATCATAGATTAATTTTGCTTTGGCTTCATTGTTTTTCTCAATACCTTCGAGCCCACCTTGCGCTTCAACCCATTTAAGAACTTCCCCTAACATGTAAATACCAAAGGTTGGTGGAGTGTTATATAAAGAATTTGAATCTGCGTGTGTTGTGTATTTTAACATAGTAGGAATGTTCTTGTTCGCTTTTTCAAGTAGATCTTTTCGAATAATGACAACGGTAACACCTGATGGACCAAGGTTCTTTTGGGCACCAGCATAAATAAGACCGAATTTACTAATATCAACAGGCTTAGAAAGGATATCACTAGACATATCTGCTACTAAAGGTACTTCGCCGGTATGAGGGAATTCCTTCCATTGTGTGCCATAAATTGTGTTGTTAGAAGTAATGTGCACATACGCATCTGTTTGATCAAATTGAATTTCGTTTAAAGTGGGGATATTTCGATATTTATTTTCTTTTGAACTAGCAGCTTCTGCTGTTTTTCCAAAAAGTAATGCTTCTTTTAATGCTTTTTCAGACCATGAACCTGTCAATACATAACTCGCCCTTTGACCTTCTTTTAAAAAATTCATCGGTACCATCGTAAATTGAAGACTAGCACCACCTTGTAAAAAAAGAACTTCATAGTTATCAGGAATAGCATATAACGCTTTTAATCGAGCGATTGCTTCGTTATGTACTTCATCATAATCTTTACTACGATGACTCATTTCCATTATGGACATTCCAGCGTTGTTGTAATTGATCAGTTCTTGTTGAGCTTTTTCAAGTACTTCTAGTGGTAGAGCTGATGGACCTGCATTGAAATTAAAAGCACGTGTAATGGTTGAATTCAAATGAACCACTCCTTGAAGAAATTTAATTGATATAGTTGATTATATACTGAATTTTACGTAAGTGGTTTTGAATATTAGATAAAAGTAATAAAAATTTTGATTTTTCGAATTTTATCGTAAATAAATAATACATATTTATACTAAATTTTTTTACTCAAAATATTTTATATATAAGATTCTTTTGAAGTGATGATAGTTTTTCGATAAAAGATGTACAAAAACCTTTCGAAAAATAACGGATTCGAAATACAGTCTATTTCAGAAAAATATTTGATTCTTAAACGTATGTCTTGCTACTAGTTTTTTTCAAAGCATTTATTAATCTGAGGTTAAAAAAATCTACAGTTTTATAGCTTTTTATGAAAAAGAATCTATTTTTTCTTAAGAAGCTCCACACTTGTCCATAACCTTACATTCTTAAAGTCATAAAGTAGAAATAGAACTGAGGAAAGGAGGATATGGCATGGGTTACTCTAATGACGTAGGTGGTGTAGGCGACTACTGTAATAATGTAGGAGGAGTAGAAGACAATCATTGTAATGGTGGTTCCGGCGGATTCGGCGGCGGCTTTGCATTACTTGTAGTTCTATTCATTCTTCTTATTATCATCGGTACGCAATTCAATAAAAGATACTATTAGTATTTTTTATTGATCAAAAGAATGGGAGCGCTATCCCATTCTTTACTACATAAATTGTAAAATCCTTTTAAAACTAAACATTTGTCCCTAGTAATGCCGGGTATTAGTCATAAATTGTTAGTATCTTAGATAAAGGGGGAGAAATGTTATGCATTATAATTCATATGGTGATGGTGGTTACTCTAAAAATGGAAATGAATTTGTTCTACTCGTCGTTCTGTTTATTCTTTTAATTATCGTTGGAGCATTCTACTTCAACCACTAAAATATCATCGAACACCTTACGGGATTTTAAAGCTAGTTGGCTTTAAAATCCTTTTTATTTGTCTGTAATTAGAAAGGATTTCCAATTATAATTATAGAAAAGAGGAATACAGAGCTAAGACAGGAGTATATTTATAACATGCGTTTTCAGGATTTGGTTGGCCGTGTGAAAAGAAACATACATAAACGATTGAAATGATTAAGTAATAAATCAGTTTTGGAGGAACAAAAATGCAAAATGACACTGAAAAACGTATTGATTATCTTGAAAAAGAAGTACGTGAGTTGCGATTAGAACTAAATCAGTTAAAATCAGCTACAACGGGTTTTGAACAGCCATTACCAATTAAAGTAAAAAAGACAGTTGAAAAAGTACCGATGGAATTACAGAAAGCAAAAGTTAATCCAGTCAATTCAACTGAAAAAACTCGACCAAAGATTCAAACAGTCCCACCTTCCAAGAAGCAAGCTTTACCACCAAAAAAACAAAAAAGCTTTGAAGAAATCATCGTTTGGTCTTTACCAAAAATATTTATGATTATTCTCGTTTTAGGTGTTTTATGGGGATTAAAACTAATTAGTGACTTTGGATTGCTTTCAACGGAAGTTAAACTCGTCTTAGCTTATGGATTATCAATCGCGTTATTTGTAATTGCGTACAGAATGGACAAAATGAAAAGGGATACTTCACAAGTTTTAACCGTTGTTTTATATGGTGGAACATTTTGTATCGGGATCTTAACAACAGCAGCTGGAGCAATAATTTATGAAGTTTTAGGACTTTATTTTGCTTTATTGATTGCTTTCGTTTACATTGCATATGGAGTAGCTATTTGCTATGTGAAGAAGAATGAAGTTCTTTCAATATTCGTCATGTTCACTTCGTTGCTTTTACCGTACTTGTTAGAATATATGGATTTTAACGGACCGTGGATATTACTGTACGTTTTGATTATTTTTATTGCCATGCAGTTTATATTGATTAAACATGTTCAAAAAATTGCCCTTTATATTACATACGGTTTTTCCATACTAGCAGTAATAATTATTTGGCTACTCAATCAAGAACATCACTGGTTTTATTTATCTAGTGTCATTATTTTAAATGGTTTATTGCTTTATGTTTGGTGGCATCAAAATAAAGTAAGAGGGGAATATATTGCGTTCCACGAAGGTTTATTGTTTAGCTTAAGCGGCTTAACCGTTGCAATCGTAAATTTCATTACAAATGAACCGGAACTAGCTTTGTTCTTCTTAACGATTATTTATATACAATTTGCTTACCAAGCTTATCGAAATAAAATAAAACAACTCGTAGATGTTATTGGAACGTTATCAATACTTACCGTATTTAACATGTTACTTGCTTTGGATTTATCCAATACAATAGACATCGTATTATTTCCTTTCAGTGCTTTTTTATCAATCATGTTGGCTATTCGAATTGGCGCTACGATTATGAAAATAACGTATAGTATTTTAATGACGATTACCGTTTTCAATCATTTATTACTAAGTGATGTTAAACCTTTTTGGACGATTGAACACGCAAACTATTTATTCATTTTAGTTTATTTAATTGTTATTTTCTTATATGTACAAAAACAAAGAGCCGTTAAAGTTAATGATAATTCAAAAGCAACCATTTCTTTCTCAGGAGATCTATTGCCCATTATCATTACAAGCTTTTTCTTCTTTTATGTTAATCAATTTGACTATAGTTACATTTCAAACGATTACCCATATGCAACCTTTATATTAATAGCTGTTGCAACGTTTGGAAGTATCTTTATGCCAAAACGATTAACTGGGCGGGCATTAAAATATGTACTAATCTTCGCCTTTACTATTTCAACAATCAACTTACTACCGAGTCATTACGTATTTGGATTAGAAATTTTGCTAAATATTTTTGCGCGGTTCATTTATATATGTTTCATCATATGGTTTATGGTGGATATTTTAATGAAAGGTACTCTCTATGAAACTTGGATTCGAAAAGTAAAAATCGATTTAGATGGACTTCATACGGTATGTATTTTGGCTGGGATGATGTTGTTGTATGGGCTACTCAATCAATTACAATTTGATCAATTGTTAAATCCGATATTTGTGATTGCTAGTAAAACAATACTTTTATTTATCGTTTCTAGCATTTCTTTATGGATCAGTACCACTTATCATTACAAGAAAGTAAAAGTAATGGGGTATGCCCTCATTGTTATCGCCATCTTTAAACTTGTATTTTTCGATTTAAGTTCTTTAAATCTATTTATTCGTGCCATTTTATTTATATCCATTGGAGGTCTTGGTTTATTTCTATCAAACAAATTATTATCAAAGAATGGTAAAGTGGAAGAAAAATAGAAAAATTCCCACAATTGAAATATTTTTTATATAATTTAATTATCTTTCAAGAACAAAGGAGTTATCGAATATGGATTTAGGATTAAAAGATAAAGTAGCGATTATTACAGGAGCTAGTAAAGGAATTGGTTTATATACCGCTTTACAACTTGTCAAAGAAGGGGCGAAAGTAGTCATTGCTGCCCGTACGGCATCAACTTTAAATGAAGCAAAAGCATTTATCCAACAACATACTGGGCAGGAAATTTTAACGATCTCTTGTGATGTTTCAAAAGAAGAAGATTGTAAACGTCTAATTGAAGAAACAGTACAACATTATGGGAAATTAAATATTTTAATTAACAATGCCGGAACATCATCTGCCAACTCATTTGAAGATGTCGATACAGAACGATGGCATGCAGACTTAAATTTAAAATTATTCGGAGCAATCCATTGTTCGAAATATGCACTCCCATATTTAAAGGAACAAAAGGGTGGAGCGATTTTAAATTTAACAGCCGTACTGGCAAAAACGCCACCAGCTTCCAGCTTACCTACTACAGTGAGTCGATCAGCTGGTCTTGCGTTAACGAAGGCAATGAGTAAAGATCTAGGAAAATATAATATCCGGGTAAATTCTGTTTGTATTGGCTTAATTCGCAGTCGCCAAATCGAAGAAATATGGCAAAAGGAGATGCCAGATCATACTTGGGAAGAATATTCAACAGAAGTAGGGAAATCTATTCCACTAGGACGTATTGGAGATACGGAAGAAGCTGCAAATGTCATAACATTTTTAGTTTCCGATGCGGCATCCTATGTAACGGGTACTGCCGTAAATATTGATGGTGGTTCTGGTGCAGCGTTATAATCCTGTTCAATCCTGGTTGTTTCGGCAATCAGGATTTTTTCTATTATGTTAGTTAAATTTTAAAGATATTATGAATATACATTGAGCCTATTTATGACTATTGTTTCTGTAGTTTTCAATCGAAAATGAAACTTTTTTGCCATGTAAATCGTATGTTTTATATAAACGAATATGGTAAATGATTAGAGAAGAGTATACTTACTATTTTAGATTCAATAGATACCATTTGTTAGAACGGAGGATAAAAGATGTCTGAAACAAAAAATCCATTATTCGAAGATTTAGATACGATGGCAAAAGGTTCTACTGCTGAAGTTAAGGAAACGCCACAAACACAGCTTGTGTCTGAGCAAGAAATGTCCCAAATAAAAAAACGACAACTCGCTCTAAAACAAGAACCTCAAGTTCAGTCCCTAGCTGAAAAAATCGATGTAAAAAATCAAATTGCCGTCTTAGAATTTGGGAAAGAGACTGCTACAGCGATTTCGAATTTTTCAGATAAGATGCTTGCTACGATTAAAACGAGTAAGTTAGAAAAATCAAGTGAGTTAATACAAAACTTAAATAAAATTATGGATCGGTTTGATCCACAAGATTTTAAAGAAGAGAAAAAAGGGAACTTTATAAAACGTCTTCTCAATAAAGGGAAAGAACAATTTGAGAGATTATTATCCAAATACGATACGATGAATAAAGAAATCGATGTCATTTACAATCAAATCCAAAAATATGAAATCGAAATGAAGCGAAATACAATGGAATTGGAACAAATGTATGATCAAAACTTACATTACTTTCAAAGTTTAAGTGAACATATCGCTGCCATCGAAGTAAAACTAGAACAACTACAACCCCAAATTCCTATACTTGAAGCACGTGCCAACGAAGGGGATCAAGAAGCGATAATGGAGTTAGAATCGTTAAATCGTTCCATAGAGCTCTTAGAACAGCGCAGATACGATTTGGAAATGGCACAGCAAGTTTCTTTTCAAGCTGCACCTCAAATTCGTATGATCCAACAAGGGAATAATCATTTAATCGGAAAAATTAACTCTGCTTTCGTAACAACAATACCTATTTTTAAACAAGGATTAATCCACGCCGTTTCTATTCAACGACAAAAATTAGTAGCAGACTCGATGAATGAATTAGACAAACGGACAAATGAAATGTTAATCCGTAATGCGGAAAATATACGGTCAAATAGTGTCAACATTGCTCGCACAGCGGGTCAGCCAAGCATTAAAATTGAAACAATTGAAACAACATGGCAGACCATTATGGCGGGTATCGAAGAGACAAAACAAATTCAAGCTGAAACGGTGCGTAATCGAGAAGAAGGTAGAAAACGGATTGAACAATTACAACTTGAATATGAAAAATTAAAAAGAATGTAAAATAAAAAAGATTACCTTCCACTAAAGAAAGGTAATCTTTTTTATTCATTTAGAAACCAAATCTTCTTCTTCTGTTCATTCCGCCAATACCGCCTACTCCGCCAGTTCCACCAAATCCGGCATTTCCACCGAATCCGCCAGTTCCCATTGGGAATCTATCTGCCCCTCGAACGAATTGATTAACAACAGATTCTGTTCTTGGGAAGAAGTGTTCATTATGAATTACATGTCTATTTACTGTAGTAGTGTGAATAGGATGAACATGTGGAACAACAGTGTTGATAATATTTGTTTTTACAACCTCTTGAGTTGGTGATACTCGTGTAGGCGCAACTCGTGTTGGTAAAACGTTTGGTGGACAGCAAATTGGATTATTGCAACGACCACGATGATGTTTTCTATGCATAAATTTTCCCCTCCTCTTTTTAATATTTACTGCAATAATAATGTATTCAATTGTAAGTAAATGAACTAGATTTTTACCTATTATATTGAAAGTACTAGCATAACAATTTTCTAATTTTATTTTTTTGTGATAAATTACCTTATTTTTATGAAAAGAGTCGAAGTTAATGTTAAAGGAATCAAAAAGCTTAAACTGGCCGATTTTACGCATGATATTTAGGGAAAACAAAAGCTAAAGACAGATAAGAATTCTATTAAATTTTGATAAATCATAGCTTTTTGAAAAGAAAATTCACCCATTTTACTCTTAAAATTCATGGTCAGATTTAAAAGTAAAATAATTTATTGGTATTTCATATCAAAAAATTCTCACTTAAAAGGGAAATTTCTTTATAATTGGAAAAAAGTAAGCGGATTTTATAATTCATGGAACTTTTTTAATTGTTATCCGTATAACAAAAGACAGCTATTAGTACAATACTCTTAGCAATCTAAAGTTCAGGAAGGAGCTATACAATGACTTTAGCCTTAAAACATGTAGTGAAAAAATATAAAGATTTCACTGCGGTTAACGATTTAAATTTCACAATAGGAAAAGGTGAAATTTTTGGTTTAATCGGTCAAAACGGTGCTGGAAAAACGACTACTTTCCGTATGATTCTTGATTTGCAAGAACAAACAGCAGGTAGTATAACATGGGATGGTTCACCGATTAATAAAATTAACCGTGATTGGTTAGGATATTTACCAGAAGAACGGGGTATTTTCCCACAAATGAAAGTTGAAGACCAATTGATTTTCTTCGGTAAATTACGAGGCATGAACCGCGATAAATTGAAAAAAGAAATTGATTTTTGGATTCAACGATTTGAATTAGAAGAGAAAAGAAATGAAAAAGCAGAAACATTGTCTAAAGGAAACCAGCAAAAAGTACAATTAATAGCTAGTTTCATTCACAAACCGAAATTTCTAATTTTAGACGAACCTTTTAGTGGCCTTGATCCAGTAAACCGCGATCTTTTAAAAAATGCCATATTACTTTTAAAAGAAAGAGGTGTTACGATTCTTTTCTCTAGTCACCAAATGGACAATGTAGAAGAGTTGTGTGACCATCTTTGTATATTAAAACGAGGTGTTTCATTGTTCTCTGGTAGTTTATTAGATTTGAAAAAACAATACGGGAAAACAAAGTTAACCATCCGTACAACTGTACCGAAGGAAGAAATAGAAAAAATGGCAGGGGTTAAAGACGTAAAAGTAGTGCGGGATGAGTATGTCTTAACGTTAATGGATGAATCCTTTGCAAAACCTATTTTTGAGTTGATTTCAAACGGTCAATATATTGAAAAGTTTAGTCTTGATTATTTATCCCTTGATGAAATCTTCAAAGATAAGGTAGGTGGCAATAATGAGTAAATTATCCATACTCGTTAAGCAACTTTATAAAGAAAAGGTAAGAGGGAAATCCTTTATTTTAATGACCCTTTTATACTTAGCTATTATTACAGTAGTAATGTATTGGTCCGATATTAAAGCACTGTTTGTTAACGATGAAGCTCTTCAAATCGCTTTAGTAAATGAAACACCAGTGGAATTAGAACCAATTTTCGCCTCCAATGATGACATTACGTTTAGTTATCCGACCGAGTCAAAAGAAAATCTATATAAACAATTAGAAGATGAAAAATTAGATGCGGTTGTAATTGTTTCAGATGAAAATGAATCAATAAAAGCGGAAATTGCTACATACACTCCTTTAAAGTTAAATGATCAATCTACCATTTCATCTTTAATCCAATATGCAGGTAGTATTTATGGTATTCAACAACTAAATTTAACAGCTGAGGAAGCAGAGAAAATATTAAACTCTGAACCGATTATTACAACAACAAATATTAATGAAGAAAGTGGAAATGCAAAAAGTGAAGATCAAAAACAATCTGGATTATGGGTATCATATGGTGTCGGTATTGTTATTTATTTCTTTGTTATGAGCTTCTTATCTATCATAACAACAGATGTCGCTTCCGAAAAAGGATCCCGTGCTTTAGAAATGTTATTAGTTAGTGTGAAACCAGGAACACATTTCCAATCGAAAATATTAGGTACAATGTTAGTCGCATTAACTCAGTTTGGTGTTATTTTCGGATTCCTATTTGTGCTCCTACGATTTACGGATGGCGGTTCAAAATGGGAAATCGTTCAGTCTATATTAAGTGATATTTCCTATTCATACGTATTTTACGTTCTTGCATTCCTATTGTTAACGGTTGTTCTTTATTTAATTATCGGAGCTTTATTCGGTTCCCTTGTTTCGAAAGTAGAAGAAGCTTCCCAAGTAATGATGCCTGCCATGATGATTACCTTAATCGGTTTTTATGTAATGATTTCAGGTATAGGTAACCCTGATACGATATTAATCAAAATATTCTCCTATATCCCATTGACTTCAGGAATGGTTATGCCAATGCGGATTGGAGCAACTGACATTTCAACAATTGAACCTATTATTTCATTAGTACTTCTTATTGTAACGTGTATTGCTGCTTATATATTGAGCCTTTCATTCTATAAACGAAGTGTATTAACTTATAGTACAGGTGGCATTATTGAAAAAATTAAAACCGTTTTAAAAGTAACAACTTAAAAAATTCTAACTTAAAAAAGATATATGTTCGCTTTTTGAACATATATTTTTTTTTGCTTATACAACTTTCGACCGAAATGTTTCGAATATTGAATTATTTTTCGGAATTATCTTCACGCATTATACATTATTTGCTAAAATAAGTTGGTCTCATTCAAAGAACTGAAAATTCTAGAAATTAAAAATTTAAACTGAGGCAAGAAGAAGGTGAATCGATGAAAGTCTTTTTGAAATTAGGTTGGTTTTTTAAAGAAAGGAAAAAAGAGTATCTTATTGGGCTAACGATGCTTGCTTTAGTAGCGGTATTAAATTTAATTCCGCCAAAGGTTATAGGTTATGTCATCGATGAAATCGGTAGTCGTAAACTTACACCTGGTTCCCTTGGGAAATGGGTTGGTCTTATTGTAATTGTAGCCATTTTAGCATATATGCTTCGCTACTATTGGCGACTAATGATCTTTGGTTCATCCAATTATCTTGCGAAAAATTTAAGGGAAAAACTTTTCCGTCATTTTAGTAAAATGAGTCCGTCCTTCTATCAACAACGTCGAGTTGGGGACTTAATGGCCCATGCAACAAACGACATATCTGCGGTACAACAAACTGCAGGAGGCGGAGTATTAACTTTATTTGACTCTGTGACGACTGGTGGATTTGTGATTATTGCGATGGCTTTTACGATCGACTGGCGATTAACTTTAATTGCTTTAATTCCAATGCCACTTATGGCCATATCTACTAGTTACTATGGTAAATTACTACATTTAAAGTTTCGTGATGCACAAGCTGCCTTTTCTGATCTAAACGATAAAACACAGGAAAGTATTTCAGGTATCAAGGTCATTAAAACTTTTGGTCAACAAAAGGAGGATACTGATGACTTTACCCGACTTTCCAATGATGTAGTAGAAAAAAATATGAAAGTAGCTAAAATTGATTCTTTATTCGATCCGACCATTAGTTTAATTATTGGATTTAGTTTCATGTTAAGTCTCGGTTTTGGAGCAAAATTTATTCATGAAGGTACAATGTCAATCGGAGACTTAGTTGCTTTTAACACATACTTAGGTTTACTTGTTTGGCCAATGCTTGCCTTTGGTATGTTGTTTAACATTATGGAACGGGGATCTGCTTCCTATGATCGAATTGAACAACTTTTATCTGTTCCAGTTCAAATCGATGATAAAGAACAGGCAATTGATACAAAACCGAACGGTGATATCGTATTTTCTGTCAATGATTTTAAATTTCCTGATGATGAAGCTAGCGCATTATATAACGTACACTTTGAATTAAAACAAGGTCAAACATTAGGAATCGTCGGTAAAACAGGTTCTGGAAAGACGACAATTTTAAAACTGTTACTCCGTGAATTTGA
Organism: Lysinibacillus halotolerans; assembly: GCF_003711845.1. GTDB lineage: Bacteria > Bacillota > Bacilli > Bacillales_A > Planococcaceae > Ureibacillus > Ureibacillus halotolerans. The sequence goes on from NZ_RHLQ01000002.1 coordinate 110,166, forward strand.
AGGTTTTGACGGTGTAATAAAATTTGGAGATTACTTTATCGATGAATATAAAAAAATTAAATTGAGAGAAGCCATTGGTTACGTTCCTCAAGACCATTTTCTATTTTCAGCATCCGTTTATGAAAATATCGCATTTATTAACCCTAAAGCGGACAAAGAAACAGTGGAACGAGTTGCAAAGCTTGCCCATATACATGTTGACATTTTACGTTTTACTGAAGGATACGACACAATTGTTGGTGAACGAGGAGTTTCGCTGTCTGGTGGTCAAAAGCAGCGGATATCGATTGCTCGTGCTTTAATGATGCAACCTGAACTATTAATTTTAGATGATTCTTTATCTGCAGTAGATGCTAAAACGGAAGAATCCATTTTAAAATCTTTGAAAGAAGCAAGAGAAGATTCTACAACGATTATTACATCCCATCGTTTAAGTGCCATTGAACATGCTCATCTCATTATTGTGATGCATGAAGGAACAATTGTAGAAAAGGGTACCCACGAGGAATTAATGGAACTCCAAGGACGTTATTATGAAATGTATCAACTTCAACAATTGGAACAATTAGTAGAGAAGGGAGGGGAAGTCAAATGAATAAACAACCAGCCTTTTCTAGTAAAGAACAAAGACAAATTGTTATTAGACTTTTTAGTTACTTGAAACCTCATAAAAAAGCAGTTTCTTTCGCCCTATTTTTATTATTGTTGACGGTTATTGGCGACGTTTTAGGACCTTATATAATAAAAGTATTCCTAGATGATCACTTAGCAGTTGGGAATTTTGATTTCCAACCAATAATTCTTCTAGCCGTATCTTATTTTATCATCCAAGTGTTAAATGTCGTTATTTCCTATTTGCAGTTAGTAAAATTCCAAGAGATTGCTTTAAAGATTATACAGCAACTAAGAATCGATGTATTTAAGAAAATTCATCAACTAGGTATGCGCTATTTCGATGATACGCCGGCAGGGACGATTGTATCCCGGGCGACAAATGATACAGAGGCAATTAAAGATTTATTTGTTTCCGTTTTAAGTACTTTCGTCCAAGCTGCTTTCCTAATTGTAGGGATATATGTTGCGATGTTTTTATTAAATCCATTGTTAGCATTGTTTACACTCATTTTACTCCCGCTTATTTTCTTAGTAGTTTATTTATATCGAAAATATAGTTCCGTTGTCTATATGACGATGAGGGAAAAGTTAAGTCAATTGAACGCTAAATTAGCGGAGAGTTTATCTGGCATGGGCATTATCCAAGCTTTTAGGCAGGAAAAACGATTTAATGACGAATTTGACGAAATTAATCATGAGCATTACATAGCGATGATGAATAATACAAAGTTGAATAGTATTTTACTTCGTCCCGTTATTGATCTAATCTATTTTACTGCCATTGTCATTTTATTAACCTATTTCGGAATTACGTCCTTTGAAACGGCCATTGAAGTCGGAACGGTATATGCGTTTATCACATATATCAATCGATTTTTTGAACCTGTTAATAATGTAATGGAACGATTAGCGATTTATCAACAAGCCATCGTTGCTGGATCCCGAGTGTTCACTTTACTTGATGAAGAAGAAATCGAACCAAAACAAGGGGAAAGCAATGAACTTATCACTGAAGGTTTGATTGAATTTAAAAATGTTACTTTTAGTTATGATGGCAAAACAAATGTATTAAAAAATATTTCCTTTACAGTGAAACCTGGTGAAACGATTGCTCTTGTTGGACATACTGGAAGCGGGAAAAGTTCGATTATTAATTTATTAATGCGTTTTTACGAATTTGAACAAGGTGATATTTTCATAGATGGAGTTTCGATTAAATCCTATAGTAAAAATGAGTTAAGAAGAAAAATTGGTTTAGTACTTCAGGATCCGTTTCTATTTTATGGAACGATAGAAAGTAACATTAAACTATTTAATGATGAATTGACAGAAGAAGATGTAGTCGATGCAGCGAAGTTTGTTCAAGCCGACACGTTTATCGAACAATTACCAAACGGATATAAGCAACGGGTAACGGAAAGAGGTTCGACATTCTCAAGTGGTCAGCGCCAACTTGTAGCCTTTGCCCGAACGATTGCAACCAATCCAAAAATATTAGTTTTAGATGAAGCAACAGCATCGATTGATACAGAAACGGAAGCAGCTATTCAATCTTCCTTAGAGAAGATGAGAAAAGGGAGAACAACCATTGCAATCGCCCATCGTCTCTCAACTATTCAAGATGCTGAACAAATTTTAGTTTTACATCAAGGGGAAATTATTGAAAAGGGTACCCATCAAGAATTGTTAGCACAACAAGGGCTTTACCATAAAATGTATTTATTACAAAACGGAATCGTACAATAAAGGGGAGTAGGGGATGTTTCAAATTGAAACATCCCTTTCTTTCCAATCAATATTGCGCATTTTTTCTATTCTAAAGGTTTTAAAGGAATGAATGAGTCATAGTCATTTACTTCATTATTTTCGAGGACTATAATTGGTGTATTCTACAGATATAAATTGAAGAAGGTGTCAAAATGAATGAAAATCAAAAAGGTATTTTTTATGCATTCGCAGCATATGGAATATGGGGGATCTTTCCCCTTTACTGGAAGCTACTAAATCATGTTGATAGTTTAGAAGTATTAGTTTCCAGAGTAATTTGGTCCTTTGTTTTTACGTTTATTTTTATTTTAATCATTAAACAAAGACATTTACTTATGGAAGATTTAAAATCTTTATGGAAAAATAAAAAACTATTTCTATCTCTTCTAGCAGCTTCCTTCGTCATTTCTTGCAACTGGTTTTTATATATTTATGCAGTTAATAATGACCATGTAGTAGATGCAAGTTTAGGTTATTATATTAACCCATTAATTACGGTTGTGTTTGGAATGATTTTCTTTAACGAAAAGTTATCGAAGCTTCAATTATGTTCAGTACTTGTCGCATTCATGGGTGTGCTATTTTTAACTTTCGGCTATGGAAAAATACCATGGATAGCCCTTTTAATTGCCTTTAGTTTTGCAATTTATAGTGCATTAAAGAAAAAAATTACCCTGAATGCTACGCGTGGGTTAGTAATCGAAACGTTATTTATGCTACCTTTCGCTTTAGCTTACTATATTTATATTATGTCTACTAATAAGATGTCCTTTTTACATTTTAATTGGCAAACGGATCTTTATTTAATTTTAGGTGGGGTAGTAACTGCATACCCTCTTATATTATTTGCAAAAGGGGCGAAATTGCTACCGCAATACGTAATCGGTTTTATCCAATATATGACTCCTACCATTGTACTTATTTTAGGAATCGTTTTATATCACGAGCCCTTTACATCAACGGAGTTAGTATCCTTTAGTTTCATTTGGTTAGCAATCCTGCTCTTTACGATATCAACGATTATAGAGTCGAGAAAGAAACATATTTTAAACCAACAAACCGTAAATAGTAAAGTGTAGTTATTTATTTTAATAATTTGGACTTTTTTAGAACTTATAAGGGGAAGTATATAGATACTTAACACATCATTATTAAATGAACATCATATTGTCTTCATAATGAATTGGACATGAAATTTTCACATTCCTTTAAAGGCATTTTGATGAAAAGTTTGGTACGATGAAGACATTAATTGTAAGGAGAGAACTACATGAACACAGATGTTAATGTCTTTTTAGCATTCGGTGCAGGGTTTTTAAGTTTTATTTCACCCTGTACTTTGCCCCTTTATCCAGCTTTTTTATCCTACATAACGGGGATGAGCTATGATGAGCTGAAAAATGAAAAAGGGATGTTACAAAAGAGAGCCATTTTACATACGTTATTCTTTTTAATTGGTTTTTCCATCATTTTTATTGCCATCGGTTTTGGAACTTCGTTGGCAAGAGATTTTTTCATCTCGTATCAAGATTTATTAAGACAAATTGGTGCAATTCTAATTGTCATTTTCGGGTTAATGATTGTAGGGTTATTACAAATTGATTTTTTAATGAAAGATCATAAATTTCAATTTAAAAATAGACCGTCTGGATACTTAGGTTCATTATTAATTGGCCTTGCATTTGCTGCAGGTTGGACCCCTTGTACAGGTCCGATTTTAATGTCTATTATTACTTTAGCAGGAGCTAATCCACAATCTGGACTATGGTATATGTTAGCTTACTACTTTGGCTTTGCAATACCGTTCTTTATATTATCATTCTTCATTTCTAAACTTGGCTGGATTCGTAAACATAGCCAAAAAATCGTTAAAGTCGGTGGGGTTATTATGATTGCTGTCGGAGTTTTACTATTTTTCGACGGTTTAGATTATATTATTCGCCTGCTTTCTCCTTTCTTTGGAGGATTTACCGGTTTTTAATAAACTAAAAGAAAATTGCCTGTAATATAGAAAAAAGGGGAATATATTATGCCAACAGTATTAATAGTAGACGATACACTTTTTATGCGAGTAAAAGTTGGCAATATGTTGAAGGAATGGGGTTTTGAAATTGTTGGAGAAGCTTCAAACGGTAAAGAAGCTGTAGAATTGTATAAACAATTACAGCCTGATCTCGTCATAATGGATGTTACAATGCCGATTATGTCTGGATTAGATGCTGTAAAAGAAATACTGCCCCAATATCCTAATGCAAATATAATAATGCTATCAGCTCTCGATCAACAAAAAATTATAGTTGAAGCAATTGAAGCGGGTGCAAAGGATTTTATTACAAAACCTTTTGAACAAAACCATTTGAAAATGATCGTTGATAATATTTTTGATTAATAATGAACTATAAAGAATCCTGCTAATCTTTTAGCAGGATTTTAATTGAGCATATTGTGGAATTTATTTAGAAAATAAGGTATTATCAATACGTTATTTTATATAGAGATTGCAAGAGGAGGGAAGAGTTATGTTCGTTAATATACCTTCTCAATATTTAATAATCGGTTCAACAGTAATGGCAATATTTATGGGATTATTTGTAATGTTTGTTCGTATCCGATCTCAAAAAAAACCAGTTACTGCTAAGAAAATCTTAATTCCTCCCATCGCTATGTCATCAGGTGCTCTGATGTTTATTTTTGAGGAATTCCGTGTTACACCGTTACAAATATTAGAAGCTGTCGTAGTTGGAATTATCTTTTCAACCGTATTAATTGCCACATCTAAATTTGAAGTAAGGCAAGATGAAATTTACATGAAACGTTCAAAAGCTTTTTTCTTTATTTTAGGAGGATTACTCATTATTCGAGTGTTTATGAAAGTAATTCTTTCTAATTCCTTTAATATAGGTGAACTTGGCGGAATGTTTTGGATTTTAGCATTCTCTATGCTATGGCCTTGGCGAATCGCCATGTTTATACAATATAAAAAAATTGAAAAAAGTTTAATTACAGCTTAAACAAAAGGGATTGTCGATGGACAATCCCTTTTGTTCATATGTAAAAAGATCACTTATTCAAAATATTGTTCATAAGGCGATACATCAATTTTCATTTCATCTAATTTTTTTCTTAAAAACTTATGATCCCGTTTTGGTGTTGCTTGAATATAACCTTTAATAATCAAATCATGGGTTATAGATTTCGCTTTTTCTTTTAAAGCAATTTCTCCAATTTTCCCCGCGATTTTTTCCTTTGCTACTTGTCGAAACAACTCAGGAACAGGACTTACTAATTCATTTAATAATTCCTTGGACTCATCATTCCAAAGATGGATTGTTTTATCTAAATAATAATTTTGCCAATCCAAATCTGACTTTCCATCCTGTTTTGGCAATGCCTTCAAAAATTTTCGGAACATGAAAAATCCACCAATACCCATTAACGTAATGAGGACGAATACCCAAAATAATATAAACCATAAAAACCAACCTTCTAAATTCAAACCGTTCACCTCTTTAATTTCAATAATATCTATTATAAAAGGAACTTCAAAAGTTTTCACTAAATTTAATGTCTCTTTTTCCATCATTAGAAGGTATTTATATTAATGAAAGGGGGAATGAAAGATGGCAGCATATAATTTTGAAAATGCCACATTAAAATTATCATTTGAAACAGGGGTTGATGAGCAAGGCAAGCCAATTATAACTTCTAAGACGTACAGAAATGTCCGTGCTAATGTGGAAGCTTCACAAATTGCTGCAGTAGTTCAAGTGTTAGCAAGTCTTTCAAACTACACATTACAAAAAGCACAAAAAATCGAAACTGAATTTGTCGAACTATAATGCAATGAAAAAAGAAGGGAGTTTTTTAAATGGCACAAGTATTAGAGTTGAAATTTGATACAGCCAATGGCAAAACAATGACACTATCTGTAAATGAACCGAAACCAAACTTAACACCTACGGAAATCACAGCGGCGATGCAAACAATTATGACAGCTGATGTTTTTCATAATGAAGGACATAAATTAGTAGCGATAAATCAAGCCCGTATTATTGAACGCAATATTTCGGAATTTAATTTAACACAAAATAGTTAAAAGAACATCAGATTAGAAGTCGGCAAAATCATCCATCAGATTTTGTCGGCTTTTTTATTCAAGTTATATCGAATGGAGGAAAAATTGATGCAAGAATGGGTCTCTTTAGTTCAAGAAATCGGTTTTCCAATACTCGTATCATTTTATTTGTTGTACCGTATTGAAACGAAACTTGATGCAATTCACACTGCCATTATATCCATGCATCAAAATTAATTGTTAAAATAAAGTGGTAAAATTCACAAATTTGTTCGAGAACTATTAACTCGAATGGTTGTACTAAGTTTAGTATTTCGATAATATGAGAGAAGGACTAGAGGGAGTGAATACATTGAAAAAGAAATTAGTCGGACTTATCGGAATACTAACACTTATAACTATTTTAAGTGCATGTAGCAATTATAAATTTAAACCGGATATTGAATATGAAGTGGAAGATTTTACAGCTATGAATCATCGCGGTGAAGAAGTTTCGCTCGAGCAATTAAAAGGGAAACCTTGGTTAGCTATGTTTATATTTACAAATTGTACAACGATTTGTCAGCCAATGACTTTTAATATGACAACAATTCAAGAAGAATTAGAAAAACGTGGAGTGGAAGATTACAACATTGTCGGTTTCTCCGTAGACCCAGCCAATGATACACCGGAAGTACTTTCTGAGTATTTAAGTCATTACACATTAGCAGATGAATCGAAATGGAATTTACTAACGAATTATGATCAAAAATGGATTGAACAGTTCGCATTAAATTCATTTAAATCATTAGTGAAAATGCCGAAAGAAGGGGATCAAGTTATTCATGGTTCAACTTTTTACCTTGTAGATGAAAAAGGAACGGCAGTTAAAAGTTATACTGGTTATTCTGACAGTGCAGATGGTGTTCCATATGAGACGATTGCAATCGATATGGAAACTTTAATTAAAGAAAGATTAGATAAATAAAATTTTAAAAGTCAGGTATAGTTGCCTGGCTTTTTTTATGTTTTTTCTTTCCATTCATCCTTTTAGGAATAATTTTATTGAAATAACAGAAAATAAAAGTGTAAATTTGAATGGAGGTAAGAAAATGAAAACTGTTTCTGAAATCATGACGAAAGATATTAAAGTATGTACCCCCCACGATTCTGTAACAGCTGCTGCCAAAATTATGCGCGATATTGAGTGTGGTTCCGTACCTGTTTGTGAAGGAAAGGAAGTAGTAGGGATTATTACTGACCGTGATATCGTAATCACTTGTGTAGCAGAAGGAAAAGATAGTAATTCTGTTCACTGTCATGACTGTATGTCAACTGATGTTGTTACGTGTACAGCGGATACTGATATTCATGAATGTGCACGAATGATGGCACAGCACCAAATCCGTCGTATTCCAGTTGTAGAAAATGGAGAAATTGTAGGTATAATTGCAATTGGTGACTTAGCAAGAGAGAATATTTATGTGAATGAAGCAGGGGATGCTTTAAGTGATATTTCTGAGCACTCTCGTTACGATCATTAAAATGAATTAACGGTTAAAAGACGAAATATAAAAATCTGCTATTTTCTATGAAGTGTGTCAAATGGTCAATACAGAAGTCATAGCATTTTTTTATGCTATGACTATTTTGGTTGACGTCATTGTCTACGTACATTTCATTAAAAACGAGCAGATTTTTCTTATGTTATGTTTTAAAACTCTTGTCTTAATTGATCAAATACTTGTTTTAAATCAGCAATAATATCCTCAGCTTCTTCTACTCCAACAGAGAAACGTAACAAACGATCATCCACACCACGTGCAACTCGCTCTTCATATGGAATATCCGCATGGGTTTGGGTAGCTGGGTAAGTAATAAAACTTTCAACTCCTCCAAGACTCTCCGCAAAGGTAATTAATTGAATTTTTTGAAGGAAAGGATCTACCATTTCTGCTTTTTGAACTCTAAAGGATAACATACCACCTTTACCGGTATACAAAACATCGCTTACTAAAGGTTCAGATTCTAGATAAGCGGCTACTTTTTTACCGTTTTGATCATGTTGTTTTAAACGAAGGTGCATCGTTTTTAATCCTCTAATGACAAGCCAACTATCCATAGGGGAAAGTACTAATCCCATTCCATTATGGGCAAAGGCTAATTTTTCACATAAACTTTCTCCTTTAGCAACGACTAATCCTGCTAATACATCATTATGTCCTGCAATATATTTCGTTGCACTATGTAATACAATATCTGCACCATGTTCGATTGGACGCTGGAAGTATGGTGTATAGAAAGTATTGTCAACGATAAATAATAAATGATGCTTTTTACAAATTGCTGCAAATTGATCAAGATCAAATTCAATCATAAGTGGGTTTGTCGGTGTTTCAAGGAAAATTGCTTTCGTATTTTCGTTAACAAGACCTTCTATCTCTTCAATAGAAGAAAAATAGACAGGGTTTATATTATATGTTTCACTAAACGTTTTTAATAAGCGGTATGTACCACCGTAAATATCATCAGGTACGATAATTTCATCTCCTGGTTTAAACAAGGAAAGAACGAGCTGAACTGCTGCCATACCTGAACTACAAGCAAAACCAGCATCACCATTTTCTAAGTCAGCAATACCTTTTTCTAAAATTTCACGTGTTGGATTTTTCGTTCGAGTGTAATCATATCCAGTCGACTGTCCAATTCCATTATGTTTATAAGCCGTTGACATATAAATGGGAGGATTGACAGCACCCGTTTTAATATCACTTAAATTTCCTAATTGAACAAGCTTCGTTTCAATTGAACGCTTTGTCATATAAATCACTTCTTTCTCTTTCAAAGTTGTCACATTTTACGAAACATTAGCAATGAACCGATTATTAATATAATTTATCACGTTAAAGTAGTGAAAACAACACTCTCGTAATGAAAGATAATATTTACATGGAAAAAGAATGAAAAAAGGTATAAATAAAAAGTATTTAACCAATAATAGCTAAATACTTTTTGAATTAAGATTGTTTATTTTTTAATAAATCACGAATTTCCATCAGTAGCTCTTCTTTTACATCAACTTCAGGAGCTGAAGGCTCTTCTGCTGTTTCTTCTTTCTTTTTACGATTTAATTTCGTTAATAGTCGTAATACCATAAAGATAGAAAAGGCAATAATAATGAAGTCAATGATAGATTGGATAAATACACCGAGTTTAATTTCTGCTTCGCCAATACCGAAAATAAGGCTATTTGTTAAATTTATACCACCTGTAATCATACCGATAAGTGGGGTAATAATATTTTCTACTAATGATGAAACAATTTTACCGAAAGCAGCACCAATAACAACACCGATTGCTAGATCGATAACATTACCTCTCATAGCAAATTCTTTAAACTCTTTCCACATTTTATATCACTCCTTGTTGTATAATACATAAATAGTATAGAAAGCTATTTTACATAAAGCTACCTTTTATTACAATATTTAAAATAAATTTTATTTAATTAATAGTTTTGAATCATAAATATCTCTTTAAGGATGTGGCTAAAGTGGCAAATAAAACTTTTAAAAAAAAGCCAAAAAAACCATTGATTAGCCCTGCTAAAAAATTATTTCTTATCGTTTTATTAATTCCTGTTTCCGTAACAGTTTATTTTTGTGTTTTTTTAGTTTGGGATAATATAAAAAATTTCTCCTCGCTTCATCATGAGGAGAAAATTAACATTCAAGAACATTTTGATATTGAAATTCCAGAGGAGTATATCCCTATATATATTTCAGCAGGAGAAGCATATGGAGTACCATGGACATTATTAGCAGCACATCATCGTGTAGAAACAAAATTTTCAACTATGAAGGAATTAATATCTCCCGCTGGAGCTGAAGGACATATGCAATTTATGCCGTGTACCTTTGTCGGTTGGAATCATCCAACATGCAGTGGGTTAGGAGAAGGGGAAATTCCTGCAGTTGAAAAAACAAATCCTGAAATGATCGAAAAATACGGTGGATTTGGGGTTGATGCAAATGGCGATGGTATAGCCGACCCTTACGATATTGAAGATGCCATTTATAGTGCAGCAAATTACTTATCAAAATCAGGAGCTTCTGACGGAGAGTTGAGAAAGGCCATTTTTAATTATAACCATAGCGAAGAATATGTAGAAGATATATTGTATTATTATCATCTATATGAAGAAGTCGGCGAGGAACTTGTACAATTGAGTCGAAAAAATTAAATATCATTTATAAAAAACTGCCTTTTTTCTACGGCAAAAAAAGACGAAAGACTCATCATTCATCGATTTGGATACATCATATAGTTTGAATGAGTGGAGACTTTCGTCTTTATCCGTAGTTAAAAACAAATTTTATTCTTTTTAGACAAGAACATTGAATTAAGTCGCTTTTCTCATTGATCTCATAATGAGACTTACAATAAAGATTAAAACGATTGCACCAATTAGAGCAGGGAAAACGTAAAAATCAGAAACTTGCCATCCCCAATTTCCTAACACAGCACTGCCGATCCAGGAACCAACGATACCGGCTACAATGTTTCCGATAATTCCTCCAGGCACATCTCTACCGATAATGACTCCAGCAAGCCACCCAAGTACTCCGCCAATAACTAAATACCAAATGAAGCTCATCATTATTTAGTCAACTCCTTTTATTTATTAAAAGCGTGTACTTACCTATAGCCTAAAATTTGATCATTAAACTTGAATTAAAGTCTTACATCCTAGGTAATACAGCTCTTTAGTAAGTAATATGCACAATTATTAAAGAACAAATGCATCAATACATTCGAATTTAATTGGATCCGTAAATCATCCAACGGTTTTCATTGAAAATTTTTAAAAAACGTTCACAAAATATTCAAAAACTTTTGCTTTTTTAAAAAAGAGGGAGTATAATTTCAAAAAAGAAATAAAAAATAAAAAAATGAGGTGTTTAGTATGGATATGAAAATGATGAAAAAGTTAAATCGACGTGGAATACTTTTGGCCTTTTTGCACAGTGTCATACTATTGAACCTCTCATGGGATTTATTTCTAATAAAATAACAATGCATCAGCAAAAGCCTAGTAAATACTAGGCTTTTTATTTTTTCAAAAAAAGATTTTTAACATCCATATGATAAGAGCTCCTTCAAAGAAAATGAATCTGATTATCAAAATTAATTATTGGATTTTATTTAATAAATCATAAAATTTTGAAAAAATTTCAAAATTAATTAAAAAAACATAATGCTTGTTATAACGTGATTGTAAACGATTACAAATTATTAGAGTTTTTCAAATTGTGAAAATAATTAAAAAATCATATTGACCTAACAACGGTTTTTGTACTATGATAACAACAATTTAAAACGTTCGCTCTAGTAAAGCGAACACAATCATGTAACTTAAATCCAACATGATTGAACAATTTTTAAACTATTATTCTATTTAAAATTTCATAACAGAGTAGAAAACATGAGGGGCGTTTCAATAATGAGAAGTGACATGATTAAAGTAGGAGTTGATCGTGCTCCTCACCGTAGTCTTCTTTATGCTACTGGTAAAGTAAAAGCGAAAGATTTAGGGAAACCATTTATCGGTATATGTAATTCTTATATCGATATTATTCCCGGACACGTCCACTTACGTCAATTTGCGGACGTTGTAAAGGAAGCAATCATTGAAGCAGGTGGTATTCCATTCGAATTTAATACAATTGGTGTTGACGATGGAATTGCAATGGGGCACATTGGAATGCGTTATTCGTTACCAAGCCGTGAATTAATAGCTGACTCAGCAGAAACGGTTATTAATGCCCACTGGTTTGATGGTGTATTTTACATTCCTAACTGTGACAAAATTACACCAGGAATGTTAATGGCAGCTGTACGGACGAATGTACCTTCTATATTTGTCTCAGGTGGCCCAATGGAAGCTGGTAAATCATCTTCAGGAAAACAATTATCATTAACATCTGTCTTTGAAGGTGTTGGAGCACATAAATCAGGGAATATGTCCGCTGAACAACTATTAGATATCGAAAATAATGCTTGTCCAACATGCGGTTCATGTTCAGGAATGTTCACAGCAAATTCGATGAACTGTTTAATGGAAATGTTAGGTGTAGCCCTTCCTGGAAACGGTACGATTGTTGCGACGAGTGAACAACGACACGAACTTATAAAAGAAGCAGCTAAACATTTAATTCGAATGATTAAAGAGGATATTAAACCTCGGGATATTATTACTAAAGAAGCAATTGATGATGCATTTGCCCTTGATATGGCAATGGGTGGTTCAACGAATACAGTTCTTCATACCCTAGCTATTGCAAATGAAGCTGAAATTGACTATGACTTACAGGATATTAATAAAGTTGCAGCCCGCGTTCCATACTTAGCCAAAATAATGCCAGCATCTGATATTTCCATGGATGATATTAATAAAGCTGGTGGCGTAAGTGCCATTATTAATGAGTTAACAAAAATTCCAGGAGCTATTCATCCTAATCGCTTAACCGTTGCAGGTAAAACGATGGAGGAACTAGTGAAGGATTATCAAATTACCAATGATCAAGTCATTCGTACAAAAGATAATCCATATAGCCCTGTTGGCGGATTATCTATTTTATATGGTAACATTGCACCTGAAGGTTCTGTTATTAAAGTTGGTGCGGTGGACCCATCCATTCAAACCTTCGTCGGTGAAGCTATTGTTTTTGATTCCCAGGACGAAGCACAAGCAGCCATTGATAACGGAACTGTAAAAGAGGGACATGTTGTCGTTATTCGTTACGAAGGGCCAAAAGGTGGTCCGGGTATGCCAGAAATGCTTGCTCCTACATCAGCCATTATGGGGAGGGGGCTAGGAACAAAAGTAGCTTTAATTACAGATGGACGTTTTAGCGGTGCTTCAAGGGGAATATCGATTGGACATATTTCACCGGAAGCTGCTGAAGGAGGTCCAATCGCTTTAATTGAAAATGGTGATACCATTGTCATTGACTTACCAAACAGAACAATTCACCTTGAAGTTTCAGACGGAGTGTTAAATGAACGTCGTCAAAATTTAAAACCATTCGAACCTAAAATTAAAAAAGGATGGTTAGCAAGATATTCAAAACTTGTAACAAATGCTTCTAAAGGCGGCATTATGAAAATATAATTCATCAGACTGGTTTATTAAAGTGATAATGGAAAAGTAAATATGTAAATTCGATGATGAGGTTAAAGGTTATAGAGTCTTGTATTTACCAGAGAGTCGGTATTGCTGGAAGCCGATGATACAACTATAACTGACATCCCCTCGGAGTGAGCTATTAAACGCGATTAGCCATTAGATAGCTCCGGGCATATTTCGAAGTGCTCGTTATAAACGAATAGTGTTCCTGTCTAGTTGCACATAAAAATTTCTAAATATTTAGAATTTTATGTAGATAGGTTGTTAAAACTATTCACGAGGTAGCAATTTGCTACGAATAAGGGTGGTACCATGAAAGTCTTTTTCATCCCTACGCGAAAGGTTTCTTTTGCGTTGGAGAAAAAGGCTTTTTTATTTTTATTTTTTAAGTTAAAAGGAGGCGTCAACTAATGACTGCTAATGTATCAACAAGCGAAAAATTAGATGCAACTGCAAAAAGTCAATCACAACCTGAAGAAAAGTATAAACCAAGAAATGGTGCAGACTTACTAATTCAAGCACTCCATGATCAAGATGTTGAAATTGTTTTTGGTTACCCTGGTGGTGCTGTATTACATTTATATGATGCTATGTATAAAAATCCAATCCGACATATTTTAACAAGACATGAACAAGGTGCTATCCATGCAGCGGAAGGATATGCACGAGTTTTAAATAAACCAGGTGTTGTTATTGCAACAAGTGGTCCTGGTGCAACGAATTTAGTAACCGGAATTACAGATGCCATGATTGACTCCATCCCGTTAGTCATTTTCACAGGGCAAGTTGCCACTTCTGTCATTGGATCCGATGCTTTTCAAGAAGCTGATGTAATCGGCATTACTACACCTATTACAAAACATAACTATCAAGTACAAGATGTAAACGATATTCCGAGAATTGTAAAAGAAGCTTTCCATATTGCGAATACTGGTCGGAAAGGTCCTGTGTTAATTGACTTCCCTAAAAATATTTCTGCAGATGTTTTTGATGAAGCTTTAGCGGAGGCAAGTAGAGAAAAGGAAATATATTTACCAGGATATCAACCAAACTCAAAACCGAACTATTTACAAATTCAAAAGGCGATCCAAGCAATTAGTGAATCGAAAAAGCCATTAGTTTTGGCTGGGGCAGGTGTATTATTTGCCGATGCGCGGGAAGAACTGACGGCATTCGTAGAAAAATACAAAATTCCTGTAGTCAATACTTTATTAGGTTTAGGAAGTATTCACGGTAATCATGAATTGAATTATGGAATGGCTGGCATGCATGGGGCTGTCGTAGCCAACGATGCAATTCAAAACACTGATTTACTTATTAATATTGGCGCTCGCTTTGATGACCGTTTAACAGGAGACACAAAACGGTTTGCACCTAACGCAACGATTATCCATATCGATATCGACCCAGCTGAAATTGGTAAAAATATTCCAACGGATGTACCTATCGTCGCGGATGCAAAGGAAGCTTTAAAAGCGATCTTGAAACAGGATTTCCAAGCTCCAGATACAAATGGGTGGATCGATTATTTAAATGAAAAGCAATTAAATTTCCCATATTGGTATGTTGAAGATGAGAAAGAAATATTACCTCAACAAGCTATTCAATTGATCCATTCTATTACAAATGGTGATGCGATTATTACGACTGATGTTGGTCAACATCAAATGTGGGTTGCCCAATATTATCGCCAAAATTATGGTCATCAATGGGTTACTTCGGGTGGCCTTGGCACAATGGGATTCGGATTCCCAGCTGCCATCGGTGCCCAATTTGCCAAACCGGATAAAAAGGTCATTGCAATTTGCGGTGATGCTGGCTTTCAAATGACCGCACAGGAACTTTCCTTATTAAAGGAATTCCATTTACCTGTAAAAATTGTTATTTTAAATAATTTTGCATTAGGTATGGTTCGACAATGGCAACAAACCTTCTATGAGGGGCGCTACTCCCAAAGTTTAATGCCCGTACAACCCAACTTTGTAAAACTAGCTGATGCGTATGGCATTAAAGGTTATCAAATCGACACATTAGATGAAGCCAGTGCAATTTTTGAAGAAGCATTAAATTCTGACGAACCCGTTTTAATCGATTGTCGGGTAAAGCAAGTAGAAAACGTATATCCAATGGTTGCACCAGGTAAAGCATTACATGAAATGATCGGGGTGAAGAAATTTTGAAACGCGTCATTACAGTATCCGTTATAAACCAAAGTGGTGTATTGAACCGTATTACCGGACTCATGATGAAAAGGCAATTTAATATTGAGTCCATAACGGTTGGTCATACAGAACAATTAAACATTTCAAAAATGACTTTTGTCGTCAATGTAGAAGATGAAGTAAAGTTAGAACAACTTATTAAACAATTGTCCAAACAGATTGATGTGTTGAAGGTAAACGATATTACAGAAAAATCGATTGTACTAAGGGAACTTGCCCTTATTAAAGTCGTATCTCCTGGAAATGTCCGGTTGGAAATGAATGCAATTGTTGAACCGTTCAGACCACAAATTATCGATACATCTAAAAATGTTGTGACATATCAAGTCGTTGGTCATCCAGACAAAATTGATGCCTTTATAGAGCTTATACGTCCCTATGGTATTAAAGAATTAACAAGAACTGGGGTTACAGCATCTGTCAGAGAAACACAACCGTCAGATAATACACCACAACTTTCCATATTGAAGTAATTATTTAAAGGTTAATCGTTTAAACGCCAATCATTACTTATGGTTGAGCTACTAAATTCAAATAAAATTGACTATTAGGAGGAAATGAAAATGACAAAAATGTATTACCAAAACGAAATTAACGAGGCTGTATTAAAAGAAAAGAAAATCGCCATTATCGGTTATGGTTCACAAGGTCATGCACATGCTCAAAATTTAAAAGACTCTGGTTTTAATATAGTAGTTGGTGTACGTCCAGGTAAATCATTCGATCAAGCAAAGGAAGATGGGTTAGAAGTAAAAACAGTAGCAGAAGCTGCACGAGAAGCTGATATTATTCAAATCTTATTACCAGATGAAAGACAAAAACAAGTCTATGAAGAAGAAATTGCTCCGAATCTTGAGCCAGGAAATGCATTAATGTTCGCCCATGGATTCAACATCAATTTCGGTCAAATTGTACCTCCAGCAGATGTCGACGTATTTTTAGTAGCACCAAAAGGACCTGGTCACTTAGTTCGTCGTACTTATGTCCAAGGTGCTGGTGTTCCTGCATTGTTTGCTATTTATCAAGATGCAACAGGAGAAGCACGAAGCTTAGCATTAGCTTACGGCAAAGGAATCGGTGCTGCGCGTGCAGGAATGTTAGAAACAACATTTAAAGAAGAAACGGAAACAGATTTATTCGGAGAACAGGCTGTACTTTGTGGAGGTACTACTCAATTAGTGAAATACGGCTTTGAAACGTTAGTAGAAGCAGGATATCAACCAGAACTTGCTTACTTTGAAACTCTGCATGAACTAAAATTAATCGTTGATTTAATGTACGAAGGTGGTATGGAAACAATGCGATATTCCGTTTCAGATACTGCTGAATGGGGTGATTACGTTTCCGGACCACGTATTATCGATGAATCCGTAAAAGCTCGAATGAAAGAAGTTTTAGCGGATATCCAAGATGGCACATTTGCGAAGGATTGGATTAAAGAAAATGAAACGAATCGTCCGCGCTACAACGAATATAAAAAAGCTGGCGCACAACATCAAATTGAACAAGTAGGATCCAAATTACGTGAGATGATGCCTTTCATTAATGAAGGAAAGAAAAAAGTGGTGGTGAAGTAATGCGTAAAATCGATATTTTTGATACAACTCTTCGAGACGGTGAACAGTCCGCTGGGATTAATCTGAATACAGCAGAAAAAATTGAAATTGCAAAACAGTTAGAGCGTCTAGGCACAACAATCATTGAAGCAGGTTTTCCTGCTTCAAGTCCTGGAGATTTCGAAGCAGTAAATCGCATAGCTAGCACCGTTAAAAATTCTATTGTAACAGGCCTTGCCCGTTGTATCCAAAGTGATATTGATGCCACTTGGGAAGCAATTAAAGTAGCTGAGCAACCGCATATTCATGTATTTTTAGCAACAAGTCCAATTCATATGGAATATAAATTAAAGAAATCCGAAGAACAAGTCATTGAGCAAGCTGTTGAAGCAGTCAAATATGCAAAAAAATATTTCTCCCTCGTACAATGGTCTGCTGAAGATGGATTCCGCTCTGATCGCGATTTCCTTGTGCGCATTATTGAAAAAGTTATTGAGGTTGGAGCAACTACAATTAACGTTCCAGATACAGTTGGATACGCGTCTCCTCAAGAATATGGTGAGCTTTTCAAATTTTTACGTGAAAATGTGCGCGGAGCAGATAAAGTAAAATTCTCTGCCCATTGTCATGATGATTTAGGTATGGCGGTCGCTAACTCTATTGCTGCCATTCAAAATGGCGCAGATCAAGTAGAATGTACAATTAATGGGATCGGTGAGCGTGCCGGTAATGCTTCATTAGAAGAAATTGGTGTTGCAATGCATATCCGTAAAGATCTTTATCAAGTTGAAACAGGTTTAAACTTAAAAGAGATAAAAAGAACGTCCCAGTTAGTTAGCCGCTTAACAGGCGTTGTTATTCAACCCAATAAAGCAGTAGTAGGGAAAAATGCCTTTGCCCACGAATCTGGGATTCATCAAGATGGCGTACTGAAACATAAAGAAACGTACGAAATTATTTCACCAGCTCTTATCGGTGAAGGTGAAGTTCCTTTAGTATTAGGAAAACATTCTGGTCGTGCGGCATTCCGCGATCGAGCTGTAAAAATGGGCTTTGACTTATCCGATGAAAAATTAAATAAAGCATTCCAAGAGTTCAAAAAATTAGCTGATCGGAAAAAAGAAATTACGGAAGAAGATTTAATAACACTTCTAACAGAACAACAAGTTTCAATGGAAGATGTACCATTATTTGAATTAAAATCCGTTCAAGTATCTTATGGAACAGAGAATATTCCAACAGCGACTGCTTCTGTCCTTACTCCTAGCGGGGAGTTAAAAACATTAGCTGCTACGGGAGCAGGATCAGTAGAAGCCATTTTCAATACATTAGAACAATTAGTTGAAGCAACGATAAACATACTAGATTTCCGAGTGAAATCCGTAGGCAAAGGACGCGATGCATTAGGAGAAGCTGTTGTTAATTTACGTTACAACGGATTTACAACAACCGGTCGCGACGCTTCACAAGATGTTCTTGAAGCAGCTGCAAAAGCTTATTTAAACGCTATTAACCGTCATTTAATTCAAGCAAATGTGTTTTCAAAGCAAACTGCCGAAGTATAAATTTGTTTTGATATTATCATCGGGAGAAACGCCATCAAATGTTATACGTTTGATGGCATTTCTTTAAACTCTTTCTACCTAAAGGGAATAAACAAAAGAGAGGTGTGTTCAAATGGAAAAGAAAATTACAGTACTTCCTGGGGATGGCATTGGTCCCGAAGTGATTGCTGCTGCTGTACGTGTACTAAAAGTAATTGGGAAACGGTACAATCATGACTTTCAATTAGGGTATGCAGCAATAGGTGGTGCAGCCATTGATCAGTTTCATAATCCTCTACCAGAAAAAACGATTGAAATGTGTAAAGAAAGTGATGCGATTCTTTTAGGAGCTGTTGGTGGTCCGAAGTGGGATAACAACCCTGCTGAATTGAGACCGGAAAAAGGATTACTTACTATCCGAAAAACGTTCGACTTATTTGCCAATTTACGTCCTGTAAAAGCATTTCCGAGTTTGTTAAATGCTTCCCCTTTAAAAAGGGAAGTGGCAGAAAATGTAGATTTAATGATTGTTCGTGAATTAACTGGCGGTATTTATTTTGGTGAGAAACATCGAACGGAAGAAGAAGCAACGGATTTAAACATCTATTCTCGCCATGAAATTGAACGGATTGTTGATAAGGCATTCGAACTGGCAAAACTTCGAAAAGGAAGATTATGTTCTGTAGATAAAGCAAATGTACTTGAAACATCAAGATTATGGCGTCAAATCGTTGAAGAGAAAAAGGAACAATACCCAGATGTCACGGTAGAACATAACTTAGTCGACTCAGTAGCCATGAAGCTTATTACAAATCCTGGTCACTATGATGTAGTCGTAACAGACAATATGTTTGGCGATATTTTAAGCGATGAATCTTCAGTAATTACGGGATCCCTTGGTGTACTACCTTCTGCATCTATTCGTAGCGATCATTTCGGTCTGTATGAACCTGTCCATGGATCTGCTCCAGAAATTGCTGGTGAAGGAACTGCTAATCCAGCAGCAGCCATTCTTTCTGTCGCTATGATGCTTCGCTATTCATTCGGTATGACAGTAGAAGCAGAAGAAATTGAAAAAGCAGTTAATGACGTATTTAATGATGGTTATTATACTGCCGATTTAGTAAAAAATAATGAACACTTCTTAACAACAGATGAATGGACAGATAAAGTAATCGCCAAAATTGATTCGAATTTCGTTATCGACTGTATTATGGAATCTTATATTTAAAGGATTGGTGAAGATAATGGCAAAAAATATTATTGAAAAAATATGGGAATCCCATGTAGTTTATAAAGAATTCGGTAAACCAGATTTACTATACATCGATCTTCATTTAATTCATGAAGTGACTTCTCCTCAAGCCTTTGAAGGATTACGTTTAGCAGGAAGAAAAGTTCGACGTCCTGATCTTTGTTTTGCCACTATGGACCATAATGTTCCGACGAAGAACTTACCGATTATTAACGATCCTATTGCAAAAAAACAAATTACTACTTTAGCAGAAAATGCAAAGGAATTCGGCATTCAACTTGCAAATATTGGACATCCTGACCAAGGAATCGTCCATGTGATTGGACCAGAACTTGGATTAACTCAACCGGGAAAAACAATTGTATGTGGGGATTCCCATACATCTACTCATGGTGCGTTTGGTGCATTAGCCTTCGGGATTGGAACTTCTGAAGTGGAACACGTTCTATCTACCCAAACATTATGGCAATCTAAACCGCCAACTATGGAAATTCGTGTGAACGGAAAACTTGGAATTGGGGTAGCCGCAAAAGATATAATATTAGCCATTATTGCCAAATGGGGAATTGGTGTCGGAACTGGCCATATCGTAGAATATACAGGTGAAGCTATCCGTAGTCTATCAATGGAAGAACGAATGACGATTTGTAATATGTCAATTGAAGCTGGAGCGAAAGCGGGTCTTATTTCACCAGACGAAAAAACAGTGGAATATTTGCGTGGACGCCGTTTTGCTCCAAAGGGTGAGCAGTTCGAAAAAGCTGCCGAATATTGGTTAAGTTTAGCGTCAGATTCCGATTGTTCCTATGATGTTGTATTGGAAATCGATGCCGATGAAATCGAACCAATCGTCACTTGGGGAACTAATCCGTCTATGGGAACTGGCATTACAAAAAACGTTCCAACTAACGAAGATTTCGAAACAGAATCGGATAAAGCTGCTCTACAAAAAGCACTAGCTTATATGGGATTAGAAGAAGGTCAACCAATTTCTTCTATTGAAATACAACACGTATTTATCGGTTCATGTACAAACTCCCGTCTATCAGACTTACGAACGGCAGCTAGTATTGTAGAAGGAAAAACAATTCACCCAGGTGTTCGAGGAATTGTCGTTCCAGGATCCCATTCAACAAAATTATTAGCAGAGGCTGAAGGGTTAGATAAAATTTTCATCGAAGCTGGTTTCGAATGGCGTGAATCTGGTTGTTCCGCTTGTCTTGGTATGAATGAAGACATCATCCCTTCAGGAGAACGTTGTGCATCCACTTCAAACCGAAACTTTGAAGGACGTCAAGGGGCAGGTGCACGAACACATTTAGTTAGTCCGGCTATGGCTGCTGCAGCTGCTATCGAAGGTCACTTCGTAGATGTTCGTAAATATGTAAAGCAAGAAGTTTAACCCGAGGAGTGAAAAGCAATGGAACCTATTAATCAAGTAAAAAGTGTCATAACACCATTGGATCGCAAAAACGTCGATACTGACCAAATTATTTCAAAAGAGTTTTTAAAACGTATCGAACGAACTGGTTTCGGTCGCTATTTGTTCTATCATTGGCGATTTGATGAACAAGGTAACGAAATATCAGATTTTGTTTTAAATAAACCTGAATATAAAGGTTCGCAAATTTTAGTTGCACAAGATAATTTCGGTTGCGGATCTTCCCGAGAACATGCACCATGGGCCATTTTAGATTACGGTTTCCGGGTAGTCATTGCCCCAAGTTTTGCTGATATATTCCACAACAACTGTTTTAAAAATGGGATATTACCAATAAAATTAACGGAAGCAGCGTGCGATGAAATTTTAGCAAAAGGTATGCAAAGTCCGTATAATGTGGAAGTAAATTTAGAAGAACAAACTGTTAAAGGGGAAGATGGATCCATTTATTCCTTTTCAATTGATCCATACTATAAACAAATGCTACTAAATGGTTGGGATGAAATTTCTTTAACTTTCCAATACGAAGAGCATATTAAGGCTTACGAAGAAAAAAGAATCGTATTTTAACTGAAGAAATCGATAAAATCAGACATTCCTGATTTTATCGATTTTTATTTTACGTATTTTTAAATAGTGGCTGTTCTAGCTCGCTTGTATTCTTTTTTAAATTTGGATATATACTCATGATTAAAGACCTTGGAATAGCAACAAGTGTGATAATAATTAATGATGCACTACAAAATAGTAAAATAATTTGAGCGGGAAGTACATCATAGAGAATACCAAAAATTAATGAACCAATTGGCATTAATCCCATCGCCATCATTTCAAGTATTCCAAAGATTCTCCCTCTATAACTTTCATCTACATCCTTTTGCATCATGACCATAATTGGTGTATTCGTTAATACGGTTAAACAACCAAAGGAGAACATGACAGCTAAAAAATAAATAAATATTGCACTTGATGAAAAATGGAAAATTAATGGAATAGTCATTACACCTACTAATATCCCTAGCATAAAGAGGGCACGTTTTGAAAACTGAAGAGGGTATTTTACATTTGTCCTTGCTGCAAAATAAAGAGAAATAAACAACATCCCAATGGCTGCAGCAGCTTCAATGAATCCAATAAGTGAATATTCCACCTTTAAGATTTCAACTAAAATAAAGTTAATTCCAACACTTACAGAGGACAAAAACAAATTTAACCAAAGACTTACAATAAGAATTCTTAAAATAACTGGTTTTGTTTTTAAGTAGGTAAATCCTTCTTTAAAACTTTGCAACATTGATTCTTCAATGGAGGTTGGTTCTTCTAGCTGATTTGTATAAAGTTTAAAATTCATTGTTGCTTCTAATAAAAAGGCTATAATATATGAAAGGATATTAATGAATAAAAACCATTCCATTGAAACAAATCCGAACAGCATCCCACCAACAATTGGTCCACCGATTCCCGAAACGGAAATCGATAATTGATTGAAGGACATCGCTTTTTGGATTCTCTCTTCATCGACTAAGTTGGCGATTGATGCGGAAAAGGCAATACCTGAGAATGTGCTACAAATTGTATAAAAAAACGTTGTAATATAAATGGCCACTATGGAAATATCAAACAGTAAACTATATAGAAGTAAGCCACTAATTGTTAATACGGTACCACCTTGACCTACAAGAACCATTACTTTTTTCGGAATTCGATCAGCTAGAATTCCCGCAATCGGTGACAAAATAACTCGAGGAATAATGGAAAAAATTAAATTCGCAGCAAAACTTAATGCAGAACCGGTAATCGATAAAATGTACATACTAATTCCAAAGGAATAAACATTAGCTCCAAGAGCAGAAATCATTTTACTAAACAAAAACGTGTATAAATGATATGTTGCACGCCTCTTTTTTACAATTTCAACCATAATAACAACCCCCTCAACTTAAAAGTTCAATTTAATTAAACTAATGATAAGCGAAATATTGGGAATTCGCAATAATTAAGTTTAATTTAATTTAACTTTCATTACATATAATACGAGTGACGTTTAAAATTTGTTTAATAAAACTAAAATATTTCCGATTGAATTGTTAATTGATACAATAGATGGAAATGGGGTGGTTGGAATTAATTCTTTAGGTGAACGTATTAAAAAATTTAGAAAAGAAAAGAAAATGACTTTAGCAGAAGTAGCTGGAGAACGATTAACAAAAGGTATGTTGAGTTTAATCGAAAATGGGAAAGCACAGCCTTCAATGGAAAGTTTACGATATATTGCAGAAAGAATCGGAGTAGAAGTTTCATCTCTACTCGACGAAGATCATCTAGAGGAACTTCGCACTTTACTATTTGAAATTGAGAAGGAGTATAACAATATCTTTTCTCCATTTGAATTGAGAGAAAAAGACGTTATGAATTCTTTACTTCAAAGGATTCTTTCGGTAAGAGAGAAATTACACGGGAAAAACTATGAAGAAATAAGATTATTGGATCTATACATTCGATTAAATACTGTTTTGAACTATCAAAAAGAGACGATCTCAATGTCTCACATCATTTCTTTTTACGAAAAAATTCATGCATATAGTCAAGTCATTAGTTGTTATTCTTTTTTATCAGGATTTTATTTCAATAAAAATGACTATGAACATGCTTTAAAGTGGATACAAGAAGCTGAAAAAAGAACAAAACCATACGAACATTTAATTGATAAATTATCTATTTTAGATATGCATTATATATTAACAGTCCTTTATGGTGCCATTGACGATCCTGAAAACTCTCAAAAGCATCTGAATATCGCTTTAAATATCGCCCACGAAAATCGAATCTATTATCGATTAGATGATTTTTATCGTTATTCATTCGTCTTAGCCATTCAACAAGGGGATGAGGAAAAAAGCGCCTATTATTTAACAAAGCTTAAACAACATGCTGATTTTACAGAGAATGAGTTCGCACATAATACACTCGTATTTTGCCAAGCCCACTATATGAATATGATTGATAAGGATTACGAAAAGGTTCCTAGTTTAAATGAGCATTTGAAAAAAAGCTCGTATGGTACAAAAGTGGACGAGCATATTTTTACGTTTTACCGAATGGAACAAGCCTATGCCTATTGGGCGCAAGGACTTTATAATGAAGCGCTTCAAACAAGTGAAGATTTATCAATACCATCTTTTACTCATCATCCAATTGATTTAGCGATAATGTATAGAAGCTTTGCAGTAAGGGCTCTTTGTTTTTTAGAATTAGGGGAGAAGGAATCGGCAAAACGGGAAATTTTATACGCTTATCATGGGGTCATGAATTTTACTAGTTCGATTTATAAAACATTCATCGTAGAAGCATATAAAAAAATTCAATATTAAAAAAGGTTAAGTAGGGAAGTGGAGTCCACAACTTTACTTAACCTTTTTCATTATTTTACTGAACCACTAATAAATTCAGCATCTTTATAATACATATTTTTAACTAATACGTTTGGTCCTAGGCATTTGACAGCAGGGCAGTGACAATTTAATGATTGGGCTAAATCGGTTGCTAACCATTTGTCAAAAACATTCGGTAAAGAATCCTTTTGAATATTACCAAGGGCTGGTGTATCCCCAAAATCGGTTACAATTACATCGCCTGTAAAAATATTAACGTTTAAACGGGATCGACCATCTGGATCATTACGTAACGTTACATTTTTTGCCTCACGTAATCGTTGAAGTAATTTTTGATCTTCTTCATTTTGACTACACGGATAAAAGGGAAGAGTTCCAAATAACATCCACGTATTTTCATCACGAATATCTAATATTTTATGAATAGCTTCCCGAGTTTCATCTAAAGTAAGGGAAGTTAAACTTGATGCAAAATCTGAAGGGTACATTGGATGCACTTCATGACGAGCACATTTCATTTCATGAACAATTTGATGATGAATATGTTCGATATAAGGAATCGTTTTTTTATTTAACATTGTTTCGGCCGATACCATTACTCCTTGTTCTGCAAGCATACGAGAGTTTTCAATCATTCTTTCGAAAAGACCGGCCCGCTGTTCAAAAGTCGGTTTTCTTTCCATCATGGCAAAACCAGTCTCCGCAAACTCTTCAATCGTTCCCCAGTTATGGGAAATATGCAATACATCTAAGTAAGGAGCAATCTCTAAATATCTTTCACCATCAATCGTTAAGTTAGAGTTCATTTGAGTACGAATACCACGTTCGTGGGCATATTGTAAAATCGGCTTAACATAATTTTTAACCGATTTTCTACTTAACATTGGTTCTCCACCTGTAATACTTAACGTTCTTAAATGGGGAATTTCATCTAAACGTTTCAATATTAAATCAATCGGAAGAGCTTCCGGGTCTTTCGTTTGAAGTGTATAGCCAACTGCGCAATGAGCGCATCTCATATTACATAAAGTTGTCGTTGTAAATTCTATGTTAGAGAGTGTTAATTTCCCGTATTGTTCCACATCTAAATAAGCTTCCCAAGGATCGAACTTTGGGGTAATTTTTTCTAATGTTCTCATAGTTTTCGATCTTCCTTTCCAAAAAACTATTTTCTCACACAAAATCCTTTTCGAAAACTAAAATTGCTTCATTTAGAACATTTAACCTATATCGGGATAATTCTCTCTATTTTCTAGCTTCAAAATCAAAAGTCTAATTGCTTAATAAAACTATTATTTTCACTATAATAAACATCGCCATAGCTATTTTCAACGACGGTTTTGATTAATTCAATTTTTGAAAAATTAACCGCTTGCACATTAAAGCGGGATTTATTATTCCGGATTATGCTATCGGAAACATACACAGAAGATTGATTTTGAGCAAAAATATCAGAATGAGCACCGTCCGTAATTTGTACACTTTTTAGTTCCACAGTCGATTCAAAATCAATCCACAATTGATGTTGCACGTGTTTTGAAATAAAACAATCTTGAATATAGACTTCGCTATGATTTTGAATAATTAACGCATTACGATTCCCATCAAACATTTCACTATTTTTCATAATTACCGAACTATCATTGACAACAATTTGTGCCAATTCATGATGGAAAATTTGGCTATCCAATAAATAAAGACTAGAATTTCTTAACACTTTCAATCCGTAAGATTTACCATTATAAATTTGACATTGCTCGAAGCGTCCCGTAGATAGATCACAAATTTCTATTTGTACATTATGACTATCATAAAATTGACATTGAGTAGCAGTTAATTCACATTCATTCACAATAAATAAACTTTTCCCATTATAAAGCTGACTTTGAAGTAACTCGATTTTCACATGGGATTTACAAGCGATATGGGGCATTTCATTGTCAAAAAACTTGCATAAATCTACTTCTACTTTAGAATGGGACATTGCTAATATGCCATTTCCAATGTTATCGGATAAGATCGATTTAATAATCGTTAACTCCGATTTGAAAATCGTAATTGCCGAATTGGCATTATGGGTAATTTCACTATCAACAATTGTACAATTCCCTTTATCTTCAATACAAATTCCAACATGATATCCTTCTTTTACAACACATTGTTTCATCGAACAAATCGATTTATTGGAAATAGAAATTTGTGCAGAACGATGTCCATTTAGTTTCGATTCAAATAGGTTAACAATCGATTCATCAAGTATTTGCAAACCCGAACTTTCTCCACTATGGATATGGCAACATTCGATATTCATCTTTGAATTTTTCGAAACGATAACATTTGCCTTTTTGTTTTGAGCAATGACACAATGATAAGTTTGTACTTCACCGTGTTGAGCAACCGCTATTCCTGCTAAATCTCCTTGTAATACCGAGCAATGTCTTGCAGTTAAATAACCCTTTTGAACAGAAATTTGAGTTTTGCCATTGTATTGAAAAACCGTCGTTTGAAGGGACGCATCCCCCTCATGTAATAGTTGTAATCCTATACCATCACCAGATTCGATTAAACTTTCATGATCGATATATTTTGCATCTTCTACGATAATTTGTGTGTTTGTATGATGATGTAAATGGACATTTCTCGTTTGAATAAGGGAGCCATTTTTTATCCATATGCCATGTTTCCCATGGGAGAATTCACATTTTTCAATACAAGCTTGTGAGGATTCAGCTAATATGTGAACTTTCTCATTTTGAACAAACGTACAATTCTCAAATATCGCTTTACTGCCATTTAGTATTGAAACTGCCATCTCCTTCGCTTGTTCGAAATGGCAGTTATAAGCGTTTATTTTTCCGCCATCAATTGTTACATGTACATTGCTTTTCCCACCGACAAATCGACAATTTTGAAGTACAACTTCACCTTCTACATACATTTGTGCGGTAGGGGATACCGTTAGATTTTGCAAAGTTACTGAAATATTTTTCGGTACAATAATAAATCCTTCAATCATCGTTTCCTCATACATATCTCCTGCTAAAACCATGTTTTTATTAAAATGAATGGATTCTCTATACAGTTTCGGTTTTAGTTGTACAAAATTACCGGCTTTCGAATGTTGGATTGTATGTTGTATCGTTTTTACTTTTGATAATAAAGAAAATAATCGCTTAAAAACCATCAGGGTATTTCCTCCTCATAAACAATCAATACTCCTATTTTCACTAAAAATTCCTAATCTTAATCGTTTTCTTACAACAATTTGAAAAATTTGGGATAAACATCTCAATATTCGAAACCATACATTTAATCATCTAATGAAGACTATTTATCATTTTTGCCAAATAGCTTTTAGAAGTTTACAATAAATACAATTGTGCTCATCTGGCTAAGGAGGATATTCATTTTGAAAGAAACGTTGATTAAAATACTCGATATGAACCATACCGAAAGACAGCAGTATATGAATGAACAGGGCGATATACTCATCGAAAATATGTTAAATAACATCGGTTACCCTGAAGATGAATTAAGGGATAAATTAAATTATCGATTATTTATAGAATTACTTGCAGACAACTTATTAACTACTACACAAATGAAGCATTTGACTGAGACACTTAAAGGAGCTGATTTTTTATATGCTTCTATAGGAGAACGGGATAGCGACCTAGTATTCACCAGATCCTTTTCTGCTTTATGGTTATGTGGATTATTAAATGTTGATTCCCAAATTCGCTTTTTATCCGATGAGGAGGCCAAAGGAATTTTAGAGGAAGCCGTCCACTATTTATCGAAAGAAAACGATGTACGGGGATTCGTTCACGAAAAAGGTTGGGCTCATGCTATTGCCCATGGAGCTGATCTAGCTACTTCCATTGTTGCCCACCCATTATTTGAAATGCGTTTTGCGCCAATTCTTTTACAAGGAATTAAAAACAGCTTATGGAAAGATTCAGTCTATGTTGATGATGAGGATGAACGCCTCGTCACGATCATTGAAAAACTAATGGCAAAAGGGTATCCAGAAGAAATTTTAATCGAATGGGTAGAACAAGTATTTGATAAACTACAATTTTATTTAATGGAAGTAGGCTATACGCCACAATATTTCGCTGCACGTACAAATACATTACATTTTATGAAAACTTTATACTTCACATTAAAATTTTCTCAAAAATTGCCTGAGCTAAAAGGGGTAGTATCATTATTTATTGGAAAATGGATGAAACAATAACGATTTTCAAAAGATAATCGAGGTGAAAAGAATGCGAAATCGATTAACAAGAATTCTATTATTTGCTGGGTTAGTCATTGTACTTGCCTTTATTTTCAACATTTCTTTAACCGCGTTCACTGGGGATGGAAAAGATACCCCAGAGGAAGCTCTTCCTACCGATGCTAACTATGAATGGATTGAAGGACCAAAAAGTGACAAGGAACAACGCTATTTCTTCTTATCAAATGGGCAATATTTTGGAACTGGTTATGTGGAAAAAAACTTAAAAGGATGGAGCGCAGGAGAAGGGACCTATTCAAAACTACCGAATGCATTGACGGAAAATACAATTACGTCAGCCCATTCCGATAGTAAAATTTTATTTGGTTTAATAAAACCAAAAGGGAATATCCAAATTTCAGTAAATAATAAGCATGCTAAACTTATTCAATTAGATTTTTTATCTGATGACATACTATCCACCTATAATGTAGAAGGATACGCTATTTGGTACATAGATTTAGAGGAAATTGATAACGCTAAAAGTTTTACAATAAAAGTATTAGGGGAAAATGACTCCGTATTAAATGCGTTGTCTATATAATTTTATTTCTATTAAAATGGCATCGATACGATGCTCTTTTCTATTTTGACAAAGTAAGTTATAATGATTTTCGCAAAGTAAATTACTAGGTCATAAAAATAACTTATCACAAAAGATAAAATTAATGTAATTTACTTATGTATAAGAATCGTTTATGATAATTACTGGAGAAAAGCTTTGCAAGCCTTTTCAATATTAATTAGGGGGAGTAAAAAATGGCAAGCAATTTACACAACAGCCGTTCTTCATTCGAAGTAAATGGTAAAAAGTATAACTTCTACCGTTTAGCTGCAATCGAAGAAGCTGGTATCGCAAAAGTATCACGCCTTCCATACTCAATTAAAGTATTATTAGAATCTGTATTACGCCAATATGATGGCTACGTAATTAAAGAAGAACATGTAGACGAATTAGCTAAATGGGCTGAGGGTGCTAATCCGGAAGCGGAAGTACCATTCAAACCATCACGTGTAGTATTACAAGACTTCACAGGTGTTCCAGTAGTAGTTGACTTAGCCTCTTTACGTTCAGCTATGAAAGAATTAGGTGGAGATCCAAATAAAATTAACCCAGCTATTCCTGTTGACCTTGTAATTGACCACTCAGTACAAGTTGACAAATACGGTAATGCTTCAGCATTACAAGCGAACATGGATCTTGAGTTCGAACGTAACGCAGAACGTTACAACTTCTTAAAATGGGCTCAAACTGCATACGATAACTTCCGTGCTGTACCACCAGCAACTGGTATCGTGCACCAAGTAAACTTAGAATATTTAGCTCCAGTCGTTCACGTTAAAGAGAACGAAGATGGAACTTTTGAAACTTTCCCAGATTCAGTAGTAGGTACTGACTCTCATACAACAATGATCAACGGTATCGGTGTTCTTGGATGGGGTGTAGGTGGTATTGAAGCTGAAGCAGGTATGCTTGGACAACCTTCTTACTTCCCAATTCCAGAAGTTATCGGTGTAAAATTAACTGGTGAACTTCCAAACGGTGCTACTGCGACTGACTTAGCATTAAAAGTAACTCAAGTTTTACGTCAACGCGGCGTAGTTAACAAATTTGTAGAATTCTTCGGTCCTGGTGTATCTAAATTACCATTAGCTGACCGTGCTACAATTTCGAACATGGCTCCTGAATACGGTGCAACATGTGGTTACTTCGCAATTGACGAAGAATCATTAAACTATATGCGTTTAACTGGTCGTGACGAAGAGCATATCCAAGTTGTAGAAAGCTACTTAAAAGCGAACAACATGTTCTTTGATCCATCATTAGAACCAGTTTACACTGATGTATTAGAAATTAAATTAGACGAAATTGAACCAAACCTTTCTGGTCCAAAACGTCCACAAGATTTAATTCCTCTTTCAGAAATGAAAGCTCGTTACCATGAAGCAGTTACTGCTCCAATGGGCGTACAAGGTTTCGGTTTAACTGAAGATGAATTCTCTAAAACATCAACAATTAAATTTGCTGATGGCGATGTAGAAATGCCAACTGGTGCTGTAGCAATCGCTGCAATCACTTCTTGTACAAATACATCTAACCCATACGTTCTTTTAGCTGCTGGTTTAGTTGCGAAAAAAGCAGTTGAAAAAGGTATTCAACCACCAAAATGGGTTAAAACTTCTTTAGCACCAGGTTCTAAAGTTGTAACTGGCTATTTAGAAGAATCAGGTTTACAAAGCTACTTAGACCAAATCGGATTCAACACAGTTGGTTATGGTTGTACAACATGTATCGGTAACTCAGGTCCGTTATTACCTGAAATCGAAGAAGCAATTAAAGACAAAGATCTATTCGTAACTTCAGTACTTTCTGGTAACCGTAACTTCGAAGGTCGTGTACACCCATTAGTAAAAGCTAACTATTTAGCTTCACCACCACTTGTTGTTGCTTATGCTTTAGCAGGTACTGTAGATATCGATTTACAAAAAGATTCTTTAGGTAAAGACAAAGATGGTAACGATGTATTCTTCGCTGACATCTGGCCTTCAACTGAAGAAGTAAATGAAGTTTTAAACAAAGTTGTTACTCGTGAATTATTCCAAAAAGAATATGCAAAAGTATTCGATAGCAACGAAAAATGGAATGCAATTGAAACATCAACTGAGTCTTTATACACATTTGATGAAAAATCAACTTACATTCAAAACCCACCATTCTTCCAAGGATTATCTAAAACTCCAGAGCCAATCAAAGGCCTTGATGGTTTACGTGTAATCGCTAAGTTTGGTGACTCTATTACAACTGACCACATTTCACCAGCTGGTGCAATTGGTAAAGATACGCCTGCAGGTAAATACCTACAAGAAAATGGCGTAGCAATCCGCGACTTCAACTCTTATGGTTCTCGTCGTGGTAACCATGAAGTAATGATGCGTGGTACATTCGCAAACATCCGTATCCGTAACCAAATCGCTCCTGGTACAGAAGGTGGATTCACTACTTACTGGCCAACTGGAGAAGTTGAGTACATTTATGATGCAGCAATGAAATACCAAGAACAAGGTACTGGTTTAGTTGTTTTAGCTGGTAACGATTATGGTATGGGTTCTTCTCGTGACTGGGCAGCAAAAGGTACATTCTTACTAGGTATTAAAACAGTTATCGCACAAAGCTACGAACGTATTCACCGTTCAAACCTTGTAATGATGGGTGTTTTACCACTTCAATTCTTACCTGGCGAAAGCGCAGAAACTTTAGGCTTAACTGGTAAAGAAGAAATTTCTGTTAATATTACAGATGATGTTAAACCACGTGATATTTTAACAGTAACTGCAAAAGCTGAAGATGGAACGGTTAAAGAATTTAAAGCTCTAGCTCGTTTCGACTCAGAAGTAGAAGTAGACTACTACCGTCATGGTGGTATCTTACAAATGGTACTTCGTAATAAAGCAGCTCAATAATTGACTTTAAATAGAAACCGATAAGTTCCATTTGAACTTATCGGTTTTTTTATTAATTCTTTTAAAACCACGTGCTCTGCACGTGTGAAAATATACTTTTAGAGTGGTAATGGAGATGGAATTAAAAACTCCTCTCGATATAATGAAAATGGCCGTCAAACCAAATTCAAAT
>NZ_RHLQ01000030.1 GCF_003711845.1 Lysinibacillus halotolerans
CGAGGTGGAAGTGTGGTGACACATGGAGCTGACGAATACTAATCGATCGAGGACTTAACCAAATCTTGAATGCATTCAATGTCTTTATCCAGTTTTGAGAGAACAAGCTCTCAACTAAATAGTCTAGTGATGATGGCAAAGAGGTCACACCCGTTCCCATACCGAACACGGAAGTTAAGCTCTTTAGCGCCGATGGTAGTTGGGGGCTTCCCCCTGTGAGAGTAGGACGTTGCTAGGCAATTAAAGACCACTGAAATTCAATGGTCTTTTTTTATATCCAAAAAGCCCCCAACATACAAAAGCCGAAGGCTTTAATCGGCAACGATCAAAAATGCAGAAGGAAAAACTCGAGAAGTGGGAGGACCGAGGAAAACAAGGAATCAAGGAAGCCCGAAGCGCAGTGTACTTAGTACATGAGCATCGGACTGACGCAGATGACGCAGTTTTCCGATGTGTCATCGCGCTTCGCAGAAAGCGTCGATGGTAGTTGAGGGGTGCCCCTGTGAGAGTAGGACGTTGCTAGGCAATTAAAGACCACTGAAATTCAGTGGTCTTTTTTATATCCAAAAAGCCCCCAACATACAAAAGCCGAAGGCTTGGTCGGCACGTTTAAGAATAAAACAAAAATACAAAATGAAAAACTTGAGAAGTGGGAGGACCGAGGAAAACAAGAATCAAGGAGGCCCGAAGCGCAGGTGTGACTCGTTACATGAGCAATTAAATGAGCTTTACATAAGGCGCAAAATTGTACACATTCGCTGGATTTGATATGATTATAAAAGTTTTAAAAAAGGAATTTCATATTCTTATTGAAGGGAATAGAAGATTTTTTAGATAGGGGTAAAAGAATATGATTGATTCAATTCGTTGGATATATACGAATATGATTGATCCAAAGTTGACCGATATAGTAAGTGCTTTAGTATTGATAGTAATTGGATGGTTGCTGCAACATTATTTATTAAAATATATGATTCAAAAAATAGTTCGATTTTTTGAGAAAAAGTCGAAATTAATGACTGCTAGAATTATCGAGCATTTTAGTAGAGAGATTCGACATGCGATTTTTACGTTAATCGTCTTTTTTTCATTGTCCATTATTATGGAAAGTTCTTTATTTTCCAGTCCTTCTATGCGCAACTTATTGTATTCATTAATGGTGTTTTATTTCTTTAAAGGAGTTTATGATGTTTTAGCGTATTATGCAAATCATCCCGAGTCCTTTCATCTTGATGTAAGTAAATCCACAAAATTAACACCTTTTACATTACGTATAGTGAATGCTTTTATTGCAATTATAGCGATCGTATTAATCGCTTCATTATGGAATTTTAATTTGAATGGATTTTTAACAGGAATAGGGCTTACCAGTGTTGCTTTAGCTTTTGGTGTGCGTGATACATCCTCCCATATTTTTGGAGGATTGTCGATGACGCTGGATAAGCCTTTTCAAGTAGGAGATTATATTTCAACAGAAGATAGTAAAATTGAAGGTGTTATTCAAGATATCAACCTTCGATCTACATTAATTGCAACAGCAGATAAAGGAATTGTTTACGTCCCAAATGCTTATTTAATGAATAAACCGATTTATAATTTAACAAAGCGTGAGAAACGGAAAATTCAAACCTATTATTATTTATCGACGAAACATACAGAAGAGGAAATTAGGAACATTTGTAATGAGGTGAACAAGCAAATTATTTTACATCCCCAAACATCAAAGGATGATTTAATACTTGTTTATATTGATGAGTTCCATGCAGATTATTATCGAATGTTAGTTAGTTATTATATTCCTTCTAATGATATACATGAAAGATACGAAGTACAGCAGGATATTTTATTTGTAATTAAACAGGTGATGGATGATGCCGCCATTATCCTAGTTGACCAAGATTCGATTAAAATAAACGATTCCGAACGAGATTTAATTTCAAATTAAAAAAGGAAGTAAAAACATTGCTGTTTTTACTTCCTTTTTCTTTATATGCTTAGTCATCATATCGGTCGTCGTCATCATCGTCATCGTAACGATCATCTAAATCGTCGTCATAGCGGTCATCTAAATCATCATAATCATCATCATATCGGTTGTCGTCGTAAACATTGTTATTTTGTTTTGGAGCTTTTGTCGATGCATTTACATTTGTGTTTTTCGCAGAATTTGTTGTGTTTGTATTTGTGTTTGTGTTTGTTTGAGTGTTTTGAATAGTATCGTCATAATCAAGTCTTTCTTTTGTTTTCTTTAATAATTCACCGGAAAATGCATCAAGTTTTAAATCATATTCTGCATCATCTGTAATCACTTCAACTTCGTAATAGCTTCTTGTAACACCTGTTTCGAATTCGATATCACGGATTGTTCCTTTCACTTCGGCTAAAGCCTTTTTCTCAACTTCACTTGTTGTTAATTTTTCAGCGTTGGCAGAACCGGTAATGTTTCCTCCTGTTACAGCAATAATGCCACCAATGCCCATAACCCCTAGTAATACAGGTACTAAAATCACTTTTTTCATGTCATATCTCTCCTCACTGATTTTGATACCTTTATATTACTGGAGGAAAATGATAAGAAAGGGAGAATAAGATTAGAAATTGATTAGAAAATAAGAAAGAATGTCTAATCTTCGTCATCACTTTCATCGCCTGAGTCGTCATCGTCGTCATCATCTAAATCATCGTCACGTTGAGTTACGGAAAGTATTTTTCCGGAGACAGCGTGTATTTGAAATGTTTCTTCTTCATTATTCCCGTCGATTTCTACTAAATAATAACCTCCATCGTTTGATTCTTCATAGGCAATATATTCTACCGTACCGTTTAATTGGGAGAGGGCAATTTGTTTTGCTTCATCACTCGTAATCACTACAGAAGTATCGGATTGGGCATTTTGCTCTTTTACATTTTCTGAAATAATAGCGCCAGTTATAGCGTTAACAACTAGAGTTTTTAATCGCTCTTGTTCTGTTACTTCAACAATATATTGAGGATTTTCGTCATTATTTTGGAACGTAATGGATTGAATCGTTCCGTTATTTTGGGAATTTAAAAGGGTACGTATCTCTTCTTTTGTTTTTACCGTCTTGTTTAAATTAGACTCTGTTTTATTCAAACTTAAAATATTTCCAGTTTCCGCATCGATTTGTAACTCATATGTTTCATTGTTTTTTTCAAAGGCCATATAAAAAATATCGTCTTTTTCATCAAAAGACTCTACAGAACCACCGTATAAAGTTTCAATTTTTTTAGTAGCTTCATCGACAGTTAGTTCATCTGGACTGGAAAAGCGATCTTGAATAATCCACACGACAAATACGGTAACGGCTAACATTAATACAACTAAAGAAATCATCCATTTCGTATAATTTGTCATCGGTTATCCTCCTCGCTTAAATCGTTTTGTATAGGGATAAGTAATGTAAAGGAAGAACCTACTCCTAATTCGCTTTCGACTTTTATTTCAATCTGTAGACGTTCGGATAATTCCTTTGCAATGGCTAAACCAAGTCCTGTACCACCAGTTTTACGATTTCGATCTTTATTTACTCGATAAAATCGATCAAATAGATGGGGAAGTTGATCCTTTGGAATACCTTCTCCAAAATCTTGAATTGTAATGGAAATAGAATGCCCAAGTTTTGCTGATGTTACGATGATTTTATCATCACTATATTTTCTTGCATTATCCAATAATATATATAAAAGCTGCTTTAGCTTCTGTTCATCAGTATAAGCATAAAGCCGTGATTCTCTTTTCAACTCAAAGGGTCTATTATAGGCATGCTGCATTTGGGATAAAGTATTTTCAAGCAATTGGGCAATATCTACTTTATGGATAGTAAGGGAAGTACGCTCTTTATTTTTAGCTAATTCAAGCATCTGTACAATCAAATCATTCATGCGCGATGATTCGTTAACGATAGCTTCCAATGCCTCTGTTGCAACCTTTTCGTTTGTAAATCCACGTCGTAGTAAAAGCTTCGCATAACTTTCAATGACAGTAAGGGGAGTTTTAAGTTCATGGGAAGCGTTAGATACAAATTGTTCTTGCTTACGATAGTTTGTTTCAAGTGCCTCCATCATGCCATTAAACGTTCGACCAATTTCTGCAAGTTCATCTTTTCCTACATCCACCTTGTCGATTTTTTCATAAGTTTTAGAAGTGGCATTTTTCTTCATTGTTTCACTTAAACGTTCTAATGGTTTTAAAATAATTCGACTAAGCCCCATATTGGATAATAGAAGGGGGATGGCTACAAGAGCTGTTACGGCAATTAAAATAAGCTTTAAAAGATTTAAGTTTTTGGCAACATCATCTAACCGTTGTATGAGCTGAAGGGTTACAATGCTGCCATCATTCCAAATAGCTGGAGTTTCCAGCATAATAATAGGAAGTCCATCTATTTCACTCATGGCATAATCCTCGTTTTTACCTACTTCGAATTGAATAGGTTCAAAGGAAAGGGCTTCAACCGAGAAAATTTCATTCCCCGTTTCATTTAACACATGAACTGCTCCATTGGTTGGCATATATGCCCGTAACACAATACTCGGATCTGTCACATCGGATAAATTATTAAAGGCAGTCAGAAGCTCCTCACTATCGGATTTTAGTTGTTTATATTCCGTATTAATCGCTAGTTGCTCATAAAGTAAATAAACACCACTGTTCATGACGATCAATAAAACTAACATGAGTAAAGTTGTATATAGATGAATTTTCGTTCTAAGTTTCATGAGGAGACTCCTTTAAAACGTATCCAACACCACGTACCGTCTGGATAATAGGAGTTGGATTAGAAGAATCCAGTTTTTGTCGTACGTATCGAATATAAACATCTACTACATTTGTATCACCGTAATAATCAAATCCCCATACAGCCTCTAAAATTTGCTCCCTTGTTAAAACTTGTTTTGGATGTTTCAGTAAAAATAACAATAAGTCGTATTCCTTTGGTGTTAAATCAATCGTTTTTTCAAAATAAACAACTTCCCGAGTTTGTTCGTGGATCGATAAGTGGCCATAGTTTAAAAGGTGTTCGTCTTTCTTCTCAGCTACTATTTCCTCCCTTTGTTTAGAGAAACGTATCGTATTTCGAATACGTGCTAACAATTCATCGATTTCAAACGGTTTTGTTACATAATCGTTTGCTCCTAGGTCTAAACCTTTTACCTTATCTTCCACTTCGCTTTTAGCAGTTAATAAAATGACAGGGGTTGTTTGTTCGGTTGCACGAATTCTTTTTAACACATCTAAACCATGCATCTCTGGCAACATTAAATCTAATAATACTAAATCAAACTGTCCTTCCCGGTACTTAATAAGCCCAGATGTACCTGTATGTGCCACGTCCGTTTCATAACCTTCAAATTCTAGTTCCAGTTGTAGGACGCGAGCAATGTTTTCTTCATCTTCAATGATTAAAATTTTATGCTTCATCTAATCAACTCACTTTTTCGCTTACTTATATAATTGATAATACAGAACTTTAATTAGAAATTAATGAGAAAACTTTTTGATTTTAAAAATTTTTAAGGATGGAACAAAAATGGGTAAATTATATATAAATTTACGTAACCTTATTAGATTGTCCTTTAAAAAATGAAATGTTTGTTAAAATAAATAGAACAATGAACAGTTGAAAGGAATTATGTATGAGTAAAAAACAAATATGGTTTGAAGTAAATGAAAATGAAACAATCGAACAATGTCTTGAACGAATGAAAAAAGAAGGCTATATGCCAATGGGGCGTAAGGAAGAACCGGTTTTTCATATAGTGGATGGAGAACCAACATATTTACGGCAAAAAATTAAATTTAAAGGAATTTTAATGGGCGATTGAAAAATAATTTGACCAAAACACGAACATTATTGTTTTCTGAAAATTTATCGTTCGCATTTTTTCGTTGATTTTCTGTTTATACCTTGTTAAAATGATGTTAGGAAATAAACATCTTACCTTCCAAATGTGAGTTGTTTAACCTTTAGTGGTTATTTTACACTAAAGTGAAATGGATTATTAAATAAGACCTCCCACATATATGCTAGAGAATATGGCTCTAGTGTCTCTACCCGGCACCGTAAATGTCGGACTATGCGGGAAAGCAAACTTTTGGCGTTTAGAAAGGTGTGGGTACAGATAATGTCCGCTACATTTTCTTTCAAATTAATGTCCTCAAGTATTCTGCTTTCTTTGCATTAGAGAAAGTGGATTATTTGAGGACTTTTTTATCGTTTAATAGAAAAGATTGAGAGAATGAAAGCATCATATTGAAGTTACATAAAGCGAAAGATTGAAGGAGAGAAATAAATGAATCCAAAAATCGGTGTCATTATGGGAAGTTCCAGTGACTGGGAAACGATGAAACATGCATGTGAAATTCTTGATGAATTACAAGTGCCCTACGAAAAACAAGTCGTATCGGCACATCGTACGCCAGACCTTATGTTTGAATATGCAGAGAATGCTCGTGCAAGAGGTATTCAAGTCATTATCGCAGGGGCAGGTGGTGCAGCACACTTACCAGGAATGGTTGCTGCTAAATCGACTTTACCTGTTATCGGTGTACCAGTTCAGTCAAGAGCATTAAATGGATTGGATTCATTATTGTCAATTGTACAAATGCCTGGTGGAGTTCCCGTAGCAACGGTAGCAATTGGAAAAGCGGGAGCTATAAACGCAGGTTTACTAGCAGCTCAAATTTTATCGATTACCGATCGTGAATTAGCCAATAAGCTAGATGACCGTCGAGAATCCATTAAACAGCAAGTGTTGGAAAGTACAGGTGATCTACTATGACAAAGATTATTTATCCTGGCCAAACGATTGGAATTATTGGGGGAGGTCAATTAGGTCGCATGATGGCACTTTCTGCTAAGGAAGCGGGCTATAAAATTGCTGTACTGGAACCGTCGATTGATTCTCCTTGTGGGCAAATTGCCGATGTGCGAATTGTAGCACCCTATGATGACGAAGCGGCATTAGAAGAATTAGCTGAAGTCAGTGATGTTATTACTTACGAATTTGAAAATATAGACTATGAAGGTTTAAAGAGATTAACAGAAATCGCTTATGTACCTCAAGGAGCAGAATTAGTCCGCATTACTCAAAATCGCATTACAGAAAAATCGGCGATAGTAGAAGCGGGTTGTCCAGTAGCTCCATATATTGTAGCAAATCAGTATGAAGAATTATTAGAGCAAATCGACAAAATTGGCTACCCATGTATTGTGAAAACGGCACGTGGTGGATATGATGGTAAAGGTCAACAACAATTAAATTCAAAAGAGGACTTGCCATTAGCTGAAAAGTTATTTGAACATTCCCCATGTGTAGCGGAAAGTTTTGTCCCTTTTGA
The DNA here is from genome assembly GCF_003711845.1 of Lysinibacillus halotolerans. Taxonomy (GTDB): domain Bacteria; phylum Bacillota; class Bacilli; order Bacillales_A; family Planococcaceae; genus Ureibacillus; species Ureibacillus halotolerans. The sequence continues at coordinate 7,364 of NZ_RHLQ01000030.1, forward strand.
AAAAGAGATATCTGTCATTGTCCAACGTAACGGTTATGGGGAGAACTATTGTCTTCCTGTAGGAGAAAACATTCACGTGCATCACATTTTACATGAAACGATTGTACCTGCACGGATTTCTAATGAAACTTATGACAAAGCCATAGAGGCAGCGAAGAAAATTGCAAATTATTTACAGCTTGTTGGAACATTAGCCGTTGAAATGTTCGTCTTAGAAAATGGTGACATTATGATGAATGAATTAGCACCTAGACCACATAACTCGGGCCACTATTCCATTGAAGCTTGTAACATTTCTCAATTTGGACAACATATTCGTGCCGTTTGCGGATGGCCTCTTCGCAAACCGAAACTTATGTCGCCTGCAATTATGGTGAATGTATTAGGTCAACATGTTGTGCCGTTAAGTAATTCCATTTCAAAACATTCTGATTGGTCAATCCATCTTTATGGGAAAACTGAAGCAAAAGTGAATCGTAAAATGGGACATGTGACAATACTGACCGATAAAATTGACGAAACACTTTATCAAATCGAGAATTCTGGCATTTGGTCGGAATAAAAGGAGAAGAAACAATGATTGAACGTTATACTCGCCCCGAAATGGGCGCAATTTGGACAGAAGAAAATAAATTCAAAGCTTGGTTAGAAGTTGAAATTTTAGCATGTGAGGCTTGGGCTGAACTTGGTGAAATTCCAAAGGAAGACGTAGCATTACTTCGCCAAAATGCTTCCTTTGACATTAACCGTATTTATGAAATTGAACAAGAAACACGCCACGATGTAGTAGCCTTTACTCGTGCCGTTTCGGAAACGTTAGGTGAAGAACGGAAATGGGTTCACTACGGTTTAACATCAACAGACGTAGTAGATACAGCACTTTCTTATTTAATTAAACAAGCGAACACAATTTTACGTAAAGATATCATCAACTTCATTGATATTTTGACTGAAAAAGCAAAAGAACATAAATATACAGTTATGATGGGGCGTACTCACGGTGTTCATGCAGAACCAACTACATTTGGGTTAAAACTTGCTTTATGGCGTGAAGAAATGAACCGTAACTTAGAACGTTTTGATGCAGCTGCTAAAGTTATTGAAACAGGTAAAATTTCAGGTGCTGTTGGAACGTATGCAAACATCGATCCATTTGTTGAACAATATGTTTGTGAAAAATTAGGTCTAGCTGCTGCACCAATTTCAACTCAAACGTTACAACGTGACCGCCATGCACAATATTTCTCAACGTTAGCTTTAATTGCTACTTCTATCGAGAAATTTGCTACGGAAATCCGTGGTCTGCAAAAATCAGAAACGCGTGAAGTGGAAGAAGCTTTTGCAAAAGGGCAAAAAGGTTCATCAGCAATGCCACATAAACGTAACCCAATCGGTTCTGAAAATATGACAGGGATCGCTCGTTTAATCCGTGGATATATGTTAACTGCCTATGAAAATGTTTCTTTATGGCATGAACGTGATATTTCCCATTCATCTGCAGAACGCGTCATCCTACCAGATGCGACAATCGGTTTAAACTACATGTTAAACCGTTTCGGAAATATCGTGAAAAACTTAACGGTATTCCCTGAAAATATGAAACGTAATATGGACCGCACTTTCGGTTTAATTTACTCACAACGTATTTTACTTGCTTTAATCGATAAAGGGTTAGTACGTGAAGAAGCATATGACACAGTACAACCATTAACTGCTCGTGCTTGGGACGAACAAATTCAGTTCCGTCCGTTAGTAGAAGCAAACGAGAAAATTTCTTCACTTTTAACAAAAGAAGAAATTGATGATTGCTTCGACTATAACTACCACATTAAAAATGTTGATATGATTTTTGAACGTCTTGGATTAAATTAATTTATTTTTCTACTTGAGAAATTGAATCAAATGACATTCCCTCTCTCGCTTTGTTTGATGAGAGGGAAATGTCAAAATAATTGGAGGCACGGGTCATGAATAAAGGTCAGCTTTTGTATGAAGGAAAGGCAAAACGTTTATATCAAACTGAACAAGAAGACATTTTGTTCGTTGAATATAAAAACAGTGCTACTGCATTTAACGGTGAAAAAAAAGCAGAGATAGATGGGAAAGGGATTCTAAATAACCGCATTACCACATTAATTTTCGAAAGATTAAAAGAATACGGAATTGACTCTCACTTTATCGAACGTATTTCAGACAATGAACAATTAGTACGGAAAGTGGACATTATTCCAATCGAAGTAGTCGTTCGTAATATTGCTGCTGGTAGTTTAGCGAAAAGACTTGGTGTTGAAGAAGGGACTCCTTTAAAACGGACAATCGTCGAATTTTACTATAAAGACGATGCCCTTGGTGATCCGATTATCAATAACGACCATATTGATATTTTAGGGATTGCTACGAAAGAGGAAGTAGAAACTTTATACGAACTAGGTTTGAAGGTTAATGGTATTCTTCAACCAATCTTTGAAGATGTCGGTGTTATTTTAGTAGACTTTAAGCTTGAATTTGGCCGTGATAAAGAAGGCAATGTTTTATTGGCAGATGAAATTTCACCAGACACTTGCCGGTTATGGGATGCAGAAACAAAACAAAAGCTAGATAAAGACGTATTCCGTCGTGACTTAGGTAGTTTAATAGAAGTATATGAAATCATTCTTTCGAGACTTGGAGGCAAATAGAAATGAAGAAAGTTAAAATTTACATTACATTACGCGAAAGTGTACTAGATCCACAAGGTTCAGCAGTCCAAGGTTCATTAGCGAAAATGGGATATAACGAAGTGCAAGACGTTCGTATTGGCAAATACTTAGAAGTTGTAATTGATGATACTGAACGTGACCTTGATACTCTTGTCAAAGAAATGTGTGAAAAGCTGCTTGCAAACACAGTGATTGAAGATTACCGCTATGAAGTCGAGGAGGCTAACTAATCATGAAATTCGCAGTACTCGTTTTTCCTGGGTCGAACTGTGACATCGATATGTACCATGCTATTAAGGATGAGCTTGGTGAAGAAGTGGAATACGTTTGGCATGATGCTACAGATTTAAGCGAATTTGATGGCATTTTAGTTCCGGGTGGTTTCTCTTACGGGGATTATTTACGTTGTGGCGCAATGGCGAACCAATCGAACGTAATGGCAGAAGTAAAAAGATGCGCAGAAGCAGGAAAACCAGTTTTAGGTGTATGTAATGGATTTCAAATTTTAACGGAAGCCGGTTTACTTCCAGGTGCTTTACTTCGAAATAAAAACTTAAAATTTATGTGCCGAACAATTCAATTAAAAGTAGAAAACAACAATACATTATTTACGAGTCAATATGAAGCGGGAGAAGTTATTCATATTCCGATAGCTCATGGAGAAGGTAACTATTTCTGTGACGAAGAAACATTAGCCCAATTAAAGGCAAATAATCAAATCGTCTTTACTTATGCGGGGGACAATCCAAACGGAAGTATGGAAGATATTGCAGGAATTGTGAATGAGCGCGGTAACGTACTTGGTATGATGCCTCACCCAGAACGTGCGGTCGATGCATTACTTGGCAGTAACGACGGTCTAAAACTATTTAAATCTATTGTCAAACAGTGGAGGGAATCACATGTCAGCTAGTTTCGAACCTAATCAAGAGCAAATTAAAGAGCAAAAGCTATATGCCGGAATGGGTATGTCAGATGAAGAATATGACATGGTATGTGACATTCTAGGTCGCCTTCCAAACTGGACTGAAACAGGATTATTTTCAGTTATGTGGTCTGAACACTGTTCGTATAAAAACTCAAAACCAGTGTTACGTAAGTTCCCGACAAAGGGTCCTCAAGTATTACAAGGACCTGGTGAAGGGGCAGGGATTGTTGACATTGGCGATGAACAAGCAGTCGTTTTCAAAATGGAATCCCACAACCACCCTTCTGCTATTGAGCCATACCAAGGAGCAGCTACTGGTGTAGGGGGGATTATCCGTGACGTATTCTCCATGGGTGCCCGTCCAATTGCGATGTTGAATTCATTACGCTTTGGTGAATTACAATCAGAGCGCGGTAAATATTTATTTGAAGAAGTCGTTGCAGGAATAGCTGGGTACGGTAACTGTATCGGTATTCCGACAGTAGGGGGAGAAATTCAATTTGATCCTTGCTATGAAGGGAACCCATTAGTCAATGCCATGTGTGTCGGTTTAATTGACCATAAAGATATTCAACGAGGTATTGCTGCTGGAGTAGGAAATACCGTGATGTATGTAGGGGCAAAAACAGGTCGAGACGGAATTCATGGTGCAACATTCGCTTCCGAAGAACTGTCAGAAGCTTCTGAAGAAAAACGCCCTGCAGTTCAAGTAGGGGATCCATTCATGGAAAAACTTCTTCTTGAAGCGTGCTTAGAAGTGGTTAAGTCCGATGCTCTAGTCGGAATTCAAGATATGGGAGCAGCTGGTCTAACTTCATCTTCAGCGGAAATGGCTTCAAAGGCGGGTTCAGGAGTTGAAATGAACTTAGATTTAGTTCCTCAGCGTGAAACAGGGATGACTGCTTATGAAATGATGTTATCAGAATCTCAAGAACGTATGTTAATTGTCGTGAAAAAGGGACGAGAAGATGAAATTAAAGCAATTTTCGATAAATATGGTTTAGATGCTGTTGCCATCGGTCGTGTTACAGACGATAAAATGCTTCGTTTACTTCATAAAGGGGAAGTCGTTGCAGAAGTTCCTGCCGATGCATTGGCAGAGGATGCACCGGTTTATTATAAACCGTCTAAAGAACCGGCATACTTTGCTGAATTCCAAGCAATCGAAAATAGTGAACCAGAAGTAGCAGATTTTAAAGAAACATTAAAATCATTATTAAAAGCACCAACTATTGCTTCGAAAGAATGGGTTTATGATCAATACGATTACCAAGTACGTACAAACACTGTCGTAGCACCTGGTTCAGATGCAGCAGTATTGCGAGTACGTGGTACAAATAAAGGTCTTGCGATGACGACAGATTGTAATTCCCGCTACATTTATTTAGATCCGGAAACGGGTGGGAAAATTGCCGTTGCAGAAGCGGCTCGTAACATCGTTGCATCAGGTGGTAAACCGCTTGCGATTACAGACTGTTTAAACTTCGGTAACCCAGAAAAACCAGAGATTTTCTGGCAAATCGAAAAATCAGCAGATGGAATTGCAGCAGCATGTGAAGTGCTCAATTCACCTGTTATTGGCGGAAACGTTTCTTTATATAATGAACGTTCAGGTGAAGCCGTTTATCCGACACCAACAATCGGTATGGTTGGTTTAGTAGAAGATTTGGCCCACGTTACGACACAACAAGTGAAGGAAGCTGGAGATGTCATTTACGTAGTAGGCGAAACAACTACAGAGTTTGGCGGATCAGAATTGCAAAAGCTTGTTTATGGAAAAATCTTCGGGAAAGCGCCACAGATTGATTTACATGTGGAAGCAAATCGCCAAGAAGCAATTTTATCAGCTATTCGAGAAGGGCTTGTACAATCTGCCCATGACGTTTCTGAAGGTGGTTTAGCGGTTGCTTTAGTGGAAAAAACATTTGCTTCTAACAAACTAGGTGTCTATGTAACGCTAGAAGGTTCTGCAGTAACTGCTTTATTTAGCGAATCCCAATCTCGCTTTGTTGTAACAGTGAAAGAAGATAAGGCAGCAGCCTTTGAATCAATGATTCCTGATGCAAAGAAAATCGGTATTGTAACGGACGATGGAAAAATAACGATTAATGGTGATACGGGTATTCTTGTAGAAGGTGCAGTGGAGGAATTCCGTTCTGCTTGGAAAGGAGCAATCCCATGCTTGGTGAAATCAGAGGCTTAAATGAAGAGTGCGGCGTATTTGGTATTTGGGGACATCCGGAATCAGCCCAATTAAGCTATTATGGTCTTCATGCTCTTCAACACCGTGGTCAAGAAGGAGCTGGTATCGTTGTAACTGACGGTCAGCAACTTCGGGCGGTAAAAGGTGAAGGACTTGTAAACGATGTATTTAACGAAGAAAAACTAAAAAGTGCAAAAGGAAATGCGGCTATTAGTCATGTTCGTTATACGACGGCTGGTGGTGGCGGAATTGAAAACGTTCAACCTTTATTATTCCGCTCTTCTACAGGTACATTAGCGATAGCTCATAACGGGAATTTAGTAAATGCCAATCATTTAAAACAACATTTAGAACGATCCGGAAGCATTTTTCATTCCACTTCTGATACAGAAGTAGTTGTCCATTTAATTAAGAAAAGTAAAAAACCTGGTTTCCGTGCGCAAGTAAAAGAAGCCCTGTCCTTATTAAAGGGTGCCTTTTCGTTCTTAATCATTACGAAGGATAGTATGATGGTTGCCCGTGATTGCAATGGCTTACGTCCTTTGTCCCTTGGAAAATTAGGAGATGCGTATGTAGTCGCTTCAGAAACTTGCGCCTTTGACTTAATTGGGGCGGAGTATATTCGGGAAGTGGAGCCAGGGGAACTTTTAATCATTTCCGATAAAGGAATTGAAGAAGATCGTTTTGTTGAAGCTGAAAAACGGGCAATGTGTGCGATGGAATATGTATACTTCGCACGTCCAGATTCTAACATAGATCAAATTAATATCCATATGGCTCGTAAACGGATGGGAAAACAACTGGCGAAAGAATGTTTTGGAATTGAAGCAGACGTCGTAACGGGTGTACCAGATTCGTCTATTTCAGCAGCAATCGGCTTTGCTGAAGAAAGCGGTATTCCTTATGAACTAGGGTTAATTAAAAATCGCTATACCGGCCGTACGTTTATTCAACCGACTCAGGAGCTCCGTGAGCGCGGAGTGAAAATGAAGCTTTCTCCAGTCGTTCAAGTAGTAAAGGGAAAACGGGTCATTATGGTGGATGATTCCATCGTTCGTGGTACAACTTCCCGTCGTATTGTCAACATGTTAAAAGAAGCAGGTGCAACTGAAGTGCATGTTGTCATTTCATCACCACCGATGAAAAACCCTTGTTTCTATGGTATAGATACGTCTACAAGTGAAGAGTTAATTGCTTCAAGTAAAAATGTCGAAGAAATACGGGATGCCATTGGTGCAGATTCCTTAACATTCCTTTCTGTAGAAGGACTTGTGGAAGCTACATCCAGACCTTTTGATGATCCAAATCGTGGACTTTGCATGGCTTGCTTTACCGGTGAATATCCAACCGAAATTTTCCCAGATACAGTTTTACCCCATGAAAAGGAACTACAACATAGTTAAGGAGGATTTAACTCATGTCTAAAGCATATGAACAAGCAGGCGTTAATATAGAAGCTGGTTACGAAGCGGTCAAACGTATGAAGTCACACGTTGAACGCACAAATCGTTTAGGTGTAATGGGTACGTTTGGAGGCTTCGGAGGCATGTTTGACTTGTCCTCCCTAAACTTAAAAGAACCGGTTTTAATTTCAGGAACTGATGGTGTTGGGACAAAATTAAAACTTGCATTTATGGTCGATAAACACGATACGATTGGTGTAGACTGTGTAGCGATGTGTGTAAATGATATTGTAGCACAAGGTGCAGAACCCCTTTATTTCTTAGATTATGTTGCGGTTGGAAAGGCAGATCCGAAGAAAATTGAACAAATCGTAAAGGGTGTTGCTGACGGGTGTGTACAAGCTGGTAGCGCCTTAATAGGTGGAGAAACGGCCGAAATGCCGGGGCTTTACGATGAAGATGAGTATGATTTAGCAGGCTTTGCAGTAGGTGCAGTAGAAAAGGCGAAGGTTGTAACGGGTGAAAACATTGTAGAAGGTGACGTGTTAATCGGTCTTGCTTCAAGTGGTGTTCATTCAAATGGATACTCATTAGTTCGCAAAATCCTATTTGAGGATAATGGATACGAGGTACATGAAGTCGTAAAAGGATACGAAGAGCTAGGACCAATCGGTGGGGCCCTTCTTGTACCAACGAAAATTTACGCAAAACCTGTGCTAGACATGTTAAAACGAGTAAATGTTCATGGAATGGCCCACGTTACTGGTGGAGGTTTTTATGAAAACTTACCTCGTATGATGCCAGAAGGTTTAGCAACGGAGATTAATTTAGGCTCTTGGCCAATTCTTCCTATTTTTGAATTTTTAAAGGATAAAGGAGCTTTAGCTGATAAAGATTTATATAACGTCTTTAATATGGGGATAGGTTACGTGCTTTCAGTACCTGCCGAAGAAGCTCAAAAGGTAATAGCGATTGCTGAAGAACATGGGGAAAAGGCTTATCAAATTGGTCGTGTTGTAAAAGGTGAAGGCGTCCACTTTAACGGCGAGCATGATGGGAGTTTAATATAATGACGACGAAAATTGCGGTGTTTGCCTCAGGAAGTGGGAGCAATTTCCAAGCGATTCAAGAGGCGATTCTCCGAGGGGAATTAAATGCTCAAATAAAGCTTGTTGTAACGGATAAGCCTGACGCATTTGTCTTAGAAAGGGCACAAAACTTTCAAATCCCTACCTTTGCATTTCAAGCAAAAAACTATGAATCAAAGGCTCATTATGAACGAGAGATTATAAAACAACTTCGAGATAAAGAGGTAGAATGGATTGTCCTTGCGGGTTATATGCGTATAATTGGCCAAACATTACTAGCTGCCTTTCCAAAAAGGATTGTCAATATTCACCCGTCTTTATTACCATCCTTTCCAGGTAAAGATGCCATTGGACAGGCAATGGAGCATGGCGTCAAAATTACCGGTGTAACGGTTCACTTTGTTGATGAAGGAATGGATACAGGCCCGATTCTTAGTCAAGCTGCCGTAGAAGTAGTTGAAGGAGATCGAGAAGCAACAGAAAAACGAATCCATGAGCTGGAACATGAGCTATATACGAGCACTTTAAAAAAGCTATTTGAAAATTAATTTTGAATAAGAGGGTACCACCTTGTTGGATTCCCGATTATTTTACATATTTGTTATAAAAATTGGAGGTCTTTTTCGTGACGAAACGTGCACTTATAAGTGTTTCTAATAAAGATGGTATTTTAGAGTTTGCAAAGGAATTAGTAGCATTAGATTATGAAATTTTATCAACAGGCGGTACGAAAAAAATGTTACAAGAAAATGGTGTTCCTGTAACAGCAGTTGATGAAGTTACAAAGTTCCCAGAAATTCTAGATGGTCGTGTAAAAACATTAAACCCAATGATTCATGGTGGACTTTTAGGAAAGTTTGACGATCCTTCCCACCAAGCCCAAATGAATGAACATGGGATTGAACCAATTGAAATTGTTTGCGTTAATCTTTATCCCTTCGTTGAGACAATTTCAAAGGCCGATGTAACATGGGATGATGCGATTGAAAATATCGATATCGGCGGTCCAACAATGTTACGTTCTGCTGCAAAAAACCATCAATATGTAACGGTTATTGTCGATTCCAATGATTATCCGAAAGTTCTGGAACAATTAAAAAATCAAGGGTCGACAACGATTGAAACACGCCGTGAACTAGCTGCAAAAGTATTCCGTCATACAGCGGCCTACGATTCTTACATATCGAACTACTTAACGGAAGAATTATTCCCAGAAAACTTAACCATTACTTATGAATTAAAACAAACGTTACGTTATGGAGAAAACCCACATCAAAAAGCGGCATTTTACCAAAAACGTCTAGGATCTGATTTCTCATTAGCATATGCTACTCAATTACATGGAAAAGAATTATCTTATAACAACATTCAAGATGGAAATGCAGCGCTTCAAATCGTGAAGGAATTCGATATTCCAGCAGCGGTAGCCGTTAAGCATATGAATCCATGTGGTGTAGGAACAGGTACAACAATTGAAGAAGCCTTTGATAAAGCGTACGAGGCAGATCCAACTTCAATTTTTGGAGGAATTATTGCTTTAAATCGCGAAGTAGATGAAGCAACCGCTGAAAAACTAAGCGGTATTTTCTTAGAAATCATTATTGCTCCTTCATTTACGGAAAAGGCATTAGAAATTTTAACGAAAAAGAAAAACATCCGTTTAATGGCAATCAACTTCGCTCAAGAGAAGCAAGATCCATTTAAAGTAGTTTCCGTAGAAGGTGGCTTATTAGTTCAAGAAGATGATGCCTATGGATTAAATGATGCAAATATCCAAGTTGTAACTGATCGCAAACCGACGGAACAAGAATGGGAAGCATTAAAACTTGGTTGGTCCGTTGTAAAACACGTGAAATCGAATGCGATCGTTGTAACGGACGCACAAATGACTTTAGGTGTTGGAGCGGGGCAAATGAATCGTGTTGGTTCTGCTAAAATTGCATTAGAACAAGCTGGTAATAAAGCGAAGGGAGCTGCATTAGCTTCAGATGCTTTCTTCCCAATGAGTGATACAGTAGAGGCAGCAGCGGCAGCTGGTATTACAGCGATTATTCAACCAGGCGGCTCCATCAAAGACCAAGATTCAATCGATAAAGCGAATGAGTATGGTATCGCGATGGTATTTACAGGTATTCGTCATTTTAAACATTAATTATGAATACAGTATGAAATGGCAAAACGCTCGTCATGAGGCGAGCGTTTCCTTTGGAGGATACATTGGACATCGAGTAAATAAGGAGGCTATCTCACATGAATATTCTTGTGGTCGGTAGTGGCGGGCGTGAACATGCTATAGTGAAAAAATTTAATCATTCCCCTTCAGTCAATAGAGTGTTTGTTGCGCCAGGGAATGACGGAATGAGACAAGATGCGGAAGTAGTACCGATTGATGCAATGGATTTTGCTGGTCTTGCCCAATTTGCAAAGGACAATGCGGTTGACCTTACCTTTGTTGGTCCCGAACAGCCATTGGCAGCAGGTATTGTCGACTTTTTCCAATTACGTGGGTTAACGATTTTTGGCCCTACGAAGGCGGCTGCTCAAATAGAAGGTAGTAAGTCTTATGCGAAGACATTAATGAAAAAGTACAACATTCCAACGGCAGCTTATGAAACGTTTACGGATGCAGAAAAGGCTGTTGAATATGTTAAACAACAAGGTGCACCAATAGTTGTCAAAGCGGACGGATTAGCAGCTGGTAAAGGTGTAATCGTCGCAATGACAGAACAAGAAGCATGCGATGCCATTTACGATATGATTGGGAACCAACGTTTCGGCGATTCTTCTTCACGGGTTGTGATTGAAGAATTTTTGGACGGAGAAGAGTTTTCCTTCATGTCATTTGTTCATAAAGGACAAATTTATCCAATGGTTATTGCCCAAGATCATAAACGAGCTTACGACGGTGATAAAGGACCAAATACAGGAGGAATGGGTGCGTATTCCCCAGTCCCTCAAATTCCGCAAGAGTATGTGAGACGTGCCTATATTGAAATTGTAGAAGCAACTGTAAAGGCGATGGAGGAAGAGGGTGTTTCCTTTACGGGTATTTTATATGCAGGATTAATATTAACAAACGAAGGACCAAAAGTGATTGAATTTAATGCTCGATTTGGTGATCCCGAAACACAAGTTGTACTTCCACGAATGACTTCAGATTTTGGATTATTTATGAAGGCATTAATGGAAGAACAATATTTTGATTTACAATGGTCAGATGATGCGATGTTAGGTGTTGTAATTGCTGCAGAAGGCTATCCAGGAGATGTGGAGAAGGGCAATCCTCTTCCGGATTTAGCTGATTTGACTGAGAAGTTTGATATTTACCATGCAGGGACGAAATTAGTGGATAGTCACTTTGTAGGTAATGGTGGCCGTGTCCTACTCGTTGCTGCAAAGGCAAATACTTTAAAAGAAGCACAAGAAAAAGTGTATGCAAGTATTAACGAACAACAGTGGGGGAAATTTTTCTACCGTAAAGATATCGGTTGGAGAACATTCCAATAATGAACAATGGCAAGAATCGAATCTCTTCGACTTCTTGCCATTCTTTTTTAAGAAAAATGAATTTTAACTAGGGTTAATTGCTGACTTTTTACTTTTTGTAGAATTGTTTGAACCAGATTGATTACTGTTTTGATTATTACTTTGATTATTGTTTTGATTAGATTGATTTCCCGACACCGTATCCGCCACTGTTTTTGCTACTTGAGATGCTGTATTGGCCATTGTTCCGCTTGGAGCAACATTCGAGACGGTTTGAGCTACTTGTGAAGCAGCATTTGCAAAATTTTGCATTGTGGAAGAACCAGAACTTGATGATTGGGATGTACTATTAGAGGAGTTACCTGTACCCCATCGGCTCTCATAGGATTGATTAAATTGCTGCATAATGCTATCGCCATCTAAATATTCATCAAAAGTCGTTGAAACGGCATTTTTTACGTTTGAATTAATGAATGCCTTTGTGGGACAATATAGAAAAATCCCTTCTGCCACTTTCATAGCACCAGCAGCAACGAACAGTGCCCCTAAACCACGATTTCCAGATTCTTTTGCCAGGTGGGCGATACCGCAAGCTGTTAAACCTGTACCAAGGGCTAAACGGACAAATCCACTTCTTTCAGAAATGTTTTCTTCCATGTAAAGTTCCACTCCTTTTATTAGAATATAATTCCAAATAAAACACTTTAATATAAAAAAGTGCTGTGATACGATAAAACCATTAAATTCCTTGCAACTCAAATAAATATTTGAACAATTTTTGAGCAAAGTTAGTATGTGCGTATAAATAGCGAATAAACAAAATAAATATTATAAGAAATAGAAGGGAGTGTTACAAATGCCAAAGTCTACATGGAAAATAGATGAAATAAGAAAACAAGTAGCTGTCATTGACGGAAACAAAGCGCCAACAATCGTTTTAAAAAATGCACGTTATTTACATAGTGTATTCAAACAATGGTTAGTAGGAAATATTTGGATTTTAGCTGATCGTATTGTTTATGTAGGTAAGGAAATGCCTTCTAATTTGGATAATACAGAGGTAATGGATTTAGAAGGGAAAGTGGTTGTTCCGGGTTATATTGAACCCCATGTACATCCATTCCAATTATATAATCCACACTCCTTTGCAAATTTTTCTGCACAAAGTGGAACAACAACTTTTATCGCAGATAATATGAACTTTGTTTTTTCACTCCCAAATCAGAAAGCGTTTTCATTGTTGAACCAGCTGAAAAAGTTACCTTTTTCTTTCTATTGGTGGGTTCGATTTGATTCCCAAACGGAACTCGACAATGAAGATGAATTATTTACGAATAAATCTGTATTAGAATGGCTTGAACGAGATGATGTTATTCTCGGTGGAGAATTAACAGGATGGCCCCGATTAGTGCGCGGTGATGATTTAATGCTGCATTGGATTCAAGTAGCAAAAAATAAAGGGAAAAAAGTTGAGGGGCATTTTCCTGGTGCCTCTGAGAAAACAATCGCTCGCATGAAGTTATTTGGTGCAGATGGTGACCATGAAGCGATGACAGTTGAAGAAGTAGAACGAAGAATTCTTCATGGATTAGATGTTACTTTAAGACATTCTTCGATTCGACCAGACTTACCCCAATTACTTAAAGGGATTATGGAGAAAAAATTGAATGTTTTTGACCATTTAATGATGACAACAGATGGTTCTACACCGAGTTTCCATATTGATGGCGTAATGGATAAATGTATACGGATCGCCCTTGAAGAAGGGGTATCCCCAATAGATGCTTATAATATGGCTTCTTATAACATTGCACGATATTATAATATGACCCATCTTCATGGTCTTGTGGCAACAGGACGTTTTGCTACATTAAATATTTTAACCGATCCATTTAGTCCAAACCCAGAGTCTGTATTATCAAAAGGTGTTTGGTTAAAGAAAAATCATCAAAAAGTAAATTCCCTTTCAGAAATTCAATGGGATGGATTAGGACCATTAAATCTATCCTTTGATTTAACCGATGACGATTTCCAATTTTCAATGCCGATTGGAATTGAAATGGTTAACGATGTCATTACTAAACCATATTCTATTAGTTTACAATTTACTAAAAAGGAACTCCCCCTTGGAAAAGATGAAAGTTATTTAATGTTAGTAGACCGTCAAGGAAAATGGCGTGTTAACACAATGATTAAAGGATTTGATACTGGTATAAAAGGGTTTGCATCCTCCTACTCAAATACAGGTGAAATTATTTTAATAGGAAAAAGCATAGAAGATATGAAAGTAGCATTTAATGAATTAAAGAGATTAAAAGGTGGAATGGTGCTAGTTGAAAATAAAGAAGTTATCGTTTCGATTCCCCTTGCCTTAAATGGAACTCTCTTTGACGGTGATGTAGAAGAATTAATTCAATATGAGTTAGCTTTAAAATCCGCTTTACAAGAAAGAGGCTATCGTCATAGTGATGCAGTCTATACATTACTATTTTTACAAGCTACACATTTACCATATATTCGTATCACTCCACGAGGTATATATGATGTCATGAAAAAGAAAGTGATGTTGCCCGCTGTGATGCGTTAAAGGGGGAGAAAAATTTTTGTTTCGATGGAGAAGACTGTGCTTTTTATTAATTATTTCAATTCTATTAGTTGGATGCGGTAAGAAAGATGAAAAGAATGAATCAGTAGAATCTATCGAAGAAGAAAAAGAAACGATACCTGTATCAGAAAACGTAGAACAATCCTTTGTTACACCGTTTACTGGTGAAAAAGTACAAGAAGAAGTGTCAATGCGACCGGTCGTTGTGACGATTAACAATCATCCAAAAGCAAGGCCTCAATCGGGTATTGCCTCTGCTGATGTCATTTATGAAATGTTAGCAGAAGGAGATATTACAAGATTACTAGCCTTGTATCAATCTGAGCTACCTAATAATATTGGACCGATTCGCAGTGCAAGGGATTATTTTGTTGAAATTGCAGCCGGATTAGATGCATTTTATATTGCCCACGGCTATAGTCCAGAAGCGCGAACATTACTTGAAAATGGAGTCGTTGATAATGTTAATGGAATGGCGTATGATGGGACGTTGTTTAAACGGTCGAAGGATCGAGTTGCACCCCATAACTCCTATATGCCAGGTGAAAATATACAGGCTGCAGCAGATAAAGTGAGCGCTTCACTTCTTTATCAGAAAAAAGTATCGTATTCTTTTTATAAAGAAGATGAAAGTGTTAAAATAGGAGAGAAAGCAAATTCCGTGTCGGTTACTTATAGTAGCGACAATTCGTTTAATAGCCTTTATACTTATGATGAAAAAAGTAATCGTTATACACGGCAATCGGGAGACGCTGTGACAACAGATTATTTAACAAATGAGCCGTTGAAACTTTCCAATGTTTTAATTTTTGAAATGAAACATTCCATTATTGATAATAAAGGACGCCGTGCAATTGATATCAATTCTGGTGGTAAGGCTTATGTGTTCCAACATGGAATGATGAGGGAAGTCCGTTGGGAAAACAAGGATGGTGTACTGAAAGCAGTAGAAGAAGATGGTAGTGAAGTGAAATTAGTTCCTGGACAAACGTGGATTCATCTTGTTCCAACAGATCCAGGCATTGCAACATCTGTAACATACTCGTAGCAATAGAAAGGATGAATGAATATGCAGATCGATAAAATTCGTGGGCATCAAACGGACCAATTATTTAAAGCTGTATTGGAATTAAAAGATCTTGAAGAATGCTATAAATTTTTCGATGATTTATGTACCATTAGTGAAATTCAATCATTAGCCCAACGGTTTGAAGTAGCCCATTTATTACGTTTAAAGAAAACGTATGAATCAATTAAAAAAGAAACAGGTGCATCTACTGCAACAATTTCTCGTGTTCGACGTTGTTTTGATTATGGAAATGATACTTATGATGAAATGTTAGGTCGTCTTTATCCAGATGAGAAACCGTTCCAAGCATCTAAATAATGATAAGCTTAAAAGTGAAATTTAGGCTGTTTAGTTAGTCAAAAGTAAGAAGACTTCCTAGACAGCTTTTTCTATTGAGTAAAGAGAATGTAATTTTCGCTTTATGTAAGTTTACGTTATACTTGTAAGCGTATATAAAACAATTGATTTTTCAAATTTGATAGGTGGGAATGGAAGAATGGATTATAAAAATTGGCGACATGTGTTTAAAGTGGATCCAGCAAAGGAAATTTCAGATGAATCGTTAGAAAAAATATGTGAATCGGGTACGGATGTCATTTTAGTTGGTGGTACAGATGGTGTCACAATCGATAATGTAATTGATATTTTACTACGAGTACGACGTTTTTCAGTACCTGTTGCATTGGAAATTTCAAATGTTGAATCCGTTTTAGCTGGTTTTGATTATTACTTCATCCCTTCTGTTTTAAATAGCCGTGAGACAAAATGGGTGAAAGACCTACATCATGAAGCGATTAAAGAGTATGGAGACGTCATGGTTTGGGACGAATTAGTTGCGGAAGGATATTGCGTTTTAAATCCTGATTGCAAAGTAGCGCAAGTAACAAATGCCAATACGGATTTAACGAAGGACGATGTCATTGCCTATGCTCGTCTTGCCGAAAACTATTTTAAATTACCGATTTTTTATATCGAATATAGTGGAACTTATGGAGATAAAGAAATCGTATCTTCTGTAAAGGAAGTATTAAATGACACGAAACTGTTTTACGGTGGAGGTATTACAACTGTAGAACAAGCAGCTGAAATGGCACAAATTGCCGACACAGTCGTAGTAGGCAATATTATATATGACGATTTAAAACAGGCGTTAAAAACAGTAGAAGCTGTAAAAGGCGTTGTAGATGAATAAACCAAGTGCGAGAATAAATTCGTTATAGTATAATTGAGAACAAATGTTTGTATAAAGGGCGGTGCATCATGGAACAAATAACGAAAAATTTACTGAACGGAATGAATCCACAGCAAGCAGAAGCTGTGAAAACGACAGAAGGACCGTTACTAATTATGGCAGGAGCTGGTTCTGGGAAAACGCGTGTTTTAACCCGTCGAATTGCTTACTTAGTAGTGGAAAAGGAAGTTTATCCTTCGAAAATTTTAGCGATTACCTTTACAAATAAAGCAGCACGGGAAATGCGCGAACGTATTGATAATTTACTTGGTAACGGTACGACGGAAAGTATGTGGGTTTCTACTTTCCACTCCATGTGTGTGCGCATTTTAAGACGCAATATCGATCGAATAGGCATTTCAAAAAACTTTTCCATTTTAGATTCTGCGGATCAATTGTCTGTTGTAAAAAATGTATTAAAGGAATTAAATATTGATTCCAAACGTTTTGAACCTCGCGCTATTTTAAATGCTATCAGTGCAGCTAAAAACGAATGTATTACTGCAGATCAATATAAAGCAAATAGCAACCCGAACAATCCTTATGAGAAAGTCGTTGCACAAGTGTACGAGGGGTACGAAAAAAGACTTCGACGTAATCAGTCTTTAGATTTTGATGATTTAATTATGACAACGATTACGTTGTTTGAACGTGTTCCAGATGTGTTGGATTTCTACCAAAATAAATTCCAATATATTCATGTGGATGAGTATCAAGATACGAACCATTCCCAATATAAACTTGTTCAATTACTTGCACAAAAATTTAAAAATATTTGTGTCGGTGGTGATTCAGATCAGTCCATTTATAGATGGCGTGGAGCTGATATCGGCAATATTTTATCCTTTGAAAAGGATTACCCTAATGCAAAGGTTATTTTATTAGAGCAAAATTACCGTTCAACAAAACGGATTTTACAAGCAGCCAATGATGTCATTGAACATAATGAAAGTCGATATCCGAAAAAACTTCGTACGGACAATTTAGAAGGAGAGAAAATAGTTCTTTATAAAGCTTATAATGAACAAGATGAAGCTCAATTTGTTGTGCAAACAATCCAAAAGCTAATGGAAAAAGAAAACCGTTCATTAGATGACTTTGCGATTCTTTACCGTACGAATGCCCAGTCCCGTGTGATGGAGGAAGTGCTCGTTAAATCGAATATGACTTACCAAATCGTCGGTGGAACAAAATTCTATGATCGAAAAGAAATTAAAGATTTATTAGCCTATTTAAGATTAATTGCCAACAATGATGATGACTTATCCCTTGCTCGGATCATTAATGAGCCAAAAAGAAATATTGGGGCCACATCGTTCGAAAAAATGGCTACATATGCTATTCAACAAGACCGTTCCATTTTTGATGCGATGAAGGAAGTTTTGTTCATGGGCTTAACTCCGAGGGCAGCAGGTGCGGTTGATAAATTCCGAGAGTTAATCGAAGGATTTACGAAAATGCAAGAGTATTTATCCGTTACGGAGCTTGTTGAACAAGTGATCGAAAAATCCGGTTATCGGGCAATGCTTGAAAATGAAAAAACGATTGAATCAGAAAGCCGTTTAGAAAATATAGAAGAATTTTTATCTGTTACGAAGGCTTTCGAAGAGCGTAGTGACGATAAATCTTTAATTGCCTTTTTAACAGATTTAGCGCTAGTAGCAGATATCGATGCTCTAGATAAAGAGGATACATCAAAGGGAAGTATTATCTTAATGACGATGCATGCTGCAAAGGGATTAGAGTTCCCGATTGTATTTATTATCGGTATGGAAGAAAATGTCTTCCCCCATTCCCGTTCTTTAGACGATCCAGCGGAGATGGAAGAAGAACGGAGACTTGCTTATGTTGGGATTACGCGGGCGGAGCAACGTTTATATTTAACTTGTGCTGGTTCTCGTACTCTATTTGGCCGTTCAAGCTACAATATGCCTTCCCGCTTCTTACAAGAAATTTCGGAAGACATTATCGAACAAATTTCAAAATCCGGCCATCGTATAGATGCGGATGAATTACCATTTAGTACCGGACGTAGCCAACGGGCTCAAAGTCAAAGACGAAGAACGATAGGGAATGTCCAAACGAAGCCACAAATTGCGAACCTTCAATCGACTGGCGGTGACCAACTCCAATGGAAAGCTGGAGATAAAGCTGTCCACGGTAAATGGGGGACTGGAACGGTTGTTAGTGTGAAAGGTGAGGGGGACGGCATGGAATTAGATATCGCCTTCCCAAGTATAGGAATCAAACGATTACTTGCTAAATTTGCTCCGATTACGAAAGGGTAAAAGGGAACTATCTTCGTAATGGATGAAAAGATGGAGGAATAAAATGAACGATATTGAAAAACGAGTTGCCGAGTTAAATCAACTTCTTCATAAGTACGGTCATGCCTACTATGTTTTAGACAAGCCCCTTGTGTCTGATGCGGTGTATGATCAGCTTTTAAATGAATTAATTGCATTGGAAAAAGAGAATCCTTCTTTAATTTATCCAGATTCGCCGACTCAACGTGTTGGCGGTGTTCCGTTACAAGGATTTAAGAAAGTAACTCATAATTATCCGATGTTAAGCTTATCCAATGCTTTTGGTGAAGAAGATTTAAGGGATTTTGACCGTAAAATTCGCCAATCGATTGGGAACGATTTTTCCTATGTTTGTGAATTGAAAATTGATGGATTAGCTATTTCATTACGCTATGAGAATGGCGTATTTGTTCAAGGGGCAACCCGAGGGGACGGTACTGTTGGAGAGGATATAACGGCCAATTTAAAAACGATCCATGCCATCCCCCTTCGTTTAAACGAACCTGTAACAATTGAAGTGCGCGGAGAAGCATATATGCCGAAAAAATCCTTTGAAGCATTAAATAAAGCTCGTGCCGATAAAGGGGAAGAACTTTTTGCTAACCCGCGTAATGCGGCAGCTGGTTCCCTTCGTCAGCTTGACCCGAAAATTGCGGCAAGTCGTAACCTTTCCACATTCATCTATGCCATTGGTGGAGATGGGGAAGCTTATGGAATTGATTCCCATGCAGAAATGCTTGATTATTTAGAGACATTAGGATTCCCTTCCAATAAAGAGCGGGAATTTTGTGAAACAATTGACGACGTTCTTGCGTTCATTAATAAGTGGACTGAAAATCGCCCTCATCTTCCGTATGAAATTGATGGGATTGTCGTAAAAGTAAATCGCTATGCTCATCAAGATGAATTAGGCTATACAGCAAAAAGTCCACGTTGGGCCATTGCTTATAAATTCCCTGCAGAAGAAGTAATGACAACTTTACTAGATATCGAACTAACGGTAGGTCGAACAGGGGTCATTACACCAACCGCTATTTTAACTCCGGTTCAAGTTGCAGGAACAACTGTTGGAAGAGCATCCCTTCATAATGAAGATTTAATTCGCGAAAAGGATATTCGTATTGGCGATACCGTGATCATTCATAAAGCAGGAGATATTATTCCGGAAGTTGTTGGTGTCATTTTAGAACAGCGTCCAGAAAACTCTGTTCCTTTTGAAATGCCAACTAATTGTATTGCTTGTGGAAGCGAGCTTGTCCGCATTGAAGGTGAAGTAGCTTTACGTTGTGTCAATCCAACATGTCCTGCTCAAATTGCTGAAGGTATTAAACATTTCGTTTCAAGAAACGCGATGAATATTGACGGTTTAGGAGAAAAGGTAGTAGAACAACTTCTTCGTGAAAATTATATTCGTGATGTAAGTGACCTTTATCACTTAGAAGCAGAGCAGCTTGTAAAACTGGAACGAATGGGCGAAAAATCAGCGAAAAATTTAGTAGAAGCAATTGAACGTTCAAAGGAAAATTCGATGGAAAGATTGCTGTTTGGACTAGGAATTCGCCATGTTGGTGAAAAAGCGGCCAAATTATTAGCAGAAACGTTCGAATCGATGGATGCCCTGATGGCAGCGAAGGAAGAAGAAATTACGGCGATTTATGAAATCGGTGGTAAGATGGCTGACTCCATCGTTACGTATTTTGACAGTGATGAAGTGAAAGCGTTGATCACGAGACTGAAAGAAGCCGGTGTCAACATGCTGTATAAAGGTAAAAAGGTACAAGTGGAAATGGGTAACAATCCATTCGCAGGGAAAACGATTGTTTTAACTGGAAAATTATCGCAATTGACACGCAATGAAGCAAAGGCGAAAATAGAAGAGTTGGGTGGAACGGTAACAGGTAGTGTAAGTAAGAAGACAGACCTTGTTATTGCCGGCGAAGATGCAGGTTCAAAATTAACTAAAGCAAATGAACTAGGCATCGAAGTTTGGGACGAAAACCGCCTAATTGAACAATTACAACAGTAAAGGAGTTTCAAACGATGAACCGATTTCGCTGGATTCCGGCGATGGTCGTTGTTGCAATGCTAACAGGTTGTGTACCTTCATTCAAAGAAGATACAGAAGTGTTACAAGATACAGATGAAACTGAAGCAGAAGTTGAAACGACAATCATCCCAAGTATGCAATTAAATGATAATTATTATAAAACGCTAGTTCCGTATAAGGAAAGTGCTAGCCGTGGATTAGTCGTGTCTAATATTAATACGAAGTACGACATTAAAGAAGTAGAAGAAGGACTAATGCGCCTTTCACAAAATGTATTTGATACAGAAAATTACTTCTTCCAAGAAGGTCAGTACTTAGATAGCGATACAATTAGTAACTGGCTTGCTCGTAGTAACCAAAATCCCGATGAACCAGAAGAACTAAGAGGGTTAAATCCAGCTGATGTTAATAAAAGCGGCGAAAAAATGGACCCTGAAACAAGGGCGAAAGAAGCACCCATTTATCTTGCCCATATCGTCGAACAAAATTATCTAGTTAAAACAGATGATAATAAAGTAAAACTTGGTGGTATTTCGATTGGACTTGCTTTAAATTCCATCTACTACTACCAAAAAGAACAGTACGGGGACACTTTTGAAGAAAAAATTCCAGATGCTGAAATCGAGCAAAAAGGGAAAGAAATCGCAAAAGAAGTCATTTCCCGTTTACGTCAACGTCCTGAACTGAAGGATGTTCCAATTGTAATTGGTTTGTTTAAACAGCAAGCAAATAATGCAATCATACCTGGATCCTATTTTGCATATAACGTTTCAGAAAAGGGGCAATCGGATTTAGGAGAATGGCAAGATGTGAATGAGGCATACGTAACATTCCCAATGTCTTCACCAGAAGCGGTATATCGTGAAGTTAATGAAAGCTTCCAAAACTTTAAACATGAAGTAGATGAATATTTCTCCAATTATACAAGTGTTATAGGTAGAGGATTCTATCAAAATAACACGCTCACAAAGTTGTCCATTGAGGTTCCAATCCAATTTTATGGTACGACGGAGATCATCGGATTTACCCAATATTTATCGGGAATTATTGTTCAACAATTGCCTAAAGATGTGGATATAGAAGTTAGCATTACTTCGATAAACGGACCGGAAGCCCTTTTAATAAAAGAACGTAGTGATAAAGAGCCGTTTGTTCATATTTATGATTATTAATATGGACTAATCACTTCTTAGGAAAGTAGTATTAGAACATTCTAATGCTACTTTTTTATGTTGAAGTATGAAAGGAATAGCTCAATCTATTAGGAAATGATTAAATTTGCCTTTAATTTATGATATTTTTATTAATAGGTTTGAATTGGCGCGGTTTAAGGCGATAATATAGTTGATTATATAGGAAGTAATGAAGGCCTTGTAGTAGATGACCATTGATGTGCAAGAACTTTCAGGTTTTTGTCCTATTTTGTGATTTTTTATGAGAAAAATGGTATTATTATTGATTATTGCCACGCTTTAGAATAACGGAGGTGTAATGAAATGGCGAAATTATCAAAAGAAGAAGTAAAACACGTTGCCCATTTAGCGCGACTAGCGATTACTGATGAAGAAGCAGAGAAATTTGCAAACCAATTAGAAAAAATTACTGATTTTGCCCAAACATTGAGCGAATTAGATACAACGAATGTCAAACCAACATCCCACGTTCTACCGATCGTTAACGTTATGCGTGAAGACGTTGCCCAAAAAGGTTTAGATCGTGATGTAATGATGTTAAACGTAAAAGAGCAAGTGGATGGTCAAGTAAAAGTACCACCAATTTTAGAAGACTAAACCGCGATAAAAAGGAGGGAACTTCATGACGTTATTTGAACGTTCATCGAAAGAATTACAAGAAGGTTTACATAACGGCGAGATGAAAATCGCTGATTTAACGAACGAAGCATTTGCTCGCATCGAAAAACTAGATGACGATGTACAAGCTTTCTTAGCTTTAAATAAGGAAAAAGCAATGGAGCAAAGCTTAGAGTTGGACAAAGTTCCATTTGAACAACGGGGACCATTATTCGGCTTACCAATCGGTGTTAAAGATAACATCGTAACAGAAGGTTTAGAAACAACTTGTGCTTCTAAAATTTTAGAAGGTTTTATGCCAATTTATGATGCAACAGTAGTTAAAAAACTACGTGAAGCAGGTATGGTAACCGTGGGGAAATTGAATATGGATGAATTCGCGATGGGTTCATCTAATGAAAACTCCGCTTATAAAACAACGAAAAACCCATGGAATCTTGAGCATGTACCAGGGGGATCTTCTGGCGCATCTGCAGCTTCCGTTGCAGCAGGTGAAGTGCCATTTTCTCTAGGTTCAGATACTGGTGGATCAATCCGCCAACCAGCTGCATATTGTGGCGTAGTAGGTATGAAGCCTACTTATGGTCGTGTATCTCGTTTTGGTTTAGTGGCCTTCGCGTCATCATTAGACCAAATCGGACCAATTACACGTAACGTTTATGACAATGCTCTACTTCTTGAAGCAATTGCAGGGGTAGACCCTAACGACTCAACTTCAGCAGATGTACCTATACCAAACTACGTATCGAAATTAGATGGCGACATTAAAGGTTTACGTATTGCGGTACCAAAGGAATATTTAGGTGAAGGGGTAAACGAAGAAGTTAGAAATTCCGTATTAGCAGCTCTTGACGTTTTAAAAGGGTTAGGTGCTACTGTAGAAGAAGTATCCCTTCCTCATTCTAAATATGCTTTAGCAGCTTATTATATCCTTTCATCATCAGAAGCTTCATCTAACCTTTCCCGTTTTGACGGTATCCGTTATGGTTTCCGTGCAGAAGGCGTGAAAAACTTAATGGAACTTTATAAAGAAACACGAAGCCAAGGTTTTGGTGATGAAGTAAAACGCCGTATTATGCTTGGAACGTACTCTTTAAGTGCTGGAACTTACGATGCTTACTATAAAAAAGCTCAACAAGTTCGTACGCTTATTAAAGAAGATTACGATAAAGTATTTGAAAACTATGATGTGATTGTTGGACCAACAGCACCGACACCTGCTTTCAAAGTCGGTCAAAACATCAACGATCCATTAACGATGTATGCCAATGATATTTTAACCATTCCGATTAATTTAGCTGGTGTTCCTGCTATTTCTATTCCATGTGGATTTGAAAATGGCTTACCATTAGGTTTACAAATTATCGGAAAACATTTCGATGAGGAAACAATCTATCGCACGGCTTACGCTTACGAACAAGCGACAGAATTTCATAAACAAACTCCTCAAATTTGGGAGGGTAAATAAATATGAACTTTGAAACAGTTATCGGGTTAGAAGTACACGTAGAATTAAAAACAGAATCGAAAATTTTCTCTCCAGCACCAAACCATTTCGGTGCTGAACCAAATACAAACACGACAGTAATCGACCTTGGATATCCAGGTGTATTACCTGTGTTAAACAAAAACGTTGTTGATTTTGCGATGAAGGCTGCCTTAGCTTTAAATATGAAAATTAACCAAGAAACAAAATTTGACCGTAAAAACTATTTCTACCCAGACAATCCGAAGGCTTACCAAATTTCTCAATTTGATAAACCAATCGGCTATGATGGTTGGATTGAAATTGAAATCGAAGGTACAGACGGTCAACCAGGGTATACGAAAAAAATTGGTATTACCCGTCTTCATATGGAAGAAGATGCGGGTAAATTAACCCACGGTGATGGTTATTCATTAGTTGACTTTAACCGTCAAGGTACGCCACTTGTGGAAATCGTATCAGAGCCAGATATTCGTACGCCAGCTGAAGCTTATGCTTATCTTGAAAAGTTAAAATCAATTATTCAATACACTGGTGTTTCCGATGTGCGTATGGAAGAAGGTTCTTTACGTTGTGATGCGAATATTTCCCTTCGTCCATACGGTCAAGAAGAATTCGGTACAAAAACAGAGCTTAAAAACTTAAACTCTTTCAACTTTGTTCGAAAAGGTCTTGAATATGAGGAAAAACGCCAAGCAGAAGTGTTAATGTCTGGTGGCGAAATTAAGCAAGAGACTCGTCGTTTCGATGAAAAAACTGGTAAAACAATTTTAATGCGTGTGAAGGAAGGTACAGATGATTACCGTTACTTCCCAGAGCCGGATTTAGTTGATTTAAAAATTGACGATGAATGGTTAGAACGCGTTCGTCAATCGATTCCTGAACTTCCAGATGCTCGTAAAAAACGTTATGTTGAAGAGCTTGGGTTAAACGATTACGATGCAAGTGTACTAGTTGTGAACAAAGAGATTTCAGATTTCTTTGATGAAATGGTCGTTGCCGGCGCGGATGCGAAGCTTTCTGCGAACTGGTTAATGGGTGATGTGTCAGCTTACTTAAACGCAGAACAAATTGAAATTAGTCAAACGGCATTAACACCAGAGAATTTAGCAAGTATGGTGAAATTAATTGCAAATGGTACAATTTCATCTAAAATTGCGAAAAAAGTTTTCAGTGAATTAGTGAAAAACGGTGGAGATGCTGAGAAGATTGTGAAAGAAAAAGGGTTAGTTCAAATTTCTGACCCAGCTGTATTACTTGGCTTAGTAACAGAAGTGTTAGATGCGAACCCGCAATCTATCGAAGACTTTAAAAACGGTAAAGACCGTGCAATTGGCTTCTTAGTAGGTCAAATTATGAAAGCTTCTAAAGGACAAGCGAACCCACCAATGGTAAACAAAATTCTTCTTGAAGAAATTAATAAACGCTAATTAGTATTTGCCCCTATCATTCCAATGAAAGTTGGTTTGTAGGGGTTTCTTCGTCCAATCCTAAAAATTGTAATTTGCCCACATTTTATGCAAAATAAAAGAAAAAGGGGGAGTAAATAATGAAAACAGAACAACAATATTTTGAAGAATCCATCCCAATGGCCCAGTATATGGAACAAATGACGACGCCTATATTAAAAGAGAAAAGTTTTGCAGTATACGAAAATTTCAATGTAAATCCGAATGATGAACTTTTCCCATTATTAAAAGAGGAAAAACCTCATATTTTAGCCATTACGGAAGATTGGTGTGGCGATGCGATGCTAAATAATGCGGTTATTCGTAAAATAGCTGAAGAAGCGGATTTAGAAATTCGCTGCGCTTTCCGAGATGCGGATACCGATTTAATCGATCGCTATTTAACAAATGGCGGAAGGGCTATTCCAATCTATTTATTGTTAAATGAACAAGGTGAAGTGATTGGGAAATGGGGGCCTCGTGCACCAGAATTACAACAATTAGTGACAGAAATGCGGGCACAATTACCAGAAAAAGGAGACCCAACATTTGAACAAAAGCAAAAAGAAATGTATACTTCTATGCAGGACAAATTTGTTCATGATCCTCAATGTGCACAATGGGTTTATGAAGATATGAAAAAAGTACTATCAAAAGCTATACAAAAATAAAGTTTTAACGGAAAGGTCCTTTGAAAGTTCTTCTTACTTAGGACTTTCCCTTTTGTTGAAAAGTTTTATACATATTACGAAGTATAGGATGGAAGATAAAATGAAAAGAGCAAGAATCATTTACAACCCCACATCAGGTAGAGAGCTTTTTAAAAGAAACTTACCTGAAGTTTTAGAGAAGCTTGAAATTGCCGGGTACGAAACATCATGCCACGCAACAACTTGTGAAGGAGATGCGAAACAAGCAGCCGCACAAGCTGTAGAAAGAGGTTTTGATATTATCATTGCTGCTGGTGGTGATGGTACACTAAATGAAGTAGTAGCAGGGATGAGTCCTTATGAAAATCGACCGAAGTTAGGTGTAGTACCAATGGGAACGACGAATGATTTTGCAAGGGCCATTCGAGTTCCGCGTAAAATCGACGAGGCCATCGATATCATTATAAAAGGCGATACAATACCAGTCGATGTCGGGTTAATAAATGATGACCGTTATTTCATTAATATTGCTGCAGGTGGGCGTATAACGGAATTAACATACGAAGTACCGAGTAAAATGAAAACACTTCTCGGTCAACTTGCTTATTATTTAAAAGGAATTGAAATGATTCCTTCCATAAAAGCGACGAATATGCGCATCGAATTTGATGGGGAAGTTTTCGAAGGAGATGCCATGATGTTTTTATGTGGATTAACAAACTCTGTTGGTGGGTTTGAAAAAATAGCACCAGATGCAAGTATTAACGATGGATTATTCACTATGATGATCCTGAAGAAATGTAGCATTGCGGATTTTATAAAAGTGGCATCTTTAGCACTCCGCGGGGAACACTTAAATGATCCGAATGTGATTTACCGAAAGGCAAGTGTAGTGAAAGTTTCCAACGTGGATGAAAATGAAACGATTCATATTAACTTAGATGGTGAGTATGGTGGGGATGCACCCGTTACTTTTACTAACTTAAAACGCCATATTGAAGTATTCGTTCCAATCGAGGATATTCGTGAATTGGACCGAGTGTAATTAGCAGGAATGACCTGTATAAATGTTAGGGTAAACTAACGTTTATACAGGTTTTTTATTTTGAAAAAATGTTTGAAAGGATACTACCAGTTCTAATTAACACCGTTCAACTTCTACAAAAATGGGCATAATGGCTGTAAGGGGAGAGACAAATGTATAAAAAACAAGAAAAATGGCTAATTTACTTAAGTTTTGGAGTAGCAGCAATTATGTTGCTATCGATTTTAGGTCGATTATTTAGTTAGGGAGGACTTATTTTTGATTAACGAGTCAGCGGTGTTTTGGAGTCGAGTACTAACTGAAACAACCTTATCTTTTCATATTATTTATGCAACAATCGGCGTCGGCGTTCCGTTGATGATTATGATTGCCCAATGGGTCGGTTATCGAAATAATGATGAACATTACATTTTACTGGCAAGACGCTGGGCTAGAGGATTTGTCATTACGGTAGCCGTTGGGGTTGTTACAGGGACGGCAATTGGTTTACAGCTTTCTCTATTATGGCCAAACTTTATGGAGCTAGCAGGACAAGTCATTTCGTTACCTTTATTTATGGAAACCTTTGCCTTTTTCTTTGAAGCAATTTTCTTAGGTATTTATTTATATACTTGGGATCGTTTTGATAGTCAAAAGAAGCATATGCTGTTGCTCATACCTGTTGCCATCGGAGCATCGATGTCAGCGGTATTTATCACAATCGTCAATTCATTTATGAACGCGCCTCAAGGGTTCGATGTAGTAAACGGAAAGTTAGTCAATATTCAACCGTTAATCGCCATGTTTAACCCTGCAATGCCAACAAAAGTAACCCACGTCCTCGTTACAGCCTTTATGACTGCAGCGTTTATATTGGCATCCATCGCAGCCTTCCGTTTATTAAAGGGTTCAGATCATATTTATCATAAAAAAGCACTTTATCTTGTAATGAAATGTGGTCTTATTTTTTCGATTGCATCGGCCATTATTGGGGACTTTTCAGGAAAATATTTGGCTGAGTATCAGCCAGAAAAGTTAGCAGCTGCCGAATGGCATTTTGAGACGGAGGAAGGGGCCGATCTTATCCTATTCGGGATTATGAATGATGGAGAGGTAAAGTATGAAATTACCATTCCTTATGGGTTAAGTATATTAGCCTTTAGTAATCCGATGGCTGAAGTAATTGGGTTAAATGAATTTCCGGAAGATGAAAGACCTCCCCTTTATATCCATTATTTATTTAATTTAATGGTGTTTATCGGGATGTTCATGGTTCTTGTTTCCTTTATTTATTTAGTCGGGAAATGGCGTGGCTGGTCGTTTATCGCAAGCAAATGGTATCGATGGGTAGTCGTAGCGGGAGGCCCGTTATCGGTCATTGCCATTGAAGCGGGTTGGTGGTTAGCAGAAGTCGGAAGGCAACCGTGGATATTGCGAGGGATAATGCGGACAGAGCAAGGGGCAACGACAAGTGGAAATGTAGATTTGATGCTCCTTCTATTTTGTATTTTATATATTGTGCTAGGGATAGGTAGTATCGTCGTCTTATCAAGAATGTTTCGTTCCAATCCTATTGAAAAGGAAATTGAAGACAGGGAATCGGAAAAGGGTGGTGAAGTGCGATGAATCTTGAAGTGTTAGGAATTTCTGTATTATGGATATTTCTATTTGGTTATGTCATTGTGGCATCCATTGATTTTGGAGCAGGATTTTTTAATGCCTATAGTTTATTAACCGATCGATCCCATATTCTAACGGAGATTATTAAGCGCTATTTATCACCGGTTTGGGAAGTGACGAACGTATTTCTTGTATTCTTTTTCGTAGGTATCGTTGGATTTTTTCCCCAAACAGCTTTTTATTATGGAACGATTTTACTTGTGCCAGTGAGCATTTCATTATTGTTGTTAGCCATCCGGGGTTCCTATTATGCCTTTGAATCTTATGGTTCAGCAGGCCATAAAGGGTATGCCTTTGCCTATGGGCTAGCGGGGTTGTTAATTCCTGCATCCCTTTCAGTCGTTTTTACCATTTCGGAAGGTGGCTTCGTTGAGATGGTAAACGGACAGCCTGTATTAGATTATTGGGCGCTATATACAAGCCCCCTTTCTTGGAGCATTGTGTTATTAAGTATTTCAGCAGTTCTTTATATATCTGCGGTCTTTTTAACTTGGTATGCATGGAAAGCTAAGGATTTAGAAGCAAGTAACTTAATGAGAAAATATGCCCTAATCTGGTCTGTCCCATTAATTATTACAGCCTTCGGGATTATCGTAGAGTTACGCGGTCATAATGTAGAACATTATGAGAACATCGTCGCTATATGGCCTTTATTTGCACTTTCGGGATTATTATTTTTAGTTACGGTTTGGTTTATTTGGAAAAAGAGGTCATATGGTACGGCAGTAATTTTATTAATACTTCAATTTGCCTTTGCCTTTTTTGCCTATGGTGGTTCCCATTATCCGTATTTGTTATATCCATATTTAACAATACACGCTGGATTTACAAATAAAGAGATGGCGATTGCTTTAGTCATTGCCTTTATACTTGGTTTATGTTTATTGCTTCCATCCCTATATTTATTGTTCCGTTTATTTTTATTCAATAAAGACTATGTTACTGGCAAGAGTAACGATCATGCATAGGAGTGATACAAAATGAACGAGTTCATGATTTTTGTCGCCCCCTTTATAATAACTATTGTGTCAATTGTGCTGGCATTTCTATTAGCACCGATGGATAAAATCGTAAAGGATGAAGAAGTAAAATGAGGAAGGGCTGCTGTTAAAGTAGCTCTTTTTTTAAAATGAGATAAATTTCGTGCAAAAGTAGAGATTTTTACCCTCCACTTGTTTTACAATAGAAGAATTGAATGGAGGACGGAACATGGTAGCACCAGTAAAGAAAAATGATCGAAAAATCGTTTTAGTAGAAGATTTAACCCATGATGGAAATGGTGTGGCGAAAATCGACGGTTATCCGTTGTTTATTCAAGGCGCCCTTCCACAAGAAACGGTTGAAGTACATGTATTAAAAACTTTAAAAAATTACGGCTTTGCAAAAATCGTAGATATAAAAGAAGAATCTCCAGATCGAGTGAAAGCCCCATGTATTTATTTTGGAAAATGTGGTGGTTGCCAGCTGCAACATTTATCTTATGAAGGGCAGCTGAAATGGAAAGAAAACATGGTACGTAACGTTATGAAACGGATTGGCAAAATCGATGCGCCAGTATTGCCAGTGAAAGGGATGCAAGATCCGTGGAATTATCGTAATAAATCCCAAATTCCATTTACTCAAACGGAAACGGGTCCGATTGCGGGATTTTATAAATCAAAAACCCACGATATTGTCGACATGGAACGTTGTATTATTCAAGTAGAAGAAGCAGATCAAATCATGGCGAACTTGAAAAAGGAACTAATGGACATCGGTTTACAACCATACAACGAAGAGTCCCATCGAGGCATGCTTCGCCACGTCGTTATTCGAAAAGGGCGAGCAACAGGGGAAGTAATGGTCGTGTTAGTGACGAATAAACATAAGTTCCCACAAAAAGACGCAGCAATTGCATTGATCCGCAAGCTTGTCCCAAATGTGACATCGATTGTACAAAACGTTAATATCGAAAAAACGAATGTGATTTTAGGAAATGAAACGATTACCCTTTGGGGAAAAGATTTTATTGAGGATACAATTGGTAATGTCCGCTTTGAAATTTCAGCTCGTTCCTTCTACCAAGTAAATCCTGTACAAACAGAAGTGCTATATAAGCAAGCGTTAGATTATGCCCAATTATCCGGGGATGAAACGGTTATTGATGCTTATTGTGGGATTGGGACGATTTCGTTATTTTTAGCGGAGAAAGCAAAACAAGTGCTAGGAGTAGAAATCGTAGAACAAGCCATTGAAGATGCTAAACGTAACGCCGAATTAAACGGCTTTACAAATACGTATTTTGAAGCCGGCCCAGCAGAGGAAGTAATTCCACGTTGGTATGCTGAAGGTAAAAAAGCGGATGTACTAGTCGTCGATCCACCACGAAAAGGCTGCGATGAGGCATTGCTCAATACCATTATTGAGCAAAAACCAAAGCGAGTAGTTTACGTCTCCTGTAATCCAGCGACCTTAGCGCGGGACTTACGGGTACTCGAGGATGGCGGCTACAAAACAAAAGAAATCCAACCCGTAGACATGTTCCCGCAAACGACGCACTGTGAAGCGGTGGCGTGGTTGGAATTAGTATAAAGTAAGAAGAACGAATTCCTGATGGGGAATTCGTTTTTTTATTACTTAGAAAACTAGTTATTATCCGTTGAGCTTGATTTGAATTTAATGAAAAAAGTTTTTCCTCTTATTGCTAATTTTGACGAAATATATACTAAAGTTCGTAGATAGTATAGAAAAGTAAGACTAATAAGTTTATACTATAACTTCTAGTCTAAAGACCTACATCTGTTATATTATTTAGTGCTTATAGATTAGTGAATGCTTTTTTATTAATTTTCGGGGAGGATAATAAGAATGAAATTCAATTTGCTTGCATTTTTAACTGGAACGATTAAACGGAAGTTACTGACTGTCTCCATTTTATTATTGACGATTCCATTGATTGTTTTAGGTGTGTTTAGTTATGAAAAGAGTAGTAGTAGTTTAGATGAACTGGGTCAAACAAATTTAAAAAATAGTGTGGAACAAACCATTGAAATGATGGATGTACTCAATCAGCAAGTAGAAGAAGGCAAACTTTCCCTTGAGGATGCGCAGGAAAAAGTAAAAATAGCGATATTAGGAGAAATGGGAGAAGACAAAAAAAGACCAATTAACAAAAATATTGATTTAGGTGAAAATGGTTATATGTTTATTACTGATCGCGAAGGAACTTTTGTTGCTCACCCTTCTAAAGAGGGGCAGAACCTTTGGGATAAAAAGGATGAAAATGGTACATATTACGTCCAAGAATATATTGAAAGAGGTATCAATGGGGGAGGATATACCGATTTTATCGCTCCGTTTATTGATAACCCAAATAAATTCGGAGAAAAAATTTCCTACTCTAAAGAATTCCCTGAATGGGGTTGGGTAGTGGTATCAGGTACCTATATGGTAGATTTTAATAAACCTGCTGGTGAAATTCTGTCATTAAATTTCATCGTTATGGGGATAACGTTACTGATTGGTATTGTAGTGATTTGGCTATTTGCTAATAATGTGACGAATCCGATTAAAAAAGTAACGGAACAAATGACCCATATCGCTAATGGGAATTTAACAGTTGATGA
The DNA here is from genome assembly GCF_003711845.1 of Lysinibacillus halotolerans. Lineage (GTDB taxonomy): Bacteria > Bacillota > Bacilli > Bacillales_A > Planococcaceae > Ureibacillus > Ureibacillus halotolerans. The sequence goes on from NZ_RHLQ01000030.1 coordinate 40,133, forward strand.
ACTGGACATTAAGTCAAAAGATGAAACGGGACAATTAGCCAATGGGCTCAATGACTTACATACTAATTTAAAAAATATGATTCAAAATATCTCAAACGCCTCCCAGTTGATTTCGTCCCACAGTGAGGAAATGACACAATCCGCAAATGAAGTAAAAGTAGGAACAGAGCAAATCTCTAAAACAATGGAGGAAATTGCATCTGGTACCGAATCGCAAGCAAGTCTGTCTGGTGATCTTTCGACATCAATGGGGATGTATGTGGAAAAAGTAGAAGAAGCAAATGACAATGGCGAACGAATTTATCAGTCTTCAAATGAAGTATTACAATTGACCGAAGACGGTGCCAAATTGATGCGACAATCTGTTGAGCAAATGTCAAATATTGATCGTATCGTTAAAGATTCCGTTGTGAAGGTACAGCAGTTGGATGTTCAATCCAATGAAATTTCTAAATTAGTTACAGTCATAAAAGATGTAGCTGAACAAACGAACTTATTGGCCCTTAATGCAGCAATTGAAGCAGCACGTGCTGGCGAACACGGACGTGGGTTTGCAGTTGTTGCAGAAGAAGTGAAAAAACTTGCGGAAGAGGTGTCCAAATCTGTAACGGATATCACACAAATTGTTAGTAGAATCCAAGGGGATACATCTGGCGTGGTAGACTCACTACAAACGGGATATTCAGAAGTCGAAAAAGGAACGAATCAGCTGAAAACAACAGGAGAGAAGTTTAGAAAAATTAATGATTCTGTTAAAGAAATGGCTTCGGCAATTAGTGTCGTTAGTGATCATCTAACGCTAATGAAATCCACAAGTCAGGAAATGAATTCGTCCATTGAAGAGATTGCGGCTATTTCGGAAGAGTCTGCAGCAGGTGTCGAACAAACCTCTGCCTCGGCTCAGCAAACAAGCAGTTCAATGGAAGAAGTTGCATCGAGTTCCGAAGAGCTTGCCAAACTAGCAATTGAGTTAAATGATTTGGTGAAGCAGTTTAGAGTATAGGTTAGTTAACAAAATAAGCACTCTGTGTGGGATGTACTCTCTGAATGCTATGAAGTAGTTACGTAGCAGGAGTGAGTATAAAGATAGAAGAACGAATTCCTAATGGGAAATCGTTCTTTTTATTAATTCTTTTAAAACCACGTGCTCTGCACGTGTGAAAATATACTTTTAGAGTGGTAATGGAGATGGAATTAAAAACTCCTCTCGATATAATGAAAATGGCCGTCAAACCAAA
>NZ_RHLQ01000031.1 GCF_003711845.1 Lysinibacillus halotolerans
TTATCAGAAGTGGTCCTTATTTTTTATTTAAAATAATCAAAGCCGGTGAAATTTTACTTATCGTAAAATTTCACCGGCTTTTCATTTCAGAGGTGGGTTTTGTCCCAGCCTCTTTTATTTAACCTTAATCATTCTGTTTTACCCGTACAACTAGCAACATTAAAAAGGAAAGGATGACGATTGAAATGACCCACATCCACGCCAATTGCATATTACCAGAGTCAATCGCAATATAAATGGCAGTAGGAATTGTCTGTGTTTCTCCCGGAATGTTACCAGCGAACATTAAGGTAGCGCCAAATTCACCTAATGCCCGTGCAAAGCTTAATATCGCCCCAGAAATAAGACTTTTTGAAGCTAGGGGAATGGAAATAAATAAGAAAATTCTCCATTCGTTGGCGCCATCTACTCTAGCTGCCTCTTCGATATTAAGGTCGACTCCTTGAAAGCCTGATTTGGCCGACTGATACATGAGGGGAAAGGCTACTACAATCGAAGCGATGACAGCCGCCCACCAAGTGAAAATAATCGGTTGATGAAAAAGCCATTCAATAGCTTGTCCAGCTATACTATTCCTTCCAAAAACGACGATTAGGAAAAATCCAACAACTGTAGGCGGGAGAACCATAGGAAGCATGAGAAGGGTTTCTACAATGGCTTTTCTCTTAAAAGATTTTCTAGCAAAAATTCGGCCAATTAATGTTCCAAGCAAAATAACGACAATACCTGATATAGTCGCGATTTTGATGGACAACCAAATAGGGCTTAAAAATTCTTGCATAAAATCTTTATTTAGTAGTAAATCCATATTCCTCAAACACCTTTAACGCTTCGTCGCTTTGTAAGTACTCATAAAATTCCTTTGCTGCTTCGTAATGTTTGGAATCCTTTATAATGCCAACAGGGTAAATAATAGGAGAATGGGTAGCAGGATCGGCAGAAGCAACAATTTCTACTTTATTTGAAACGGATGCATCGGTTTTATACACAATGCCAGCTTCCACATTACCGGTTTCAACATAGGATAATACTTGCCGAACATCCTTTGCATAGACTACTTTTGATTCAATATCTTTCCATAAATCCATCTTTTCAAGGGATTCTTTGGCGTATTTTCCTGCAGGCACTGTTTCAGGAGTTCCGATTGAAATTTTATCTGTTTCTGTTACAAGGTCTTCGAATTCTTTAATGGATTGATTTTCTTTCGGGACAACGAGTACAAGTTCATTTCCAAGAAGATCTATTCCATCCTCTTTTGCGATCATTCCCTCATCAACGAGCAAATCAAACTTATCTTCTGCAGCTGAGAAAAATAAATCCACCGGCGCTCCTTGTGAAATTTGTTGCTGCAAAGAACCAGAACCCCCAAAGTTGAATTGCAACGTAATTTCGGGATGTTCTTCTTCGTATGTATGTTGAATAACATCCATTGCATCTTTTAAACTAGCTGCTGCTGAAATAGTTAATTGCTCCTCCTTACTTTCAGAGGTTTGTTCCTGCTTGTCTGAAGATTGATCTGCCTGTTCGTTATTAGAACATGCTGCGACAAAGATAAGTAAAAATAAGAAAATAGTTGTGAATTTAAAGCGATTTTGCATGTTTAGACTCCTATCATCCTTTATAGGAAATTATTTATAACAATTTTTATTCCATTCCTTTAAATAAACATTTTAAACTGACAATTATTCATCTAGTGTAATGCGATTTTTTGTTTCGTAATCGAAAAAATGAACTTTATTCATATCCAATGCTAGTTTGAACATTTGTCCTTGTTGGACAACAGATTGTGTATCGATTCGTGCAGTGAATGGTTGCCCTGCGATTTGCGAATGGAGAATATTTTCTGCCCCTAACAACTCTATAACTTCTATTTTTGCATCAATAAAAGAATCTACTGTAGATGTTTTATGAAAATCGTGAAAATCTTCTGGACGGATACCCATTATGATTTCTTTGTTCAAATACCCTTGTTTACGTAAATCCATCATTTTACTTTCTGGAATCGGGATTGACAAATGGCCAATACGGATTTTGCCATCTAAAAGGGTACCAGAAAAAAAGTTCATCGGAGGTAAGCCAATAAAGCCTCCAACAAAAACATTATTAGGCTTTTCGTACACTTCTTTAGGAACACCAACTTGTTGAATGACCCCGTTGTTCATTACAACTAGGCGAGTTGCCATTGTCATTGCTTCTGTTTGGTCATGGGTTACGTAAATGGTAGTCGTTTGTAACCGTTGATGTAGCTTTATAATTTCAGTACGCATTTGGGTACGGAGCTTTGTATCTAAATTTGAAAGCGGCTCATCCATTAAGAATACTTTGGCATCTCGAACAATGGCACGACCTAATGCTACCCGTTGACGTTGCCCACCTGAAAGAGCCCTTGGTTTGCGGCTTAAATATTTTTCAATATCTAAAATATGGGCAGCCTCTTTTATACGACGATCAATTTCATCCTTTGGGAATTTACGACTTTTTAAACCAAATGCCATGTTTTGATAGACGTTCAAATGGGGATAAAGGGCGTAGTTTTGGAAAACAAAAGCAACATCACGATCTTTTGGAGAAACATCGTTCATCGGTTTTCCATCCATTAGAATGATACCTTGTGAGAGATCTTCTAAGCCGGCTACTAGTCGTAAAAGGGTAGACTTTCCACAACCTGAAGGTCCAACTAAAACAATAAATTCTTTATCTTTTATATCAAGGTTGAAGTCTTTTACTGCTTGTATATTATTATTGTAAGTTTTATATATGTGTTGTAGCTTTAATTCAACCATAACCACCATCCTTTTAAAACTATGTAGTCCCGTTGGTAGATAAAAAAATAAACGCGTATAAATATACTGCACACATTGTAGGATAATATCATGAATAATTTTTTATACCTTATTATAATATAATAGATTGATATGTGTTTCATTTATAACACTTTATCAGTATTAGATATTCTAAAAATAGGTGTGATTGAAAAGGATAACTAGCATGAATCTTGTCATTTACCTTTAGATGTGGAGATATATTCTCTATATTGGGGGGAATGGGGGAATCTTATAACTTTCTGAATAGTATTTATTGGTAATTTGTTTCGATTTATTTTATTTTACTTTAAACATTAATTCCGAAATAAAAAGAATGCCCAAAAGCAAAGCTTATTGGACATCCTTAAAAATAAATTACATAGTACTAATATCAATAACGAAGCGATATTTTACATCTGAAGCTAGTACGCGTTCGTAAGCTTCATCAATTTGATCAGCTGAAATAACTTCAATTTTAGGAACAATGTTATGTTTTGCACAGAAGTCTAGCATTTCTTGAGTTTCACGGATACCACCAATCATTGAACCGGCAAAGGAACGACGATGCCCAATTAAATTCATCACACCGACTGATAACGGTTCTGCAGGGGCACCAACATTTACTAATGTGCCATCAAGTGCTAGTAATCCTAAATATGCATCTAGATTAATCTTTGCACTAACTGTGTTAATGATTAAGTCAAAAGTTCCGGCAAGTTTTTCGAATGTTTCTGGATCACTTGTTGCATAGTAATGATCTGCCCCTAATTCAAGACCATCTTCTTTTTTCTTCAATGTTTGGGATAGAACTGTTACTTCGGCACCCATTGCATGAGCAATTTGGACAGCCATATGACCAAGACCACCCATACCGACAATCGCTACGTTTTTACCAGGAGCCGCTCCCCAATGTTTTAATGGAGAATAAGTCGTAATCCCGGCACAAAGAAGTGGAGCTGCAACATCAAATTCGATGTTATCAGGGATTCTCAAGACGAAGTCCTCAGATACAACAATGTGAGTAGAATAGCCGCCTTGAGTAGGCTCGCCATATTTATCTACACCAGCATACGTTTGGATATTTCCTTTAAGGCAATATTGTTCTTCCCCTTTAAGGCAGTTTTCACATTCACCACAGGAGTCAACCATACATCCGACGCCAACTCGGTCGCCTACTTTGTATTTTGTCACATTTGGCCCAACCGCTGTAACAACCCCTGCAATTTCATGGCCAGGAACAAGTGGATAATGGACTGGACCCCACTCACCATGGGCAGTATGAATGTCAGAATGGCAAATGCCGGCATATTTAATTTCAATTAGCACATCATGTAAATCAAGATCACGTCGTTTAATTTCGGCTGGACGGAACGGTTTGTCAGGACCATCAACAGCTCTAGCTTTAGCAGTTATCATAATATACCTCCTATAATACAATTCCTTTTACAAGAGGATAGAGGTGATATCCTACTATTTCTCTTGCAATTCAATGTTACTCCTTATAGTTAACTCTAGGTCAATAGTTAATTTCTACTGAAAGTTTGTTCAAATGATTGGTAGTAAGTATGGTTAGTGAGTTTATCGTAGCAGTCGTTATAACTTTCGTTGGAAGTGGGCTGGTAGAGATAGTAATATCGGAGAGAGGGAATTCCATATGAAAAGATATAAAAAACCACTTCATTGTTTGAAATGAAGTGGTTTTCGTCTGTTTTATTGAATACGTAAAATCGGTTTAATTGCTTCGCCTGATTTTGATGCTTCAAAAGCTTCGTTAATTTGGTCGAAATCAAAGAATTTTACTAATTTATCAAATGGGAATTGACCTGCTTTGTAATATTCAACTAATTGTGGAATAAAGACGTTAGGTACAGCGTCGCCTTCAATAACACCCATCATCGTTTTTCCTTCAGCCATTATATCGTTATGAACATCAATATTCATTTCCGGTGTAACACCAACGATTGCAGCAGTACCAAGGGGACGTAGGGCTTGTAAACATTGTCGAACAACTGGTGGAACCCCTGTTGTATCTACGGCGTATTTTGTACCGCCATTTGTCAATTCTTTAATTTCTTTTACGACATCTACTTTTGTTCCGTTAAATGTATGTGTAGCTCCAAGTTCTTTTGCTAGTTCTAAACGTGAATCGTGTACATCAACTGCAATAATTGTTTTACAGCCTACGATTTTAGCAGCCATAATCGCACTTAAACCAACTGCTCCAGCACCATAAATCGCAATTGTTGAACCGAATTCTGGTTTCATTTTATTTAATACAGTACCTGCCCCTGTTTGAATTCCGCATCCTAGAGGACCAAGTAAAGCTAAATCGACATCTTTATCAACTTTTACTACATTGCGCTCATGGGCAATGGCAAAGGTACCGAAAGAGGATTGACCGAAAAATGTAGAAAGGGGTTGTCCATCTTTTGATAAGCGGTGAGTATGGTCGTCATGCATACCACCAAAGTTTAAGTCATTGAACGTTTCACAAACGGATGGGTGACCTGTTAAACAGTTATCACAATGACCACAATGGGCAAAGGATAATACAACATGATCACCTTTTGCGAAACGAGTAACACCTGACCCAACTTCTTCAACAATACCAGCACCCTCATGACCAAGTACGGCAGGAAGGGGAGCGATGGCTGCATCCCTTGCAACAGCATCTGTATGACAAACACCTGTTGCAACAATTTTAACTAATACTTCATTTGCTTTTGGTGCAGCTAATTCTACTTCTTCAAGAACAAAATCTTGCCCTTGTCCATTTGTAACAGCAGCTTTAATTTTCATGGGAAAACACTCCTAAAATAATATTTTATTTCATGGATATTTCGAACGTATTTATCGTAATCCTATGGAAAAATCGGTACAATAGTTCAGAGTGAATAACTATATACATTATGATTCATAAGGGGGGAGAATATGCAGTTATTACAGTTACATTATTTTTTAACTGTTGCAAAGACCGAGCATATGTCTCATGCTGCATCTGCTTTAAATATTTCACAATCATCTTTAAGTAAAACGATTGCTAAATTAGAAGATGATATAGGAGTCCCTTTATTTGATAGAAATGGAAAGAACATTCGACTGAATCGTTATGGAAAATATTTTGCAAAAGAAGTAGAACGAGCGCTAAGAATTTTAGAAGATGCCCATGAAGCTGTTCAAGAAATGGCTGGGATAGAGGAAGATCAAGTCTCTGTAAGTGTGATGAGCTCTACTATTCTCCCTCCTATTTTTAGAAGTTTTTATGAAAGACGACCGAATGTCCGAATCTATCAATCCATCCTACCTGATGTAGTTGCTAAAGAGCGGTTAATTAGTGGGGAAATTGAGCTATGTGTTTCCAATACCCCGATTATAGGACAGGGCATTGAGTGGCTTCCTGTCTTAAAAGAACGGTTAGATTTAATCGTTCCGAAAGATCATTGGTTAGCCCAATATGATGAAATTGATTTAATCGAAGCGAAAAATGAGCGCTTTATCGGCTATAAATCAGGATTAGAATCGGTTAGTATGTTTGAGCACTGTTGCTTACAATCCGGCTTTAAACCGAACATCGTTTTCGAAGGAACCGAATTATCGATTGTTTTACAGCTAGTCGATGAAGGACAAGGGATTTCCTTCTATCCCGAGTATTCCTTTTTAGGCAATCATTTAAAAAATACAAAAATTATTCGTTTGAAAAATGACCACTGCTTCCAAATGGTAGGATTCGCTTGGTTGAAAGATAGAAAGTATTCCTACGTAGCAACACAGTTTCGCCAACATATGATTCAAGCATTTGCTGACATTAATAAAAATAGTAATAGTAGTTTAATAAAATAGTTTCATAAGGTAACGAAAAAAGCGCAATGTGGCTTCCTTTTGAGACCATCATTTTGCGCTTTTATTGTTTAATTATTAAAGTTTTTTTAAGCATTGCTCAATGCTTCCTGTTTCTCATTTATCTCAATTTCAAAACCAAGGTCTTCTAGCATTTGATAGTCAACATTTACTTCTTGACCAGCTGTTGTTAAATAATCACCAACAAAGATGCTATTGGCAGCGTATAGGGCAAGAGGTTGTAGTGTACGTAAATTCACTTCGCGACCACCTGCAACTCGAATTTCTTTTGTTGGATTCATATAACGAAACAATGCGAGAACTTTTAAACAATAGATTGGATTTAATTCTTTCGTACCTTCGAGCTTTGTCCCATCAATGGCATTAAGGAAATTAATTGGAATCGAATCAGCATTCAACTCTCTTAATGCTCGTGCAATTTGAATAACATCTTCTTTCGTTTCTTTCATGCCAATGATTGCTCCAGAACATGGGGAAAGACCATGTTTTTTTACAATGTCAATTGTATTGATGCGATCTTCATAAGTGTGAGTTGTTGTTATATAAGAATGATGACGTTCTGATGTATTCACATTATGATTATAGCGATCAACACCAGCTTGTTTTAACTGTTCTGCCTGTTCGTCTTTTAGCAATCCAAGGCAAGCGCAAACTTTTAGCCCGTATTTTTCTTTAATTTCTTTCACTGCTTCACTCACTACATTCACATCTTTACGTGTCGGTCCGCGTCCACTTGCGACGATACAATAAGTACCGATTTTATTTTCAAAAGCACGTTTTGCCCCTTCTAATATTTCCTCTTTTGTAATAAATGGATATTTTTCAATTGGCGCCTTAGATTTAGATGATTGGGAACAATAACCGCAATCTTCAGGACAATATCCACTTTTGGCATTCATAATCATATTTAATTTTACTTTTTTACCATAATAGTATTTACGGATTTGAAATGCACCGTTAAGTAGAGGAAGTAATTCATCATCATCGCTATTTAGTATCGCTAGCGCTTCATCTTCACTTAATTGTTTCCCATCAATTACTTCTTTCGCAAGCTGAGTCCACATCTATTTCTCCCCCAATGTTCTTGATTGTTTAATAGGTAGTATTTTTAAAACTTTTTGCAGTCGGAATGCTAATAAGGCAGCGAAGATTCCAAGAATAATATCTTTTGGGAGTGGTATTAGCATCCAGCCCCAAATCAGCTGATAGGAAAGTTCAGGTGGTGCATCTGCCCAAACTTTATAGGACATGTACATCCAATTCGTTCCTACTAAATAGATAATGATCATTGAGGTTAATGCTGCTACAATGTAGGACGTTAATGTTTGGAATGTTTCTACAAGTTTTCCTGCCGTATAAGCCGAAAGAATAAAAACTAAAATAAATCCAAATGTAGGTGACAAAATACTGTCAAAGCCGCCACTAAATTTGGCAAAAACAGGGGCTCCTGCTAAGCCAATCAACATGTAAACTGTACATGCAATCGCACCATTTCTACTTCCTAACACAAGTCCTGCTAGCACAGCAAAAAAAGTTTGTAGTGTAATGGGTACCCCTCCAACAACAAAGAATGGGGCAAAGGATGTAATATTTGCTCCAATCATCATTAACGTTGCGAACATTCCACAGTACACTAAATCTAATGCATTGGTTTTAAAGATTGTCCTTTGAACTGTACTCATAAATCATAACCTCCCTTTTACGTTAACTTAAATTTTAATTAAGTTAACACAAATTTAAAGGATTTCATAATTTTTGTCAATTACCATTGTTAATGGTTGTGGTATATGGGATTTCTCATTGAAGGTGAGGACTTAAAGCGGGAAAGAACAAAGATTATTGTTACGGGATAAAAATGGAGAATTGAAACGTTTAGATCTGGGCAGAGCATTAAAAGTAGGAAGACTAAAAACCCCGTTCGAGTTTGAACGGGGTTCTGCTTGTAACAAGGCTTTATTCCTTTTACAAATCAAGATTTGGAATGAGGGGGTGTAAAAATATTCTAAAATAACTTTTGTAAGATCGGTTTCTATAAACGTCCTAATCAAGAAAACATTTTTAAATCATTCCATAACGACTTAAAAACGTATTTCTTACTGTACATACCCAAGCTGAGAAGAAATTACTCGAGACGTGTTTAATATTTTTTCTGCTAATTCTTCTTCAATACGCTCCATGGTGATTCGGGTGCTTGGACCAGAAATACTGAAGGAGGCAATAATATTACCCGAATAATTGTATATAGGCGCAGCGATACATCGAATTCCTTCTTCATTTTCAATGTTATCGAGGGCGTATCCAGTTTTTTGAATATGATGAATTTCTTGAAGTAAATCAGTAGGTGTTAAAATGGTGTTATTAGTGCGTTTCTTAAATTGAATTCTTGTCATGATATCCTTTAAATAGTTGTCATCTTTACCTGAAAGCATCATTTTCCCAACACCAGTACAATACATCGGGGCGCGACTACCTATGCGAGAATACATTCGTATTGTCTGGTTACTCTCGATTTTATCGATATAAACGACCTCTTCATTTTCCTCAATACATAAATGTACTGTTTCGTTAATTTCTTTCACTAACTTTTCTAAGTAAGGTCTTGCAACAGTAATTAAACTAGTATTACTTAAAACATTTCGTGTTAAATATAAAACTCGATAGCTAAGGAAATATCGGTCTGTTTCCATATCTTTTCGTACATATTGCAACTCGATTAATGTTGAGAGTAATCGATGGACCGTGCTTTTCGATAATCCAGTTTCAGCAGCTAATTTCGTAATTTGCATACCGTTTGGATGCTCAGATAAATGTTCTAATATGCTGAAAGCGCGTTCAATAGATTGTACGGTTGCCATTTTATTTCTCCACCATTTCTAATATTTTCAATATTTTTCGTAACCTTTAACAATCATATTCGAAAATCAATAGATTTGTAAATCATATAGCAAAATATTAACAGTTGTTAGTATAATTTGCTGAAAAATCAATTTTTTCTTGTAATTATTATTTATTGTGCATATAATGTTTATGAAACGGAACGGTGTTCTACAATGTGGAACAACTTACTTATTTGTTAGCGCTTTCTTTATAAAAAAGGGGGAGAAACTATGAAAATTGTTTATGCACATCACCCTGAAGATGTGAAACATTACACAACGGAAAAATTACGTGAAGAATTTTTAATGGAAAAAGTTTTTGTTGAAAATGCTGCGACATTGCATTATAGCCATGTAGATCGAATTATTTACGGAGGCATTTATCCGATTAACGAAAAAATTACACTAGATGCAGGAAAAGAACTAGCTGCTAAGTACTTTTTAGAGCGACGTGAAATGGGTGTCATTAATATCGGTGGTCCAGGACGAATTGTTTGTGACGATGAAACTTTTGAAATTGGTCATAAAGAAGCACTATACATTGGGAGAGGAACGGAAGAATTATATTTTGAATCGATTGATTCTAGCAATCCAGCAAAATTTTATATCAATTGTTGTCCAGCCCATGCTAAATATCCGACGGTAAAAATTGACCAAGAAAAGGCTATCAAGCGTCCTATGGGAACAGACAGTAACATGAATAAACGAGTTATTAATCAATACATACATCCTGATGTATTAGAAACATGTCAATTAAGTATGGGAATGACGGAATTAGCAGAGGGCAGTGGTTGGAATACAATGCCTTGTCATACCCACGAACGTCGTATGGAAGTATATTTTTATTTTGATATGGAAGAAGATACGAGGGTATTCCATTTAATGGGGCAACCTAACGAGACTCGTCACATTGTTATAGCGAATGAACAGGCAGTACTATCACCTAGTTGGTCGATTCACTCCGGCATTGGCACAAATAATTATACGTTCATCTGGGGAATGTGCGGAGAAAATTTAGACTTTGATGATATGGATCACGTTGCAATGAAAGATTTGAAATAACGCAAAATGGGTGATGACAAATGAAAGTAATTATTTCCGACTGTGACCATGCGGATATTCAAATAGAACAAGAGATTTTTAGAAAGCATCATATTGAGTTTGAGTTGCAACAAAATGAGACAGAGGATGATCTAATTCAACATTGCCAAGATGCCTCTGTCATCATTAATCAATATGCGCCATTTACAGAAAAGGTCTTATCTCAATTACCGAATTTAAAGTTAATCGTTCGTTATGGTGTAGGGGTTAATAATATTGATTTAACAGCAGCTACGAAATATGGAGTTCAAATTTGTAATGTTCCTGACTATGGTACCCATGAAGTAGCGGATCATGCATTGGCATTAATGCTAGCGCTTACAAGGAAAATAACGAAAATGAATCGTTTAGTAAAAGAAGGTATTTGGGATTATCAAGAAAGTATTCCTATTTTTCGTCATAGTGAGCAAGTCGTTGGCGTAATCGGTGTCGGTCGTATCGGTTCTGAGTTTGCCAAAAAAGTGCATGCATTAGGATGTAAGGTAATTGCTTATGACGTTTCAGCACAACATAAAAAATATGAATCTAATTTATCGTTTATAGAATTTGTTGAGTTTGAGCAGCTTGTTACGCAGGCTGATATTATTTCTATTCATTGTCCGTCGGATCAGGCAATGAATCTCATTAATGAAAGCGTTTTAAAAAGAATGAAGCCTACGAGTTATTTAATCAATGTGTCACGGGGTGGCATTGTTGATGAAGACGCTTTATATGAAGCGTTAGCTTCCAATCACATTGCTGGCGCGGCTTTGGACGTTTCGGTAAAAGAACCGATTACGACTGATTCCCCACTTCTTACCCTTGAGAACTTTATTTGTACGCCGCATATGGCGTGGTATTCAGAGCAAGCAGCTCAAGAGTTAAAAAGAAAAGTGGCGGAAGAAGCAGTAAGGTATGTGAAGAACGAAAAGCTTCATTATCCTGTTAATCAAATTTAATGAAAACACATATTGGAGGGGACCAAGGTGAAAAAATCATTCAAACAATTTATGTTTTTAGGGGTTATCGCCCTTGTATTAACCATATTAGCAGCTTGTGGCGGCGATGGAGCTAAAGAAACGGAAGCAGAAGGAACGAGTTCTAACGGTAAAACTCAAGTATTGAAAGTGGCATTTAACCAACCAGAAAACCATCCACAATATAAGGCGATGGAAGAGTTCGGTGAAAAATTGAAAGAACGTACGAACGGCGCATATGAAATTGAAATTTTCCCAAATGAATTATTAGGTGCACAACGCGAAACGATTGAATTAGTGCAAACAGGTACAATCGCGATGTCTATCGTTGCAGGTAGTTTACTAGAAAACTTCAATGAAGACTTTGCAGTATTCAATTTACCATACGTTTTTGAATCAGCTGAACATCAAATGTCTGTTTTAAATGATCAAGAAATTGTAGGAGATTTGTATTCTTCACTAAAAGATCAAGGATTATTTGTTGCTGGTGCATTCCACTCAGGCGTACGAAACGTATATAACAGTGAAAAACCAATCAACACACCGGAAGATTTAAAAGGATTAAAAATTCGTATTATTGAATCAGATACGAACATTAAAATGATGGAACAAATGGGTGGTACTGGTACACCAATGGGTCAAGGTGAAGTATATACTGCTATTCAATCAGGTGTTATTGACGGTGGGGAAAATAATGAATTAATTTATTCTAACCTTAAACATGCGGAAATCGCCCCTTACTATTCTTATACAAAGCACTTAATGTTCCCAGACTACTTACTTGTTAATTCCCAATTATTTGACGGCATGAGCGAAGAACATCAACAAATCTTTAAAGAAGAGCTACTTGCAGCCATTGATCGTGAAGTGGAAATGTGGGATGAAGATGTGAAAAAAGCGATTGAAGATGCAGAAGCAGCAGGAGCGAAATTTAACGAAGTCGATATCGAGCCATTCCGCAAAGCTACTGAATCATTAGTTCAAGAGAAGTTAACATCTGATACTGCTAAAAATTTATATGAAAAAGTTCGTGAAGCAGCGAAATAAATGGTGGTGATTTCATATGGAAGCAATTAAAAAAGTGCTTGATAAGGTGTTATCAACTATATGCGTCGTATTGTTCGGCGCATTAGTTATTCTTGTTACATGGCAAGTGTTTACCCGTTTAGTATTAAACGATCCAAGTGCTATTTCAGAAGAGTTAGCAAAATATTGTTTTGTATGGTTAGTCCTATTTGGTGCTGCTTTTGTATTTGGAGAAAATGGCCATATGCGTATTGAATTTATTCAGGATGCATTGCCAGTAAAACTGAAAATGGGTACTCAGATTTTTATAGAACTAAGTATTATTGTCTTCTCTGCTCTTGTTTTATTATCCGGTGGTTTAACAATAACAAAATTAGCATGGACGCAAATGTCTGCAGCATTGCAAATACCTGTCGGTTATTTGTATGCCGCAATGCCAATAAGCGGATTGTTTATTATTTTCTACTGCGTTTATAACATTTATATTATTTCAAAAACGAAAAAGCCATTGGAAATAGTGGATTAACAAGGAAGGGGCAGTATAAGCGATGGTTTCTGCAGGAATAGCAGGTTTAATTTTATTTGCAGCAGTGGCATTTTTCCTTATCATTGGTGCACCAATTAGTATTAGTGTAGGAATTGCCTCCGTGCTTGCAATGTTTTCCATATTAGATCCTGAAAACGCTCTTCAAACTTCGGCACAACGTATGTTTACCGGGATGAATTCCTTTACGCTACTAGCCATTCCGTTCTTTATTTTAGCTGGAGTAATTATGAATAATGGCGGTATTGCAATGCGTTTAGTAAATTGTGCAAAAGTTTTAGCAGGACGTATGCCAGGTTCATTAGCACAAACAAATGTATTAGCAAATATGATGTTCGGTTCCATTTCAGGCTCTGGGGTTGCTGCGGCAGCTGCTGTTGGTTCAACGATGGCCCCGATGCAAGAAAAGGAAGGGTACGATCGTGCATTTAGTGCGGCAGTTAATATTGCCTCTGCACCAACAGGTATGTTAATTCCACCGAGTAATACGTTAATCGTATTCTCTTTAGTAAGTGGAGGAACATCCATTGCAGCATTATTTATGGCGGGTTATATTCCAGGAATTTTATGGGGTATCGCCTGTATGATTGCAGCTTTTATTATTGCAAAACGAAGAGGCTATAAATCAAATGAAAAAGTTCCCTTTAAAGTAGCGTTAAAAGTGTTCATTGATGCGATTCCTAGTTTGTTACTTATCATCATTGTAATTGGAGGAATTATTCTAGGGGCCTTTACAGCTACAGAAGGTTCGGCTATAGCCGTCGTATATGCTTTATTGCTTTCGTTTATATATCGAACGATTAAAATAAAAGATTTACCTAGAATTTTAATAGAATCAACCCGCACAACGGCAATTGTTATTTTCTTAATAGGTGTTTCTACTATTATGTCATGGGTGATGTCATTTACAGGAATTCCAAGACTAATCGCTGATACGTTACTTGGATTTACAGATAATATGATCATTATTTTGATCATTATGAATATCGTTCTTTTAATTGTAGGTACCTTTATGGACCCGACACCGGCTATCTTGATTTTCACGCCTATTTTCTTACCAATCGCATTGCAATTTGGTATGGACCCGGTACATTTCGGAATTATGGTTGTATTCAATTTAAGCATTGGTACGATTACGCCGCCAGTAGGACCGGTTTTATTTGTCGGAGCTCGTGTAGCAAAATTGAAAATCGAACAAGTCATTCGCCCGTTAATACCATTTTTTGCTGTCACGGTTGTCGTATTATTAGTAGTAACTTACATACCTGATCTTTCATTATGGTTACCGAAGTTACTAGGCCTCATTGAATAGCAATGAATTAGGGCGTCCGAAAGTATGAGTTAAATTACTTTTGGTCGCTTTTCCTATATGGTAAGGAAAATTTTAGAAAGAAGGTTGAAAAACGTGAAGGCCATTTTTTATACAGCAGGGAACAAAGTGGAATGTAAAGAAGTAAATAAGCCGAATGTGCCGCCAGGATATGTTCTATTAAAAAATGCATACGCAGGTATTTGTGGTACTGATTTAAATATATTTGCAGGTACACACCCAAGGGCACAAGCTCCTCTCATTTTAGGCCATGAATTTTCGGCCACTATTGCAAGTGAACATCCGAAATATCCCATTGGCACAAAGGTGACGGTTAATCCTTTAATTAGTTGTGGTACTTGTATTCCATGTCGTATCGGGCAATCCCATGTTTGTAATAATTTGAAATTAGTAGGAATTGATGTAGATGGGGGAATGGCTGATTATGTAGCGGTCGAAGCAAATAAAGTGATTCCATTACCGGAAAATGTTTCGTTAAAACTTGGTGCCCTAACTGAGCCGATTGCAGTAGCTGTCCATGCCGTTCGTACAGCGAAGTTTTTAGTTGGAGATCGGGCGGTTGTCTATGGAGCTGGAACGATTGGTTTATGTGTTGCTTTAACATTACGAGCATTTGGTGCTTCAGAAGTGATCGTCGTTGAAGCGAATGAACTTCGTCTACAAAAAGCCCAACAATTAGGATTTAAAACTTTTAATTCGTTGAAAGATGATGTTGAAAATGAGCTAGCGGATATGACGAATCAAGAAGGAATCGATTATGTATTTGATTGTGCAGGTCATCCAGCTGTTTTAGCTCAAGTTACAGAAATCGTGAAAGTTCAAGGAACGATTGTCATTGTTGCCGCTTATAAAAAGCCAACGGAAATGAACTTAATTCAAGGTATGTTTAAAGAATTATCGATTCAATTCGTTCGAGTTTATACAAATCGGGATATGGAATTAGCTTTAGATTTATTATCAAGATTTGAAGAATTTTCAAAGATCATTACCCATGTTTTAAGTCCAGAACAAGCGATGGAAGGCTTTGAATTATTAACTACACCAACAGATGCGATTAAAGTGTTATACGCATTTCAGGAGGAGACCGATGCATCGATTATTTGATTTAACTGGTAAAAATGCAGTTGTTACAGGTGGTAGTCGCGGGTTAGGAAAGGAAATTGCCCTAGGTTTAGCTGAAGCTGGAGCAAACGTCGCGATTATCTCGAGGAAGGAAAGTCCAGAAGTAGTTAAAGAGCTTGAGCAATTCGGCGTAAATGCAGTATCTATTGCCTTTGATATTGGGAACATCCCAATGCATAAAGAATTACTTCATTTAATAGAAGAAAAGCTAGGGGAAGTTGATATTTTAGTTAACAATGCGGGTGTGCAAAAAAGACATCCAGCAGTGGAATTTCCTCAAGAAGATTGGAATTATGTTATGAACGTAAATGCTAACGCTGTCTTTAGTTTATGTCAAACCTTTGGCAAACCAATGTTAGAGCGGGGCTATGGGAAAATCATTAATGTCGCTTCCCTGCTTTCCTTCCAAGGTGGCTTCACTGTACCGGCCTATGCGGCTAGTAAAGGGGCAGTTATGCAATTTACAAAATCGTTAGCTAATGAATGGGCATCAAAGGGAGTCAATGTCAATTGTGTCGCACCTGGCTATATGGCGACAGAAATGAATGAAGCGCTCATCCATGATGAAGTAAGAAGTAGACAAATTCTCGAACGTATTCCAGCTGGACGTTGGGGAACTGGGAAGGATATGCAAGGTGCAGTCATTTTCTTAGCTTCACAGGCATCAGACTATGTCCATGGTTTTACGATTGCAATTGATGGCGGTTGGTTAGGTAGATAGTGTAATCATTTCTTTTAATTTAACTCTAAAACAGTAGATGGAAAAGGAGAGAGATAGATGAGCTTTCAATTAGACTTTTTTTCATTAAAAGGTAAAACGGCATTAGTGACAGGAGCACGTACAGGGATTGGCCAAGCGATTTCCGTTGGATTAGCAGCAGCTGGTGCCCATTTAATACTTGTTGGACACCAAGATAACATGCAGGAAACGCAAAATAAAATTGCTGAATTACAAGGGACGTATGAAACGTTCTTAATTGATCTTAGTGATGTTGAAAATTTAAAAGCGAATCTTCAACCAATCTTAGAGAAATATTCGATTGATATTTTAGTCAATAATGCAGGGGTCATTTATCGTGAACCGGCGGCAGCCCATAACGTAAATGAATGGAACCGTGTAATGGATGTGAATATTAATTCGGTATTTACTCTCTGTCAAACAATTGGAAATCAAATGATTGAAAAGAAATCAGGAAAAATTATTAATATCGCTTCATTACTATCGTTCCAAGGTGGCATTAATGTGCCAAGTTATACAGCAAGTAAACATGCGATAGCAGGTTTAACGAAAGCTTTAGCAAACGAATGGGCATCCCAAGGTGTACAAGTGAATGCCATTGCACCGGGGTATATTTCAACAAACAATACAGAGGCACTTCGCAATGATGAAGTTCGAAATCAATCGATTTTAGAACGAATACCTGCAGGACGTTGGGGTCAAGCTGATGATTTGGCGGGAGCAGCAGTATTTTTAGCATCCCGTGCATCCGATTACGTGTCAGGTCATGTTTTAGTTGTAGATGGAGGATGGATGGGCCGTTAAATCTAGTTTTAGTGAGGGTTATGAATATGGATATTATTACAATTGGAGACGGCATGATCACATTTGATCCATCTGAAAAGGGTCCATTACGCTATGTAAATGAATTTAAGCGTAAAATCGGCGGAGCGGAATTAAATGTCCTCATTGGATGTGCCCGTTTAGGATTGAAAGCAGGTTGGATTAGCCGCTTAGGGAAAGATGAATTTGGAAGACATATTATCAATACAGTGCGTGGTGAAGGAATTGATGTTTCAGAAGTAAAACTTATCGATAACTATCCAACATCATTAAACTTTAAAGAAGTACATGCGTCAGGTGACAGTAAAACATTTTACTACCGACATAAATCACCAACGGAAACATTAACTGTAGAAGAGTTACCAACTCATTATATTAAAAGGGCGAAAATTTTACATGTAACGGGAGTTTTTCCAGCTATATTAAAACAAAATCGCCAAGTCATTTTGGAAGCCGTGAAAATAGCAAAACAAAATGGTGTAAAAGTATCCTTCGATCCGAATATACGATTAAAACTTTGGTCGAAGGAAACAGCACGGGAAACGCTGCTAACTTACTTGCCATATGTTGACTATTTATTAACAGGTCGAGAGGAATTAGAAATTTTATTCGATACGACAAAGGAAGAAGAGATGATTCGGGCCCTACATCAATATGATATGAAGCATATCGTCGTAAAAGATGGGGAAGCAGGGGCAGCCTACCTAGATAATGATCGGTTGATTCATGTACCTGGATATAAAGTGAAAAAAGTAGTCGATACAGTAGGAGCTGGCGACGGCTTTGATGCAGCCTTTTTATATGGCATGATTCAACATTGGTCAGTCGAAAAGTCTATTCAGTTAGCAAATGCTGTAGGGGCGATGGTCGTGCAAGTAGAAGGCGACAATGAAGGATTGCCATATTTAGAAGATGTGGAAGTGTTTTTAGGAACACGAGAAAATATAGAACGTTAGGAAGATGGGCATGTATAGTAAATTACAAGGGATTCAGTTAATACCTGTTTTGCGAAAAATACCGTACCCTCTTTGTCATGACTTAGTGAAAGCGTTAAAAGATGGGGGAATTAAAGCTGTTGAAATTACATTAGATTCTGAAAAGGCAACGGAAATGATACAGGAAGTGAAGGAACGAAACGATGGAAATTTACTCGTTGGTGCTGGTACTGTTTTAACAGTAGAGGATTGTGAAAGGGCAATTCAGGCAGGGGCAGAGTTTATCGTTTCTCCCTCATTGAACATCGATGTGGTGAATATGTGCATAAGTGAAAACATACCTGTCATTCCAGGTGTTTTCACTCCTTCGGAAATGCAGACTGCTTATAGTGCAGGTGCAAAGATGATTAAGTTATTCCCTGCTGAAACATTAGGACAGAAGTTTATTAAAAACGTCAGAGGTCCATTACCTCATATTGGGATTATGACGACTGGTGGTATAAATCTTCAAACAGCTAGATCTTATATTGAAGCAGGAGCTCAAATTGTCGGTGCAGGAAGTGATTTAATAAAAAAAGACTGGCTTCTTTCAAAAAATTGGGAAGCTATTACGAACGAAGCAATTGCGTGGAATAGAAGTTTACAAGTTTAGTATTAATAGAGTTAAAAAAGTCCTTCTGAGCATATCAAGGTTGTTCAAAGAAGGACTTTTTATATTTTTATATAATAGTAGTAAAGTGGATAAGTAAAGCAAAAAACATTAGGTGGTAGTTATGGAAAATAGTTCGAATAGAATATCATTTCATTACGAATTTATTAGTGGGAAAGGGGCAATTTCGAATAAGGATCGAAGGGATGTTTCTGTTATTTTAACAGTAGAAGCCTTGTTTACAATTAAAATAAACGATGCAATTTATTTCGAAGCAGAGCTAGCTATACTTGAGTTTTATAAAGCACTTTTTAAATGGAAAGAAACATTAACGAAGGAAAATATAAAAGAATTCCATTACTATACGATTGAATATGATGAGTATGAGGATGGTGCCCTTATTTCCCTCATCCCATTTTCTAATAAAGCGCGGATTAAATCTATTTGGGCACAATGGGAAGTTAGTAATGTTTTTGATTTAGATAAGGCTGTCCAAGAATTTATAGCTTTAGAGGGAAGATTAAGAAAAGACATTGAACAATTTTATCAAATTGATTTAAAAGAGTTTATAAAACATATCCCCTTACCCTGTATAAAGTAAATGCGGAATAGTACATAAACAAACTCCAATGTTTCGATAACCTAGGACCATTTTTTAACTTTTTCTTTTCCAACATTTCCGTTATGAAGGAAAGTACAATATAATTAAATTATTATCGTTGCTTAGGGGGATATTTATGTTTGAAAAATTGAAAAAGAAAAAAAGGGTAGATGAACAACCTGAAGTAATCGAAATGGAATTAAGTAAGGAAGAAATAGAAGATTTAAAGGGGAAAGCAGAAATAATCGATGAAGAAACGATTCGAAACAATAGTAAACATTATTCGGAAGACGGATTGTGGAACAAAATAAAAAAATATTCGAAAAAAGCTGGTTCAACCGCTGTATATGTAGTATTGCTCCTGT
This sequence comes from Lysinibacillus halotolerans, assembly GCF_003711845.1. Taxonomy (GTDB): domain Bacteria; phylum Bacillota; class Bacilli; order Bacillales_A; family Planococcaceae; genus Ureibacillus; species Ureibacillus halotolerans. The sequence continues at coordinate 19,729 of NZ_RHLQ01000031.1, forward strand.
ATTATGTATTACAAAAGGAAGAGGTACCGAAGAAAAATAAGGCGATCATTATTGGAGCATTAGGGTACTTTATTTTACCTTTGGATTTAATTCCGGATTTGGCAGCGGGAGTAGGATATACAGACGATTTAGGGGCGCTTCTTGCAGCTTTATGGCAAGTCTCCATGTATATTGATGATGACGTAAAAAATCAAGCAAAAGAGAAACTGAAAAATTGGTTTGGCGATGGTGTAGATACTAGTGATATAGATGGTAAATTAGTATAGAGGCATCTTTGTACTACTGGTGAAAGTCAATGCCATTTTGACTAATATTTATGAGAAACAATTGCATATAAATATAGAAAACTTGACAGAACACTTACCAAATAATACAATTTAAAATCATAAATAATTATAAGCTGTTTTTTAGACCTTTAGTAAATCGTTAATCCATTAGATTGGCTATTTAAAAAAGGAAAATAAAAAACAAGGAAAGTATATATAAGGTAGACTATTTAAAGACCGAAAAGGTAGTTAAAAGTAAACCGACAATTTTCTAAGGTTAATGGTTTTTCCATCCATTAGCTTTAAAAATTGTCGGTTTTTTTATTTTTTAAATTAGGATTTGCAGAGGGGAAGGATTTTTTATGAAGCTATGGATACACATTTTTGAAAGGTTATTTGTTTACAAACCATTTTGTTTAGTGGAGGAAGTTTAGATGTTTTTCTCATTAGACGCTAGTTTGTTTCCAATCGTATTTTTAATTGTGCTTGCCATTGCTGCATTAAGCTCTATCATTTTTTTAAATCCAAATACGCCCCTTTCTTTTATTCGCATTCATATAGGTCTCATTGCTTTACCGCCTATTATTGCCTTGATGGCCCTTATATCAAATGATGGGGGAATTATCATGGGCCCATTGCATTTTGATTCTTTATCTTGGTTGTTAGCGTTTTTTGTGCTGACGATTAGCTTAATTGTACAACGGTATTGTATTCATTACTTAAATGGCGATAAAGCTTATCGAAAATATTTTACGCTATTAACATTGACTACGATTGCAGACTCGGTTGCTTGGCTTAGTAATGATCTACGTTTGTTATTAGTTTGTTGGGGGGCTACATTGTTCGGATTAACATTGCTCATTGGATTAAAAAAAGAGTGGCAAGTGGCAAGAAATGCTGCAAAAATTTGTGGTTGTTTGTTTGCCCTTAGTTGGGGCTTATTAACGTTAGCCATTGTATGGTTAACGGAAGTAACGAATCATTGGCAATTGACGGATGTACTTACTGCTAGCAGTATGGCCCAGCTTGATTCGTGGGAGCAAACGAGCATTAGTTTACTATTCGTCGTGGCTGTCGTTATTCCCGCTGCACAATGGCCTTTCCAACGTTGGTTGTTGGACTCGGTCGTAGCGCCAACGCCAATTTCAGCAGTAATGCATGCGGGAATTGTTAATGCAGGTGGAATTATTTTGACTCTTTTTGCTCCTCTTTTTGCCGGAAGTTCCGTACAAATACTTTTATTTGCTTTTTCTAGCATTTCAGTGTTAATAGGAACTGGCATTATGTTAGTCCAAGTAGATTACAAACGACAGCTTGTCGGTTCTACTATTGCACAAATGGGCTTTATGCTTATCCAGTGTGCGTTAGGCGCTTATGTCGCTGCCATAATTCATGCGGTGTTACATGGTTTATTCAAATCTACCCTGTTTCTTCAAGCTGGTTCGGTATTAGATCATAGCCAGTCTACCGTTTATACGAAAAAAACGTTGCCCTTTAAATGGATTTTTACAGGAAGCATATTGGCCCTTCTAGTAGGAATCGGATATTGGCTCACTTCTCCAGAAGAAGGTTATCAGTTAGTTAGCGCCTTTATGTTAGGGTGGTGTGTATTTTTAGCTTGGGTACAACTTGTAGCCTTTGGTTTAGGAAAAGTAGGGCGTATTTTTGGTCTTTTTGTGTTTGTAGGAGGAGGTATTATTTATTTTTATATCCACCATCTCTTACATAATGCTTTATATGAAACGATGCCAAAAGTACAAACGTCTACGATTGGTGCTATTTTAATCATTTTTATTTTGTTGTTAGTAAGTATTATTGGGCTATGGCTTACACGAAATCGCTTATCTAAATTATATACAATGATATATCTTTGGCTTGTCCGATTAGGAGAGCCCCATGAAGAGGGGATTGAAAGTCATCCAAGTTATTTAAAACAAATACTTTCTCAAGGAGGGAAGTGACATTGAATACGACAGTTGTCAAAGAACTCAATATTGAAGGAAATGGAAGTACTCTTGATTTTCATATTCATGATTTAGTGGAATCAGCTAGTAAAGTGATTGTGCCCCTCGGTCCAATAACAAATTTTGCGGCACGTAACCCTTGGGCAAGTCTAGAGGACCAACCCTTTGAGCAAGTCGCACGTCGACTGAAAGAAACAAGCAATGTAGACATTTATCCTAGTGATGCTGTGTTAAAGTCAGCATGGAAAAAGGGGAATATTAAACAAGAGTTTGTAGAATTAAAACTGCAACAATGGCTTGATTTACAGTCACTGAATCTGCCCCGTGATGTAGCATTTCAATTTTGTCAGGTAGCTCTTTTACAAAATGAGACTTCATTTGAATCTTTATCATCAACAGATTTGGAGAGTGTAGTAAAGGAGATAAGCCAATATCAGTTAAGTTTTCCGAAAAAAACTAACGTACAAACGTATAGTGAGCGTTTGGAAAGGATGAATGGAAAGCAACTGAATCAACTTCTCAATGGACAAATGATTAAGTGGAGTAAATTATATTTGGATGAGTCACAAGCCGCTTGGTCTATGCCAAATCGGGAAAAGGGTTTTTATGAGGCATGGAGGCAGCTAGTTTCTAACGATCCAGCTATAAACCGTACTGTACGGAAGGAACTAAAAGAATTGCCAATGCAAGCAGACCAAGCATTAATGGCAGCCTTATTAGGTTTACAAATTCCTTACTTAGAAGTTCAACAGTATTTAGAAGCCCACTTACTCGCTTTACCTGGCTGGGCTGGAATGATGCTTTGGCGATCACAACAATCCAACAAGGAAGAAAATTTAGTAACGGAATATTTAGCAGTCCGATTAAGTTTAGAGTACGCCTTCATTAAAGGTTATCTTCCTTTGCCGCAGTTAGAAGAAGATGAGGAAGAGCTTTTCCGCTTATTAGTTGTTGCATGGGCAAAATGGGGGAACATGCCAACCAATTCATGGTTATCATTAACTTTTGAAGAAGTAGAAGCTAGATTAACGCTCGCCCATCGATTTGATCAAATCGTTCGAAATCGAATTTTGCTAGAAGCATGGGAACAAACTTACGAAGTTCAATTAAAGAAAACGATTGGCTCCCGGGCATCATTAGAACAAGACAAGGCACCAATGGCCCAATTTGCCTTTTGTATTGATGTGCGTTCAGAACCTTTTCGCCGTAAACTTGAAGAAGCAGGGCCATTTGAAACTTTTGGAACGGCAGGTTTTTTCGGATTACCGATAGAAACTTGTGAACTTGGTCAAAAACATAGTCACCCATCCTTACCGATTTTGTTTAAACCACAATTTAAAGTGAATGAAACGGCATCGGCAATGGAGTTGAAAAATTATCAAGAACGCCAACAATCCGTAAACTTATTAAATTATTCCTTTAAAACGATGAAACAAAGCTTACCTTCCAGCTTGTTGTTACCGGAAATTACAGGTCCTTGGTATAGTTTACAAACGATTGCCCGTAGCTTTTTCCCAAGAAGTACAGGTATGCTAATCCGTAAACTTCGGAAAAACTGGCTTCGTAAACCATCTACAGAACTTACACTGCAACAAGAACAAACGAACAAAGATGAGTTGCCTATTGGTTTTTCTAAAGAAGAGCGAGTTTTTTATGCGCGGCAAGCCTTGCGCATGATGGGGTTAACTGAACATTTCGCTCCCCTTGTCGTCATTTGTGGACATGGAAGTCATAGTACGAACAACCCATATGCTTCGGCATTGGATTGTGGTGCATGTGGAGGAGCCTCTAGTGGTTTCAATGCCCGGGTATTGGCAACTTTATGTAATATGCCAGAAGTAAGAAAAGCGCTTGGTGAAGAAGGAATTTCTATTCCCCATGACACTGTTTTTGCAGCTGCTGAGCATCTGACAACAAGCGATGAATTACAGTGGATTTACGTACCTAATCTTTCAAGTGAAGCGAAGGAAGCATTTGATTTTATACAAAATAAATTGTCGAAAGTAAGTGAGCAAGCAGTTGCTGAAAGACTGTTAAAATTACCGGGAATTGAAGGGAATCGTAAAAATCCTAAAGCTCATGCTCAACGGTTAGGAGAAGACTGGAGTGAAGTTCGACCAGAATGGGGATTAGCTCGAAATGCAACGTTTATCATCGGTAATCGGGAACTGACAAAGGATTGTCATTTAGATGGTAGAGCCTTTCTCCATAATTATGACTGGCGCAAGGATAACAACGGTTCAATACTAGAAAATATAATAGCTGGGCCAGTAACAGTAGCCCAATGGATTAATTTGCAATATTATGCTTCCACCGTTGCACCGCATTATTATGGAAGTGGAAATAAAACGACTCAAACAGTGACTGCTGGAATTGGAGTCATGCAAGGAAACGCAAGTGACCTTTTGAGTGGACTTCCATGGCAATCGGTGATGCAATCAGATCAAGAGATTTATCATGAGCCTTTAAGATTGCTTGTAGTAATTGAAGCACCGACGGAATATGTGCAACGAATACTCGATAAAAATCAAGCCTTTCATCAAAAAGTGAAAAATGGATGGATTCGCTTAGCATCCATTGATTCAGAAGGATATTGGGAGAGTTGGACATAGAGACTTCAATTGAAGCTGAAAAGGCTATACAAAAAAAGAATAGAAACGTTTATATAGTTGAATTTGTAATTGTGTTTGGTGGAAATGAGGGGGAGTTATGATGGAAAAAACAAAAGGTAATGTTGAAGCGGAAATTAGTAAAGCGTTAACCCACTGGGAAAAAAGCTATCTTGGCAGAGGATCCGTTTCGGTTAAATCAGATATTGTACGTGATATGGTCATCGTTGTATTAAAGGGAATATTAACTCCTGCTGAATACTCTGTATGTCAAGATAAAGACGGTTTACTATCTGTCAAAACGAATCGAAATAATTTAGTGGAGTCCGGTGTTGAAGAATTAAAAGAAATTATCTTAACGTTAACAGGTCAAGAAGTCGTAAGTTTCCATACAGACATAAGTACACAAACAGGGGAACGGATTATGATTTTTAAGCTTTCGGACGATTTACAAAGCCAATTCGAATAATGGATCAGTTGAAGTGGATTTGAAGGAAAATCTAAATGGATAATGGGGTGGGTGTTTCATGAATATGGACGAAAAGAAAAAAATACTCTATATCATTGATACGGAAGTTCACATGGAAGATTTCATAAAACAAAACCAATATATAGATTTAGAAAATAATATTGTTTTGGAATGTAGTCCCGTGATCTCGCCTTTTGATAACAGTATGCGTAGTATTATTCTTACCGTATATCAACATAATATTGGAAAAATCGTTATAGTAACCTCTAAAGAAAAAAATAGACAAAAAAGTTTATCGTCCCTCGTTCTGGAGGAAAATCAAAAAAAGGACTTACAAGAAAAAATCCAAACTTTAAATTATTTATTTAACTATTGTAAGCCTGAATTTCCTGAAGCCAATGTATTGGATTGGTTAGAAGGGAATTCTAGCACTGAAAATATGTTAAAAGTCATACGTCAACACCCTTTATTGCCGTCAGATGTACAAATGACTGAACTATTACTCGATGAGAACAATAAGGTAATGGGAAAAGAAAAAAATTATCAGTAAGATAGAAAATTTAACAGAATTCAAGTGGTATGGGATATTGAAGAAGATCTATTCTTTAAACCAATATCCCTAATGAATTCTAAATAGATTAAATGGAATCTTACGATATTTACTTATGAATCACTATGTTAAAAAAACTCCAAATATAAATCTCCTTTTCGATAATACAACTAATTTTCTCTTCCTCTCCTTTTAAATCTAATTTGTTTTTTAAATTCATTCCTCACCAACTTTTTCCGACGTGTTTTATATATTAAATAAATAAAATGAAACTTTTTCCAAATTATGACGTAAATGAAGGTGGAAGGATATTATACAAACTTTCATGGAAGAAAGAGGGAGAGGTAATGACGAAAAAGGCGTTAGAAGTACGTTCTTTAACAAAAAAAGTGAAAAATAAGGTCATCGTTGATGATGTAAGTTTTGAAGTAGAGAAGGGTGAAATTTTCGGTTTACTTGGCCCGAACGGAGCAGGGAAAACGACGATAATCCGTATGATTGTTAGTTTAATCGGTCGGACAAAGGGCGAAGTATTTGTAAATGGTTATAATATCGATGAACAATTTAAAGAATCGATGAGTGAAATGGGGGCCATTGTTGAGAACCCAGAATTTTATAAATATATGAGCGGTTATAAAAACTTAAAGCATTACGCCAATATGGCAACGCGTGAAGTAACGGAAGAACGTATTAAAGAAGTTGTTAAATTAGTTGGTTTAGAGAATGCTGTTCATCAAAAAGTAAAAACATACTCGCTAGGTATGCGCCAACGTTTAGGAGTGGCACAAGCCTTATTACATAATCCTTCCTTACTTATCCTAGATGAACCGACAAACGGACTTGACCCACAAGGAATAAGAGAATTTAGAGACTATTTACGGTCACTTACGAAACAAGGAATTTCCGTAATTGTTTCTTCCCATTTATTATCGGAAATGGAGTTAATGTGTGATCGTTTTGCCATTATTGAAAAGGGGAAACTTATCCATGTTTCTTCTATTAATCAATTAGCGAATCAAGAACAATTCGTGCCAACGGTTCAATTTGAAGTGGATGATGTAAATAAAGCCTTTGAACTGTTAAAAGAGCATCAACTAACAAATGATTGGAAAGTTGAAGAGGGACAACAATTCTCCATAAAAGTAGACAAAGAAACAACTGCCGATGTCAATCTATTGTTAGTGAACAATGGCATTAAAGTATATAGTATTCATCCAATAACGACTACCCTTGAAGATCGTTTCTTAGCATTAACTAGTAAGGGTGAACAGGGAGGTAAAAAATAATGATCTCGCTAATTAAAAATGAGTTAACGAAAATTTTCGCAAAGAAGGCTAGTTGGATTTATATCATTATTTTATTTTTAGCTGTCATTGCAGTTGGAGTCATTCAACAAAAAGTATTTGATTTAGGTCCAAGTGATCCTAATTGGCGTGAGGATGTCCAAGCTGAAATAATTGAATATCAACAAATATTGAAAGAAAATCCTGATGATGAATGGACGATGGATTTAATACAGCAAAATCAAAGCTATCTGGATGAAAACATTGACCCTAATGCTTATAGTAGTTGGCATTTTATGAATGGGACAGTAATTGGAATGACGATGTTGATTACATTGTTCTCCGTTATTGTAGGAAGTGCCGTTGTGTCTTCTGAATTTGCCGATGGAACAATTAAACAATTATTAATTCGACCACATCGCCGATGGGAAATTCTTCTCTCAAAATATATTGCAACGCTAATCTATTCCTTTTCATTACTAGTAGCCCTTATTATTTTCGGCTATATCGTTGGGTTGGTTTTATTTGGAGCAGGAGATTTTAACGCGAAATTCTTTGAGACAACATTGGAAGGCTATAAATTAGCTGTTGTTGGAGATCAGTTTTTATTAAAAGTGTTGTATTACTTACCAAGCTTATTAATAATTGTATCCATTGCTTTCATGTTGTCGACAATCTTTAAAAGTCAAGCATTGGCAGTAGGGATTGGTATATTTGTTTTGTTCCTATCGTCTACACTTGGCGGTATCATTGTATTAATCGCAGAAAAGTTTGCGTGGGCGAAATTATTAATTTTCCCTCACTTAGATTTAACGGTTTATGCATTGGAGGATAACATCCTTCAAGATGTGACATTGCCAATGTCATTACTCATTTTAGCAGTATACTATATTATCTTTATGGCACTTACATTTACCTTCTTCCAAAAAAGGGATATTAGTATTTAAATAAGTAAAAAGAAGGCCTCAATTCATTTAACGAATTGGGGCTTATAATTTTTGAGCTAGGAATAACGATACAGCATGGGCTCGGTTTTTCGCACCGAGTTTTATAAGGGCAGATTTAATATATTGCTTAATGGTTGATTCACTTAAACAAAGGATATTTGTTAGTTCTTTTGTCGAAAATCCATTGGCGAGTGCCCTTAAAATTTCATTTTCCCTAGGGCTTAGTTTTGGATGGGTAATCGTTTGAGATTGTATAAGCATTTCACCAGCTAGATTTCCAAAGAGTGCCAGTTGTTCGATAAGGGACGCTTCTATTTCGTAAGCGCTTTCAATATATTCGCAACAAATGTAGGCAATGGTCATAAAGTTCACAACGATAGGAACGACTAATAAACCTTTTAGCGGAACTGCCCGTTGATAGCGACTAGAGATAAGAGTAATGATATCTTGACCTGTATAATAGACAGGTTTATGATTATCGACAGCTTTTTTAATGATAGGTAGCGAACGAATATCATCTCGAATATGTGTTAATGAGTGGAATTGTCCCTTTTCAAGCTCGGCTATTCCTTCGCCAACATAACCGACTGGACTGTACCGAAAGAAGGACAGTTTTTCACTGTCAAGTAATTGTTCTAACGTTAACAGTAGATGACATATTTGTTCTTCCTGTGTTTGTAATTGGCTTCCCCTTTTTAATTGTTCTTTAATGGACCAAGAAGTTATCTGCAACTCTATCACCCCTTCATAAATTTATATGCTTTTATCCCTCTAAAAAGTACTATTGTTGTCATCATTTTATACTAAATAGAATAATAGGGACAACTAAAAGTAGGAATATTCTGAAAAAAGAACCTTTGTTACGATAAATATGCATACAATACGTCTGCAAATATTATGTAAGAAAGGGATGTTGTTGAAATGGGATTAACAAACAATGCAAAGCTGTATTTAGAAGGGTTTTATAGCGGTCCAAAATTCCAAACATTATCTGCAGAACAAGTACGTGAAATGATGAGTTTAGCACCTGCGCCTGAAGGGGTTGAAGTACCATCGGTTGGAAAGGTGGAGGATCGTCAAATTTCCGTTGATGGTGGCGAGATTACCGTTCGTATTTACACACCTGAAGGAGAAGGACCATTCCCGCTTTTTGTATATTACCATGGCGGTGGCTGGGTAATTGGAAATTTAGACACATCAGATGCAGGTTGCCGTTTATTAGCTGAAAAAACGCAACGGGTTGTCGTATCGGTTGATTATCGATTAGCACCTGAATATCGATTCCCTGTTCCAGTAGAAGATAGTTACACAGCCCTTTGTTGGGTACATGAGCATGCAGCTGAGTTAAATGGTATTGCCGACCAAATTGTTGTGGGGGGCGATTCTGCCGGCGGAAATTTAGCAACAGTTATGACGATTTTAAGTGAAGAAAAAAATGGTCCAGCTATTGAAGCGCAAGCATTGATATATCCTGTTACAAACTTAGATTTTACAACTTCTTCTTACGACAAGTTTGCGAATGGTTACGGATTAGATAAAGATTTGATGATTTGGTTTGGCGAGTATTATGTCAATAATGAAGAAGAGTATAAAAATCATTACGTTTCTCCTTTATTGCTTGAAGATGTAAGCGCTTTACCGCCAGCGGTGATAATTGCTGCGGAAAATGATGTGTTATTGGATGAAGGGAAACAATATAGCGAAAAATTGCAACAAGCTGGTGTGGAAGTAAAATATATTCAAATTGATGGAAGTATTCATGGATTTTTCAGCAACATGGCTGTGTTTGCGGAAGAAACAAAAGCAACAGTGGATGCGATTGCACAATTTTTAACGACAATTCCTACGAACGTCAAATAAATAGGGGGGATTTTATGAATGTAAAACAATATGATGCCATTATTATTGGAGCTGGTTTTGCTGGATTATATATGCTGCATAAGTTGAGGGAAAGAGGCTTATCAGCAAGAGTACTAGAGGCAGCAGATGGAGTAGGCGGAGTTTGGTATTGGAGTCGTTATCCTGGTGCAAAATGTGATTCTGATTCGATTTATTATAGTTTTACATTTTCTGAAGAGTTATATAAAAAATGGCGTTGGAAAGATCGATATGCTTCTCAACCAGAAATATTACAGTATTTAAATTTCGTTGCAGATGAACTAAATCTCCGACCGGATATTCAGTTAAAAACGAGGGTAACGAAGGCAAAATTCCAAGAAGAAGCAAAGCAATGGGAAATTTCAACGGATCAGGGTGAAATCTTTGAAGCGAAATATTTGATTAGTGGTGTCGGTTGTTTATCTACAACAAATATTCCACCTTTTGAAGGTTCTGAAAGTTTCAAAGGTGAACAATATCATACAGGTCGATGGCCCCATGATAAGGTTGATTTTACAGGAAAACGTGTAGTTGTGATTGGTAATGGATCCAGTGGTGTACAAACGATGCAAGAAGTGGCGAAGGAAGCAAAAGAAATGACTTTGTTAATGCGAACTCCCCATTATGTTGCAGAAGCTCGTAACCATCCATTAAGTAAGGAGGAACAAGAACAAGCGATCAACAATTATAAGGGCATTCGAGAAGCGTTCTTCAATACTCCTGGTGGAATACGTTTATATACAACCGGGAAATCAGCAACAGCATTTTCCGCTAAAGAACAAAAAGAAAAATTAGAACATATTTGGGAAACGGGCGGTCTTTCCCTTGGCTCAGTTTTTACAGATGTATCTGCAAATAAAGAAGCAAACTTTGTCGTTTCTCAATTTGTACGTGATAAAATTGATGAAATTGTAGAGGATCGTGATACAGCCCAATTACTCCATCCAAATTATTATATAACGACAAAGCGTTTAATCATTGGTACGAACTTCTATGAAATCTTTAATGAAGACCATGTCCATCTCGTATCGTTAAAGGATAATCCAATCGAACGAATTGTGGAAAATGGTGTTCAGTTAAAGAACGGTACGGTGGAATGTGATGTCATAATTTATGCGACGGGCTATGAGGCAATGACAGGTTCATTGCTAAAAATCGATATTGAAGGGCGCAATGGCAAAACGATTCAAGAAAAATGGGAAGATGGACGAAATGTTAAAACATATTTAGGTTTAATGATGGAAAGTTTCCCGAACCTCTTTATGATAACAGGTCCACAAAGTCCTTCCGTTTTGACGAATATGCCAGCAGCTATTGAGCAGCATGTCGATTGGATTGACCAGTGTATTGAATATTTAGAGGAAAAGGGAATTCAAACGATTGAAGCCCAAAAAGAGTCCGAACTCGAATGGGCTAAACAATGTGATGACCTTGCAAATCAAACATTATATCCTTATACAAATTCTTGGTATACTGGGGCGAACATCGATGGCGAACAGCGGGGCTTTGTTATTTATGTAGGAGGTCTGAATAACTATAAAGCTATTTGTGATCAAGTAGCTGCTAATGATTATGAAGGGTGTACTTTTGAAAAGTTACAATCGAACGTTTTGTAACCGATAAGCGCCCTTGTATTATTAAGTGGATAATGAAAAATGGAAGGATACCTTTTAAAAGAAATGACTTTTAAACGGTATCCTTTCTCTATTGGCGAATCCAAATATAATTTAAACGGTTTTATTAGTTAATATAAAGGATGGAAAAAAGATATAATAATTGGTAGATGTTATCGCGCCATAAAAAAAATCCTCCTAATAAAAGGAGGAGAACAATTACAAAACTGAATTAATAGAATAGGCAGAATTTACGATTTTAAAGAGATTCCATAGATTTTTAAAATAACTAAAGATTTTTCGTTTTAGGTTACTAAACTAAATTAGTATCCTGCAAGCCAAATAAATGGTTGGATTTCGGGTAATGAAGAAACAACTAAAGCAGTAGCGGTAACAAATAAGAATTTAAACATAGAATAATTTTTCTTTTTCATATTGTACTCAACCCTTTCTTTAATTATTTAATATAATTAAATTGTACTAGAAAAGAAAAAATGCTATAAAAGTGTATACTAAATTATACATAGGAAAATGGGGAATAGGAGGAAAGAGAAAATGGAGATCGGTCAAGTTATCAGATACATCAGAAAAAACAAAAATATTACACAGCAAGCTTTGGCAGATGCAATTGGTATGACACGTCCATATATTGCGAGAATCGAATCAGGTAAAAACAGTATTTCTTCTGATAAACTTACTGAAATTTTAGAATACTGTAATGTTACGTATAACGAATTTTTTTATATTAAAAATGATTATAAAAAATCCTCCAAAATGAATGAATTTAATAAAGTATTAAAATTGTACTATGCTAATGAAATTGAAGAGATATCTAAAATTAAATTGGAAGTTAAGAAAAGATATGAAGAAAGCGGGGACATGTTTTTACGTCACTTATATATTCAATGTCACTGTATAGAAAATGATTTTGATTTAAATAAAATTAATAGAGAATATCTAGATGAAATTGCAGATTACTTATTAAGTGTTGATGAATGGTGTTACCATGAATTGGTAATGTTAAATAATTTTATCTTTTTATTTCCGCCGTCAACGGCATTCTTAATGACAAAAAATTTATTAAATCGAGCGGAAAAGTACAAAGAATTGAATACGGATAGTAAGGTACTAAGTTTCCTATTTTTTAATCTATTAGAATTTAGTTTTAGGTATGATGGATATAACTATTCAAAACTAATTCTAGATGCCACAAAAAAATATTTTACAGAGACTACAGAGTTTTTTGAACAAACGTTATTGTTGTTTTATGAAGGAATGATGGATGTTGTAGAGAACTCTGTTACGGAAGGTATAGAAAAATGTAACCGTGCCTTCACAGTTTTTCAAGCATTAGGCCATGATAAAATTTATGAGAAATATAAAGATGAATTAAATCAATTGTTGAAAAAGGTTGAGGCAAACAACCCTGCAAATTAGTATAAAATAGTGTACAAAAAGTTTATCCCCCTAATTTATAGTATTAAATTAAAACTAATTAAATGAAATTTCATCATTTCAAAATACCTATAAATGTTTATTTAAGGATAGTCATTTTGATTTAAAATGGGGGGATAATGATGAACGTTAATGATAGTTTTTTTTTCTTGTATAAAAATAACTCTGTCTATTTAATAACTAATGTGATCATTATCATTTTAATTAGTTTTTTAATAATTTTAAATGAAGTTACTAGTGTTTATGGTATTATTCTTTCTCTTATTATTATTGCCCAACTTTATTTAGCTGCTAAGTTCAAAAGTGTTTATGACGGAGCAGTGAAAAGCTTGCAGGATACTGAACAAAAGCTGAATGATTCAAAAAAAGAAAAACATTTCATGGCTTACTACGATGAAATTACGAAATTACCCAATGAACGTTATTTACTAGAGAAAATTAAGGAAAACTTAGCTGATGATACTTCTAGCAAAGCGGTATTAGTAATGAAAATTGATCGTTTAACCACGATTAAAACTTCGTTAGGTTCCTTTTATACAAATCGGATTGTTCAAATGATTGCTGATAGATTACATACGTATTTTCCGAGTTATCTATTTGGAAGGTTAAGGGAAGATCAATTTTTAATTTTAATCGAGGATAATAATGATGAAGAGGCCATTCAAAACTTATGTAAACAGATTATTGAAATGATGGAGAAGCCATTTTGTATCCAACATTTTTCATTAAACATAACAGTGAATATTGGAATTGCCTATTATCCAAAAGATGCACAAACAGAAGAAAATATCATTAAATATGCTCAATTTGCCTTATATGAAGCGAGTAAATCTCCCGAACAATTTACTTTCTTCCAACCTTCTATGTTAACTGTTCGTGAAGAGCAATTAATGTTAGAAAATGATTTATATAAAGCATTACAAAACAATGAATTATTTCTTCAATATCAACCACAACTGAAGTTGAAATCAAAGCATTCCATCGCGATGGAGGCCCTAGTACGTTGGAAGCATCCACAAAAGGGGTTAATTCCACCTTCAGAATTCATTCCAATTGCTGAGGATTCGGGTTTAATTGTTCCTATTGGAAAATGGGTATTAGAAACAGCCTGTCGACAAACAAAGGAATTGCAGGAAGTTATTCAACAACCAGTAACAGTTGCTGTAAATTTATCTTTACGACAACTTTTCCATGAAAATTTTGTACAAGTTGTTGAAACGATATTACACGAAACCAAACTTTCACCGGAATGTCTCCAGCTAGAAATTACTGAAAGTATGACGATGAATACGAAATTTTTAACGCCGATTTTACATGAATTGAAAGGGATTGGCGTAACCATTGCGTTAGACGATTTCGGTAAAGGCTACTCGTCCCTTTCTTTTTTAAAGGACTTACCAATCGATTGTTTAAAAATTGATCGGGAGTTTGTTAAAAATATGAATGAAGAAAATCATAAACCATTAATTGATTTAATCATTTCACTGGCCAAACATTTTAAATTGAATGTTGTTGCTGAAGGTGTAGAGACGATGGAGCAATTTAACTATTTAGTAAATAGTGAATGTGATGCAGTTCAAGGGTATTTAATAAGCAAACCAAATACTTTCGATACCATCGTAGAAAATTGCAAAAGTATTCAACGGGAATTTTGTTGTTCTACCCAATCCGAGTATTATGGATACATTAAACAAATATTTAACTAATGAAAAAAGGGCAATCTCAATTTGAGATTGCCCTTTAAATAGTAAATTAAAGTTTTACTACGTTAGAAGCTTGTGGTCCACGGTTTCCTTCTTCAACTGAGAATTCAACTTTTTGACCTTCTTCTAAAGTTTTGAAGCCGTCGCCTTGGATAGCAGAGAAGTGTACGAATACGTCGTTTCCACCTTCAACTTCGATAAATCCAAAACCTTTTTCTGAGTTAAACCATTTTACTGTACCTTGTGTCATTTTAAAAGACCTCCAAAAAATTTAATCAATAACCAATTACTTCAAAATACTATAAAAAAATTCACACATTACAAAAAGTACCGAACGTTCACGATTACTTTTTGTAACATGTGAATTCATTAGATATGAAGCAATATAATTATTCTCTTTATTATACCTGGTAATTTTTAAAATGTCTACTTAAAATAAAAAAAATTTTTATTCTTTTTCATAACGATTAAAAGTCATCTACTATTTCTTTTAAAAGGCTTAGTTAACAAGGAAAAATTGGCTTAAAATAAAGAAAACGCTCTAATATTTATAGATATAAAAAATTTGCGAATTGAATATGATATAGTAAGAATAAAGAACTTGAAAAGTTATAAAAGTATAATCAAATCATACGTATCAATATTAAAAAGCTTGTTTTTTAAATGGGGTGTGTGCATTGGAGAAAGTTTTTGCTATAGGAGATATACATGGTTGTTATAATCTTTTGGAAAAATTGTTAGACAAATGGAATCCAAATGAGGAACAATTAGTATTTTTAGGAGATTATATTGATCGTGGTCCAGATAGTGTGAAAGTGATTAAAAAAGTAATGCAGCTAGTAGAAGACTATGATGCGGTTGCTTTAAGTGGGAATCACGAACAGCTCTTTTTAAATTGGTTAGAAAAACCTGACGACCTTTCGGAATTTTATTTTAATCCAAAGGTTGGTGGAGCTGCTACCGTTCAAAGTTTTTATGATGCCCCAACTTTCTCAATCGTTTCTGATCATTTTTCAGTAAAGGAAATTACGGCGAAGATTCAAAAAGAAAATAAAGAAATAATCGAGTTTATGAAAAATTTAAGAAGATTTTATTTATGGGATCCCTATCTTTTCGTTCATGCAGGAATATCGGCTAATGTAGAAAATTTTCGTGAGTCGAAAAAGGATGACTTTTATTGGATTAGGGAAGAGTTTTTCAATGTTCCCCATTTAGCAAAGGAAATTGTTGTATTTGGACACACACCAACCGTATTATTAAATGAAGACAAATCAAGTAACGTTTGGGTTTCATCTTGTCAAAAAAAGATTGGTATAGATGGTGGGGGAGCTATCTATGAACGAGGAAAGCTCCATGGTGTTATTTTTACAAAAGGTTCTACCCAATTAA
This sequence comes from Lysinibacillus halotolerans, assembly GCF_003711845.1. Taxonomy (GTDB): domain Bacteria; phylum Bacillota; class Bacilli; order Bacillales_A; family Planococcaceae; genus Ureibacillus; species Ureibacillus halotolerans. Next base: position 35,855 of record NZ_RHLQ01000031.1, read on the forward strand.
CGATTCATTCTGTTGGGTTAACTTCAGATTTAACAACGACCACAATTGAAATTTAATACATGGAGGATTCACTTTATGTGGATCCTCTTTCTTACATTTTGGTGGGTTTTTACTTCTTATCATTGTTAAATGGGTGGTATAGTTAAAACTAGAGAGGTGGGAAATTTATGTCAAATGCAGTTGAACATGTTTTTAAGCTCCAAACAGGATGGGATGGAGGAAGAAATGATACAGGTGAGATTGCCTGTGAAAATTTAAAAACGACGATATCAATTCCAAAAGAAATGGATGGTCCTGGAATTGGAACAAATCCCGATGAATTATTATTAAGTGCCGCAGCAGGTTGTTATATGATTTCCCTTGCAGCGATTTTAGAACGGTCGGATATAAAAGCAAGATTATCCCTTCAATCAGATGGTGTTGTACAAGTGGAAAATAATATATTTACATATAAAAGAATTATTCATCATATTGAAATATTCCTTCATGAGGCCAATGAAAGTAATGTGCGCTTAGCTAATCGATTGGCTATGAAAGCGGAAGAAAACTGTATGATTAGTAGAGCGCTAAGAGGCAATGTAGAAGTGCAGGTGGATTGTTCTATAAAGTCTTTGTAACTTATATCCTAAAGAAAGCGGGTGAGGGGAATGAGCATTATAATACCAATCGTTCAAATATTATTCGTATCCATTTTCATCTTTTTTGTTAGTGGGCGATTAATTGGTTCTAATGTGAATATTTTTAAGCGACTCTTTTCTGTTTTCATTAGTGTCTCTTTTACAACTTTTATCTTTTGGTATACGTACTTAAGAGGAGCAGAACATTCTTTAAATACAATTAAAAGTGTGATGAATGTTTCTACTTTATTGTGGATCGGTAGTATGCTCCTTATTTCGATGCTTATTTACTTATTCTTTGAATTATTTGATCCGATTGCATTAAATGATAGTAATGGTAGAAATGTTGGGAAAAAATTTATTATTAAAAGAATTATCGGCTATTGGCGTCATCAAAAAAGATTACGAACCGTTTTAAGTATTGCTGTAAAAAATGGCATTACAAGAACAATGAAATATGCTAGAAATCGAGATTCAGATCGGGAATTAGCTATCGCCTTAAGGGATACCCTTGAACAATGTGGCGGTATTTTTATTAAGTTCGGACAAGTGCTTTCGACACGTAAGGAATTCCTATCCCCGATTTTTATAGAAGAACTGGAGAAATTACAAGATAATGTAACACAGCTTTCTGAAAATCAAGTAAAAGAAACATTGCAGCAAAATTTGCGCGGTGAAATAAATGAAGTATTTTCCTATTTTAATATGAAGCCGATTGCTGCTGCGTCTATAGGGCAAGTCCATAGAGCGATTTTACGGAAAACAAATGAAGAAGTTGTCGTGAAATTGTTACGTCCTGAAGTAAAGGAAATTATGCGAGAAGATTTAAGCATTTTAATGGAATTTGCTAATTGGGTCACAAGTAAATCCCAATGGGCGGAAAACCTTGGTTTTAGAGACTTAGCAGAAGGATTTGTTTCTTCATTACGGGAAGAAATCGATTTTAAAATAGAAGCTCGTAATATGATCCAAATCCACAATGTAATGAAAAAGAGTGATTTAAAAGTAAAGATTCCAAAGGTATATGAAGAATATAGTAATGAAAATATTTTAATAATGGGATTGGCAACGGGCGTTAGCTTAGGAAATCTTGCCCAATACGATATCGACAATCGTCATGAAATAGCGGAAACTTTACTTTTCTCTTATTTAGAACAAGCTTTAGTTTCGGGGATTTTTCACGCAGATCCCCATCCAGGTAATATTCATTACGATTTAAATACTGGGGAAATTACTTTATTAGACTTCGGTGCTGTTTGCCGCCTGTCAGCTGCTCAACAAGAAGGGTTGAAACTATTTTTTATTGGGATTCAACAAAATGATGCTTCGATTTTATATGATGGAATCTCCCTATTAGTGAAAAATACGAGGGAAGTAGACCGACTTGAGTTAGAGCAAGCCATCAGTCAAATTATTTTAAAAATCTCTTATGTTGAACGGATTCGAACAGATGAAATTATTTATTCAATTTTTACAGTGATTCGAGATTTCGGACTACAATTTTACCCATCAGTTAGTGTGGCGTTACGAGTGATTGTTACATTAGATGGAACGTTAAGAATTATTGATCGCAATTTCAATATGTTTGAAGAAGCGAAATTGTTTTCAAGTAGTTATTTAAAACTAGCGTTGAAAAAACCGTTTAAAGAACCGAGGGCAACTAAGGACCGTTTGGAAGAAGAGTTAGCTTTAATTATACCGAATTTAAGGAAGATTCCTCGACGGGTCGACCAATTGTTTAAAAAGGTTGAAGATGGAAAGGTAATATTGCATCACGATATCTTCTCAGATAAAAATAATGCCAAATTTATTACCCATTTGTTTTCGAAGTTTGTCTTACTTTTAGTCGGGATTACTTTTGGTGTTATTTCGGTTGCGTTGTTAGCCATTTCCCAATTCATCCATTCAGCATATGCCATTTATTTAAATACCGCATCATATTTAGGTTTGTTCCTATGTGCTGTTTTACTTGTTCGATTATCAATACAAGCTATTCGAGATATGAAACGGATGGAATAATAATTAATGATGAACTACTTTTTACTGTAAGGCTTCTCCATTTACATCTGGAGAAGCTTTTTGATTTGATTGGTAAGTTAATCGTAGAGGATACATCACTTTATCTTGACTGTATTAAAAAGGCTATTCTATAATTAACACTGTATTTAGCTGTTAAGGAGGATTATTAAAAAATGACCCATTCAATGAGACTTCGTTACCTATCTTTGAACAAATAATTGAATATGTTCAAAGGCTCTGTTTTGTGTATACAGAGTAGATGGGATAAGTCTGTCCTTTTTTAATAATCTTCATCTCATAAAAGACTGTTGATTTTAGTCTCGTGAGGAAATGAGCGATGTATTTTCATAACTACTTTAAAAGTAGTTCATATGATTAATTAGAAAGGTAGATTTTTCTACCTTTTTTCATTAGTTATAATCGAGAAATTTCTACATTAATGGAAGATGGTTTCCCTTTACTCTAAAACACAGGCATGCCGCCTGTGTTTTTTGTTGTTTACTAACATATTAAATGAGTTGGAGGAAGGACAATGCAATTTTTATTATTTTATTGATACGAGCTTGGCATTGAAGCTCGTATCGATTCTAGCTATCGATACGAAAAAACTATTTTTCGGAGGTAGCAAAGATGGAACAAATTTGTTTTGAATTACAACAAGTAGAAGTAACTTTTTTAGATAAAGAAATTTTAAAGATAGAAAGATTAGCGATACATCAATTTGACCGAATCGGAATTGTCGGTAAAAATGGTGCAGGGAAAAGCACTTTACTAAAATTATTAGCAGGTATCGTCCAACCAGCAAAAGGTAAAATTCACCGTCATATAGAGAGTGGATACTTTGAACAACTGGAAGCCCCATCAACCATTGAAGCGGACGTGGCGTTACTTGGAAAGTTAGGTGTTCCAAAAGATTCCCATCAGTTAAGTGGTGGGGAGCAAACCCGATTGAAACTTGCCCAATTGTTTACCCACTATTATGAAGCGTTACTCATTGATGAACCAACAACCCACTTAGATCAAGAAGGTATTTCCTTTTTACTTGATGAATTGAAGTATTACTATGGGGCTCTCGTTTTAATTAGTCATGATCGGGCTGTTTTAGATGAACTAGTGACAACCATTTGGGAAATTGAAGAAGGGGAAGTTCATGTATATTCGGGGAATTATAGTGAATACTTGGCACAAAAAAAGGTAGAACAGCAACTGCAAAGGCAAGCCCATGAACAGTTTATAAAAGAAAAGGGGCGTCTTGAAAAAGCTGCGCAAGAAAAAATGAAAAAAGCAGAAAAGGTTGCGCAAGCTGGTCGCCTGTCGAAAAAAGAAGCAAAAGCTAAGCCAAATAAGTCCTTTATGACCAAATCGAAAGGTACAAGTCAAAAATCAATTCAGCGAGCAGCAAAGGCTATCGAACAACGAATGGAGAAACTACAAGAAGTGGAAGCGGTTAAAGAAGATAGACCAATCGTTTTTCGGCAGTCAAAAGCGATAGAGTTGCATAATAAGTTTCCAATTATGGCTGATCGTTTTACGCTTCAAGTTAAGGATAAAGTATTACTAAATGAAACCAGTTTCCAGCTACCTCTTGGTAAGACAGTCGCGATTACGGGTAGTAATGGTAGTGGGAAAAGTACGTTGCTTTCACAAATTGCAAACAAGGCTTCTGAATTAACCATTTCTCCAAAAGCGAGAATTGGATATTTTCATCAATTGAGCTATCAATTTATAATGGATGAAACCGTTTGGGAAATGGTAAAAAACAGTTCGGGTTACGATGAAGGACTTTTGCGTAGTGTTTTACATTCCATGCAGTTTGGCGGCACAGATCTTCAGAAAAATGTTAAGTCATTAAGTGGTGGCGAAGCAATTCGTTTGAAACTATGCCAATTATTTTTAGGAGAGTATAATATTTTATTGTTAGACGAACCGACCAACTTTCTAGATATTCAAGCAATTGAAGCATTAGAAAACTTTATAAACGCTTATGAAGGGACGATTATACTCGTTTCCCATGATCGTACATTTATTGAACGGGTAGCTGAACAAGTATATGTTATTGAAGATCTTCAGCTAAAATTGAAAGACTAATAGGAAAGAAGTAGAGATTTTATCTCTGCTTCTTTTTAATGTGCGCCCGGCATGCTTATGAACTATAGGGTGCAAGTCCCGAACCCCGAAGACTGAAGTAGAGGTTAGCTAAGAGCAAGGGTGTCCGTGGCGACGCGGAATCTGAAGGAAGCTGGAGGCAAAACACCGGTCCGAGGAACACGAATCTCATATAAGGCTAGGTATGATTGAATGAGTTTGCATTACAAAACAAAGTCCTTCTGTCGAAGGTCATATCAAGTAAATGAGGAGGATAGATGGTGTGAAAGTGCATACGCTTACCCGGGGAGGTCTGACAGAAACGTGAAGTACCCTTCATAACCTACTTGGAGACAAGTAGCTGAACTGTCAGAAGTCAGCAGAGGTCATAGT